>JAPPGP010000225.1 GCA_028821395.1 Defluviicoccus sp.
CATGTGCGCCGCATCGTTCGCACCCGTCGCCGTCGCCGAAAGCACCGACGGGATTGTCAGCCGGGACGATATCGCCAGGCAGCTGAATCTTGCCCGCGACCGGGCGATCCGTCCTGCCGCCGATACAGCCGCGTCCCCCAAAGCGAGAATTCAACTATCGGCCGTTCAGTTCGAGTTCAATGCCGACAGGCTGACCGCGGCGGCAAGGATCCAGGTCGACGAGCTGGCCGCGGCGCTGAAGCGGCCGTCTCTCGAGCGATTCTCGTTCGGGGTGATGGGGCATACCGACAGTGTGGGCACGAGCCCGTACAATCGAGCATTGTCGCTGCGGCGGGCTCGTTCGGTGAAGCGCTACCTCGTCTCCCGTGACGTCAACGCCGGCCGGCTGGTCGAAGTCGGGCTCGGCGAAGATTATCCGATCGCGGGGACAAGCGGAGAGGATGCGCGGAACCGCCGCGTCGAAATCGTCAACCTGGGAACGGGCATGGCTGCCGTCGATGCCCGGGCGGGCGGGACATCTCCGGTTTCGCCCGAGGGCGACGGGAAGATCCGCAAGAGGCGGGCCCTGCTGATCGGAATCGATCGCTACCGCCACGTATCTTCCCTGATCGGGACGACAAACGACGCCCGCGCCATGAAAGCGTTCGCGACGTCCCATCTCGGTTTTCCCGACGGGGACGTCAAGATGCTTCTGGACGGGGAAGCGACCCGCGACAACATTCTCGCCGCCATCGCCGAATGGCTGATCGACGGAACCGGTCCCGGTGACGACGTGCTGCTGTACTACAGCGGCCACGGGTTTCAGCAGATCGACGAGAATGACGACGAGATCGACCGGCTGGACGAAACTCTCGTGCCGGTCGATGCCGTCGTGGGCGAGGACGGCGTGGCGCGGGGAATGATCGCCGACGACGAGATCGCGGCCCTGCTGGCACAGCTCCCCGGTCGACGGGTTCAGCTCGTAATCGATGCCTGTCATTCCGGAACCAGCGACAGGCTTGCGGTCAGGGATACCGGTCCGGAAACCTGGCGTTATGTGAAGACGCCGCGTGCACCCAACGGCGCTCCGCTGCGTTTGGGCACTGCGGGAAACCGCGCAGCCGGTGTTCGGAGGCCGGTGAGCGCGCCGGAATCCTTCGTGTCCGCGAAGGATCTCGGCGCGAGCCGTCTCGACATCACCGTCTGGGCGGCCGTCAGAGCCGACCAGAAGGCCCTCGTGGACGAAGAGGTTCTGAACAGCAACCCCGGCAGCGTCTTCACGCGGCGCCTTCTGTGGGGAGCGCGCGACGGCCGGGCGGACAGCAATGCGGACGGCATCGTCGACCGTTCGGAGCTGCATGCGTATCTCATCCGCGAGTCCGAGGCTTATTGCCGCCGCCATCCGGCGCGTTGCGAAAAAGGGCTGACCCCCCAGCTCCACGCGGCGTCGTCGCAATTGGACAGAGCAGCATTCCCGCCCGCGTCAGCATCCGCGCGTCGATCCCCGGAAAGCACGCCTGTCGCCAAGGACGTTATCGTTCGCCATGCGGAACGGGCGGTCGCGGCAGGCGAAGGCGGGGTGCGGCTCGAGGTCGAACCCGGTGCCGATCTGCCGGTCGGGAGTTCCGTCGATATCGTCGTCGAGAGCGACCGGGACGGACACCTCCTCCTGCTGGACATCGATCCCTCCGGACGAATGGTGCAGATCTTTCCCAACGAATACAGCGCGCGGAACGGCATCCCGGATCGCGTGCGGGCCGGTCGGCCGCTTCGGGTTCCGGGCGGCACCGGCGGTTTTCGGTTCACGGTGGAACCGCCGACAGGCGCGGGCATGCTGATGGCGATCGTCACTCCGCAGAACGCCCGCCTGACGGGACTGGCCTCGCGACACAAGGACCTCGCTGTTATCGAGCGCCCCGCGGCATATCTCGTCGAACTGAACGAGGCGCTCCGCGTCGCCGGTGCTGCGGAATGGGGGCACGCGACACGCGAATACCGGGTGGTCGCCGAACAATGACGCCGAAGGTGGGGCGCAACGGAGCCGTAGCGTCAATTTGTGCGGCTCTTAGCTTTCTCGCCGCAGCGCCTCTCTCTCCGTCGGCGGACGCTCAGGGCTTCGGCCGGATCTTCGGGGGAGCCATCGGAGGATCCGCGCTCCGTTCGGGCACGGCGATCGGTTCGGACCGACGTTTCGTCGTCCCGCGTCCGCGCCTCGCCATCGCCGAAACGCAGCGGGCGGGAGCCGTGACCCAATTGGCGTTCGACCGCCACCGCGAGCTTCTCCTCGTCGTGCTGGGCGACGGCAGCGCGCGCTGGTGGGACCTTGAGCGGGGTCTGCAGCGGGGTGCGACCCGGGGCGAAGGCGTGCTCCTCGGTCTCGTTCGGGGCGGCGGTCTGGCGACGGAGATCGTGGCGGTTCGGGCGGACGGCACCACGATGGTGCTGCGCCGGGACGGGAGCCTGCTCGATCTTTCCGGGAGCGATCCCGAATTCGATCCCGGCGCGCGACCCGCCGCCTCCGAGGACAGGGCGGTCGCGTTCCGCGCGAGGAACGGAACCTGGTGGATAAGGACCCGCGACCGCGAGAGGCTGGCGCTTCCCGATGCCGTCGCCGCCGCGCTGCCCGCATTTTCCGCCGACGGCTACCGGATCGTCTATCGAACCGGTCGGGGTCGGACGATGCGCGTGCTTCGCCTGGGAAGCCGGGGGCTGGAGCCGGCCGGATCGCTTTCGTCCTGCGCCGAAGGGACGCACATCTCCGCCGCCCGGTTCACGCCCGCGGGCGACCGGGTGTTGCTCGGCGATTCAGGCGGCGGTCTATGCCTTTGGAACCTGTCCGGCGCGGAGAGTCCGGAGCTGCTGTTTTCCGTCGAGACGGGACTGGAAGAACCTGTTCGAACCCTGGCCATGGACCGGGAGGGACGGCACGCCGCCGTCGGCGACGGTCGGCAAGCGGTCGAGATATGGCCGATAGCCGGCAGGATCGCACGCCTCACGTCCTTGACGCTCCGTGCGCGCTTTGCAAGCGCACTCGCTCTCGATTTCGAACGGGGCTGGCTGCTGGCGGGCGGCGGGGATGGCACGGTCGCTATCCACAATTTCCGGGAGCGCGACGACAAGGACCGGGGGCGCCCGATAGCGCGGCTGATTTCCACCGACGACGGCTGGTCGGTCCTCGACGCCAGGGGACGCTTCGACGGCTCGCAGGACGGAATCGACGCGCTGACCTGGACTGGAGACTCCCAAGCAGGCGGTTCCGCCCATGCATTGCCTGTCGATTCGTTTTCCGAGAGTCACTATGAGCCAGGGCTGCTGGCCAAACTCGACGCGCCCGCATCGACCCTCCTGAACGATACGGCCCCCGATCTGCCCGAAGGTGGATTCGTTCAGCCTGCGAGAGTGGAGATCGGCATCGGCGAACGCGACGCAGCGGGAAGCGTTCGCGTGACGGTTCGGACGGAGGACGGCTATCCCGAGGAACATGTCGCGGGACTCCGTCTCTATCGCAACGGAAAGCTGGTTGTCGATGCCATGGGCGAGACGACGATCGAGACCGGCATCCGCCTTTTGCCGGGGGAAAACCGGATCGCCGCGGTTTCGGTGGGGCGCGGCGGGGTCGAAGGCCCATTCTCCATGGAGACCGTGACGGTTTCCGGTACGCCGCCACCATCCAGCCTGAACGTTGTGGCCATCGGGATCAACGATTACGGCAATCCGTCGTGGGAGCTCTTCTTCCCACGCAACGATGCGGAAACGATGGGGTCCATCCTCCGGAAGAGGGGAGCCCGTTTACGGGGATCGGCCGAAAACTCAGCATTCAGCGACGTTCGCGTCAAAACGCTACTCGACAGTTCGGCCCAAAAGGATGCGATCGAGGAACTGCTGTCGCATTCTTCGTCCGCGGCAAACGACGTGCTGGTGGTGTATTTCGCGGGACACGGCTACGCGCTGCGCGGAGAACACGGATCGGACTGGTTCCTGCTCCCCTACACCAGGGAATGGAGGCGCCGAACGGGGTCGGACGAAGAGTTCGACGAGCTTATCCGCCAACATGGGCTGTCCGCCCGGCGCCTGATGGCGCTGCTGACCAGGACCGAGGCGCAGCGCATATTTCTGGTGCTCGATTCATGCTATTCTGGCGCCGTGGTGAAGGCGGTCGAGGGCATCTCGGCCCCCAGCCCGCGGGTTGGCGACGATGCGGCCACCCAGAAGGCGCTGCGCGAGATCGCCCGGATCGGCGGCCTTCACGTGCTCGCTGCCTCCCGTGCCCATGAGAAAGCAAGCGAGCTTCAACTCGAACCGCACGGGGCACTCACCTACCTCGTGCTTGAGGGGATGAGGGGACACGCGGACAGGGACGGCGACCGGAGCGTGTCCGTACGCGAAGTCATAGACTATGCCGCTGCGGAAATGCCCAATCTGGCCGAGAAACTTTCACAGGCGCCAATCAGCCAGAAACCCGTAGGCTATTCGAGAGGTGCGAATTTCGCCATCACCGGTCTATAGGACACCGTTGGTCAGGCTTCCTCGACGCGACCCAACGCCGACCATTGAACGCAGTCGCCTGCAACGACGCCGTCCTGTCAAGGTCGCCGTGCATCAAGGGGCTGCTTGGATCCGTTGAACTGACGGGCGTGGAGGATGGACAGCAGCGGAAAACGATTCCTCTTCTCATGCGCCGAGAAGCAGCTGCGTAAAGACAAGCATAGCGGCAAGAAGGGTACACCGGGGTCCCCGAGAAATTTCACTACCAAATCTACCAATATGACCTGCGAACCAGGTAGCACGAACCGGGCGCGATAAAACCCTTACAATTCAGAGGCTTGGAGCAAGTCAGACCGGGATTTCGATCAAATGTCGGTCTCGGTTGAAACAGGTCCCGTGTCAAGCCTTATTTTTCCCCCTATGAGTGTATCGGCAATATCGACCGTTGTGTCGCGTGAAGCATTGTCCCGAAACGGTCCGATTTCCGCCTTCCCCTGCGGGCGGTCACGCGGCAGCGGCAAATTGCCGGCCGGTGGCCCGGCTGGTAGCGTTTGCCGGGCGCGGCGGGAGCTGGAGGCGGGATGGAGCGGCGGCGGATCCGGTTCGGCACCTTCCTAGCGCCGTTCCATTCGGTGCGCGAGAACCCGACGCTCGCGCTGGAGCGCGATTTCGCCCTGGTGGAGCACCTCGACCGGCTCGGCTTCGACGAGGTCTGGGTGGGCGAGCACCATTCGGGCGGCATGGAGATCGTCGCCTCGCCCGAGATCTTCATCGCCGCGGCGGCCGGGCGCACGCGGCGCATCCGGCTCGGGACCGGCGTGGTCACGCTGCCCTATCACCACCCGTTCCTGGTCGCCGAGCGCATCAACCAGCTCGACCACCAGACCAGGGGGCGGACCATGTTCGGCGTCGGCGCCGGCGCGCTGCCCTACGACGCCGACATGATGGGCATCGATGTCGCGCGCATCCGCGACATGATGAGCGAGGCGCTCGACGCGATCCTGCCGCTGCTCGACGGCGAGACGGTGAGCCGCAGGACCGGCTGGTTCGAGCTCCGCGAGGCCCGGCTCCAGCTCGCCCCCTTCACCCGTCCGCGCGTCGAGCTCGCAATCCCCTCGGTGGTCTCGCCGTCGGGCCCCCGCGCCGCCGGCAAGTACGGCATGAGCCTGCTCTCGACCGCCGCCACCACGAGGGCCGCGTTCGAGGCCCTGCCGGAGACCTGGCGGATCTGCGCCGGGGAGGCCGAGGCGCATGGCCGGACAGCCGATCGCGCGCGCTGGCGGCTGGTCGGCCCGGTCCACGTCGCCGAGACCCGCGAACGGGCGCGCGCCAATGTCCGCTTCGGCATCCAGGAGTGGCTGCGCTATTTCGCCCAGGTCGGGCATCTGCCGCTCGATGCGACCGGCGAGGGAGACGTGGACTCCGACATCGACGCGCTGATCGAGTCGCACATCGCGGTGATCGGCACGCCGGACGATCTCGCCGCCCAGATCGAGCGGCTGGAACGCCAGTCGGGCGGGTTCGGCGTGTTCCTGGACATGGCGCATAACTGGGCCGATTTCGCGGCGACCGAGCGCAGCTACGAGCTGATCGCGCGCTATGTCATGCCCCGTTTCGACGGCCGCGGCGGGCGGCAGGAAGAAGCCTGGCGCTGGGCGATGGCGAAGAAGCCGGCGCTCGCCGAGCGGCGCCAGGGGGGGATCGACAGGGCGATCCGCGACCTCAATCCGCGAAAGTGATCTCCGCCGTCTGGGCGATGCCGCCGTCGGGGGTAAGCGCCCAGAGGCGGCCTTCGCCTTCGCCGGGGCCGGGCGCGCCGTTGACGGTGAACGGCGCGCCGTCGAACAGCGGGGCGAGCGCGCGCACCGCATAGGATTTGAGCGTCGCCTCGGGCCGCGCGCGGCGGAACAGGTCGAGCAGCAGCGTCGTGATCAGATTGCCGTGGACCAGCAGGCCCGGATAGCCCTCGACCCCGGTCACGTAGTCGCGGTCGTAGTGGATGCGGTGGCTGTTCATGGTGAGCGCCGAGTAGCGGAACAGGAGCACCGTGGTGGGCTCGATCTCGCGCGACCAGACCGCCTCCGCCCCGGGCGGCTCCCGCTTCGCCGGCGGCGGGCCCGCCTTGCCCGCATCGGCCGCGCGGTAGACGGTCGCGTGCTCCTCGTGGGTGGCGAGCCCGCCCTCGCCGAAGATCTCGTGGCGCACGGTGACGAAGCAGAGCGCGCCGGAACGCCCGCTCTTCGGCACCACGTCGGCGATGGTTGAGACCCGCCTGGCGGTCTCGCCGACCCGGAGCGGGCGGTCGAAGCGCATCTTGACCCCGGCCCACATGCGGCGCGGCAGGGGCACCGGCGGCATGAAGCCGCCCTTCGCCTTGTGCCCGTCCGGCCCGGTGTCGGCAAGCCTGACCGCCTCCGGGAAGTAGTACCAGTGCCAGCCGGGCGGGATGGGGTCGCCGTCCGCCAGCGGCGCGTCGTCGCGGTCGAAGGTGGCGGAAAGGATATCGGCGGGCGCGGCGGTGATGAGCCCGGTCGCGGTCGCGCTGCGCCCGATCCACCCGCGCGCCCGATCGAGAGCCTCGTCGAGCCCGTTCATGCCGCGAACTCGCCGCGGATGGCCGCGGAATCGGCGCCCGCCTCGGGCACCGGGCCGAGCTCGCGCGCGCCGCCGTCGATCCGCGCCGGCGGGGCGACGAGGTCGATCGCGCCGCTCGGGATGCCGATGCCGGTCCTCCTGAGCGCCGGGTGGCGCGCGAGACCGGCCACGTCGTTGACCTCGCCGAAGGCGATCTTCGCCCGGCGGAGCCTCGCGATCAGCGCGTCGCGCCCGATCGCCGTGAACGCCCCGCGGACGATCGCATCGAAGGGCTCGCGGTTGTCGAGCCGGGCGATGTTGCTCTCGAAGCGGGGGTCGGCGGGGAGGTCCGGGCGCTCCAGCACCTCGGCGCAGAGGCGCACGAACTCGCGCTCGTTCTGGATCGCGATCAGGATCGGCGCGCCGTCTTTGGTCGGGTAGGCGCCGTAGGGGTGGATCGAGGGGTGGTTGAGCCCGATCCGGGGCGGGCCCCTGCCGTCCGACTCCCAGTGCAGCAGCGGCACCGTCATCCAGTCCGCCATGCCGGCGAACAGCGAGGTCTCGATGGCGCAGCCCTCGCCCGTTTCGCCGCGCGCGATCACCGCCTCGAGGGTCGCCATGTAGCTGTACATGCCGCACGCGATGTCGCAGACCGAGACCCCGACCCGGCCCGGCCCCTCGGGCCCGCCGGTGACCGCGCAGAGCCCGGACTCCGCCTGGACCAGGAGGTCGTAGGCCCGCATGTCGGCATAGGCGCCGTCGGCGCCGTAGCCGCTGATGTCGACGGTGATCAGCCGGGGGTTGCGCGCGCGCAGGCCCGCCGAGCCGAACCCCGCCCTGGCCGCCGCCCCGGGGGCGAGGTTCTGGATGAACACGTCGGCCCGTTCCAGGATGCGGTAGAGCAGCGCCCGGTCGTCGGGGTCCTTGATGTCGGCGGTGAGCGACTCCTTGCCCCGGTTGAGCCAGACGAAATAGGCGCTCTCGCCGCCCGCGAACCTGTCGTAGCCACGCGCGAAATCGCCGCCCTCGCGCTCGATCTTGATCACCCGCGCCCCGGCATCGGCGAGGCGGGACGAGCAATAGGGTGCCGCCACCGCCTGCTCCATCGACAGCACCAGCAGCCCGTCCAGCGGTCTTGCCGCGCCGCCCGCCATCAATAGGACCTGGGCAGGCCGAGCACGTGCTCGGCGATGTAGGACAGCACGAAGTTGTTGGAGATCGGCGCGATCCGGTAGAGCCGGGTCTCGCGGAACTTGCGCTCGACGTCGTACTCCTCGGCGAAGGCGTAGCCGCCATGGGTCTGCATGCACATGTCGGCGGCCTGCCAGGACGCCTCGGAGGCGAGGTACTTGGCCATGTTGGCCTGCTCGCCGCAGGGCTCGCCCGCCTCGAACAGCGCCGCCGCCCTGGCGACCATCAAGTCCGCCGCCTCGGTCTTCGCGTAGGCCTCGGCGATCGGGAACTGGACGCCCTGGTTCTGGCCGATCGCGCGGCCGAATATGCGGCGCTCGCCGGCATATTCGGTGGCCCTGGCGATGAACCAGCGGGCATCGCCGATGCACTCGGCGGCGATCAGGATCCGCTCGGCGTTCATCCCGTCGATGATGTAGCGGAACCCCTTCCCCTCCTCGCCGACCAGGCTGTCGGCCGGGATGCGCAGATTGTCGAAGAAGATCTCGGTCGTCGCGTGGTTGATCATGGTGCGGATGGGGCGGATCTCGAGCCCGTTGCCGCTTGCGGCGCGCATGTCGAGGAGGAACACCGAGAGCCCCTCGGTGCGCCGCTCGACCTCCTCCCTGGGCGTGGTGCGGGCCAAGAGCAGCATCAGGTCCGAGTGCTCGGCCCGCGAGGTCCACACCTTCTGCCCGTTGAGGACATAGCCGTCATTGCCGTCGCGCACCGCCGTGGTCCGCAGGCTCAGCGTGTCGGTGCCGCTGGTCGGCTCGGTGACGCCGAAGGCCTGGAGGCGGAGCTCGCCGGCGGCGATCTTCGGCAGGTAGTCCCGCTTCTGGGCCTCGCTGCCGTGCCTGAGCACGGTGCCCATGGTGTACATCTGGGCGTGGCAGGCGCCGCCATTGCCGCCGGATTTCTGGACCTCTTCCAGGATCGCCGCGGCGGCGGAGATGCCGAGCCCGCTGCCGCCGTACTCCTCGGGGATCAGCACCGAGAGATAGCCGTGCTCGGTCAGGTCCCTGACGAACGCCGTCGGATAGGCGCGGTCGCGGTCGAGCTCGCGCCAGTACTCGCCCGGATAGCTGGCGCACAGCCGGGCGACGGCGTCGCGGATTTCCCGGTGGTCGTCCATGTCTTCCAACCGATCTCGATCGCGCCCGTTTGTACGCGGATCGGCGGGCCGATCCAAGTCCGGCGACCGGCTGGAAATCGTCTCCGCCACGCCCGAGCGTGTCGTGCTCGCGAAGGACCGGCGGCGGGCGCGGGCGGTCGAGCGGATGCGCGCGCGCATTGACCCTGCCGGCGGGCTGCGCCTTCGACCGCGACGACGCCAACCTCCGGTGACCGCGTTCCTCGACACCAACGTGCTGATCTATGTGCAGTCCGCCGACCCGAAGGGCGAGATCGCGAGACGGGCGATCCTCGCCGGCGGCACGGTCAGCGTCCAGGTGATCGACGAGTTCACCGCCGCATTGCGCCGCAAGTTCCGCCTCGAGTGGCACGAGATCGCGGATGCGGTGGCCGATCTGCGAGCCGCGCTCGATGCGATCCGCCCGGTGGGGATCGACACCTGGGCCGCGGCGGTGGCGCTCGCCCGGCAGCACCGTTTCGGCTTCCACGACTCGCTGATCCTCGCATCCGCCCTCGAAGCCGGCTGCGACACCCTGCTGACGGAAGATTTGCAAGCCGGCCGCCGCATCGAAGGCCTCTCGATCGTCAACCCGTTCGAACGGGAGGCGTAGCCGAGAGGCGGCGTGCCTCGATACGCGCCCCGCCCATCCGCTTGACAGGGCGGGGCGGCGCGGGGACCATCGGGCATGGCCATCGTCAACCGCATCGCCGAGTTCCACGACGAGATGACGGCGTGGCGCCGCGACATCCACGCCCATCCCGAGACCGCCTTCGAGGAACACCGCACCTCGCAATTCGTCGCCGACCGGCTGAGCGAGTTCGGCATCGAGGTCGATCGCGGCCTCGCCGGGACCGGGGTGGTGGGGACGCTCGCCGGCGCCCGCGGCGACGGGCCGTCGATCGGGCTCCGCGCCGACATGGACGCGCTCCACATCGAGGAGAAGAACGGTTTTGGGCACCGCTCGCGGGTCCCGGGCAAGATGCATGCCTGCGGCCATGACGGGCACACCTCGATGCTGCTGGGCGCGGCCAAGTACCTCGCCGAGACCCGCAATTTCGCCGGCACCGTCAGGTTCATCTTCCAGCCCGCGGAGGAGAACGAGGGCGGCGCCCGCGTCATGGTCGAAGAGGGGCTGTTCCAAAGGTTCCCGATGGAGCAGGTGTTCGGCATGCACAACATGCCGCGCGTCGGCATCGGCGAGATGGCGGTGCGCGCCGGGCCGATGATGGCGGCGTTCGACATCTTCGAGATCCGGGTCACGGGCCACGGCACCCATGCCGCCGCGCCCCATCTCGGCAGCGACGCGATCGTGGCCGCGGCCGAGATGGTGACCGCGCTGCAGACCATCGCCAGCCGCATCGTCGACGCCCAGGAGTCGGTGGTCGTCACCGTCACCCAGATCCACGGCGGCGACACCTGGAACGTGATCCCGGAGGACGTGGTGCTGCGCGGGACGGTGCGCGCCTTCCTGCCGGAGATCCAGGACCTCGCCGAGGCCTCGCTCAGGCGCATCGTCGCCGGCATCGCCACGACGCACGGGCTGGAGGCCGCGGTCGACTACGAGCGGCGCTACCCGCCGACCATCAACCACGCCGACGAATCCGAGCTCGCCGCCCACGTCGCCGCCGAGGTGGTGGGCGAGGGGAACGTCCATCGCGGCCTCCACCCCAAGATGGCGGCCGAGGACTTCTCGTTCATGCTCAACGAGAAGCCGGGCTGCTATGTCTGGCTCGGCAACGGCCCCGGCGACGGCGGCTGCCTGCTGCACAACCCGAACTACGACTTCCGGGACGAGGCGCTGCCGATCGGCGCGAGCTACTGGGCCCGGCTGGTGGAGACCCGCCTCGCGCCCGAGTAACCCGCCGGACCGGGTGTCCGCCGTGACTGCGGGGATGGCGGGCGGGATGACCGACGCTCGCAGGCCGGTTTCCGCAGCACCTGTCGTTTGCGAGACTTGTGGCGTTAACGGCCTATCCTTTGCCCGGACAACGGAGACGCGGCGATGGATGGCAAGATCGCGACGCGGAAGGAATGGGGCATTCCGAGCAACCGGGATGTGGCGCTGGCGGGAAGGGCAGTCCGGCGGCTGGCGGCATGGGTCGAGGGGACGGACCCGGTGCCCGCGCGTTTCGGCGCCGCCGCCGAGCCGGTGGACATCCCCACGCCCGCAATGCGGCTGCTGACGGAGATCCTGGATCAGATGGCGCACGGCAAGGGCGTCGCGCTGATGCCGTTGCACGCCGAGCTGACGACGCGGCAGGCGGCGGAGCTTTTGCAGGTGTCGCGGACGCACCTCGTGCAGCTGCTCGACGGCGGACGGATTCCCTTCCGCAAGGTGGGCGCACACCGGCGCGTTCGCGCCGAGGACATCCTCGCCTATCGCCGCGCGACGGAGTCCCGTCGCCGGGAGGCGCTCGACGAGCTGACGGCCCGCGACCAGGAGCTCGGCTTGCAGTAGACGATGGCCGGCCCGATCTTCCCGCCGCCGCGCTGGAGCGAACGCGCGAAACGATGGACAGGCACTTTCCCGAAGCGGTGGTGACGGGTTGCGACACCCTCGCCGCGGGGCTCGATCTGCCGGATCCTGGCGACCGCCACGTCCTGGCGCGGACGGCATCCCTGCTTCGACCGCACACGGACGCCATTTGAGGGCCGCTTCGATGGTGGACGCGGGGCCGCAAGGCCGCGAGGCTGGATCGCCCTGGGCGGTCCCGGTATGTTTGGAATATCGCGGCAAGCGACACGCCGCCGGCGCACAGACCCTTCCGGTGAATCAGAAGGTTGCGACGGACCGTCCCGACCGAATTTCGGTCTCGACCGACGCGACCCCGCGCAAGAGGTGACAGGGACCATGGCGAAGACTGACGGCTTCGCGGGGGTGAAGATCCCCCGCTCTCCGGTTTACGGCACGCGCGGCATGGTGGTTTCCGGCCATTCGCTGGCCTCGCTCGCCGGGCTGCGCGCCCTCGAGCGCGGCGGCTCGATGGTCGATGCGATGATCGCCTGCTCGGCGGCGCTCTCGGTGGTGGTGCCGCACGCGACCTCGCTCGGCGGCGACGCCTTCATCCTCTACCACCGCGCCGGGGACGCCCGCACGCTCGGCATGAACGCCTCGGGCCACGCGCCCGCCGGCGCCTCGCTCGGGCTCTACGCCGACGGCATCCCGAAGCGCGGGCCGCTCGCCTTCAGCGTGCCCGGGATGATCCGGGGCTGGGAGCGGATGCACCAGCGTTACGGAAAGCTGCCCTGGGCCGAGCTGTTCGCCGACGCGGCGGCGCTCGCCGAAGCCCACCCGCTGTCCCGCGTGCTCGCCGGCGCGCTCCATCTGTTCCGCGAGGACATCGAGGGCGATCCCGGCTGCCGCGAGATCTACTACCCGGGCGGCGAAGCGCTGCCGGCCGGCGCGATCGTCCGCCAGCCGGCGCTCGCCCGCACCGTCGCACTCATCGCCGACGGGGGAAGCGCCGCGTTCTACGAGGGCGAGATCGCGCGCTCCATCGCCGCGTCGGCCCAGGCGCAGGGCGGGGTGGTGACGGCGGACGACTTCGCCGGCTACGAGCCGGAATGGGCGGAGCCGCTGGAATCGGGCTATCGCGGGCTCGGCGTCCGGGTGATGCCGCCCAACTCTTACGGCGTGTTGATGCTGATGCAGCTCAACGCGCTCGACGGGATCGACCCGGCGGAGCTCGGCGGCGACGAGGCGGGGCGCCTCGCCTGTCTGATGCGCGCCCAGCGCGCGGCCTTCGCGGCGGGGCGCGAACACATCGCCGATCCGCGCACCGACCCGGCGCCGGTCGACCGGCTGCTGAGCGACGAGACCACCCGGGCGCTGCGCAACGAGGTGCGGCAAGCCGCCGAGCCCGCCCCCGCCATGGCGCACCCGGCGGGCGGCACCTCCTGCATCTGCATCGCGGACGGCGAAGGCAATGGCATCGCGGTGGTGCAAAGCGTGTTCCACGTCTTCGGCAGCGCCTTCCTCGACCCCGGCACGGGAATCCTGATGAACAACCGGATGACCGGCTTCAGCATCGATCCCGAGAGCGCCAACGCGCTCGCCCCGGGCAAGCGGCCCGCGCACACGCTCAACCCCGTCGTGGTGCTCGACGGCGGCAGGCTGCGCTACCTGTTGACCACGCCGGGCGGTCCGAGCCAGACGCTGTCGCATGTCCAGATCCTCAACAACCTGGTCGACCGGGGGATGGAGCTGACGGCGGCGATCGACGCGCCGCGCTGGTCGATCAACATGCAGGGCGAGACCCTGCTCGACGAGGCGTTCGACGACGGCGTGGCCGATGGGCTCGCCGATGCCGGCTTCCCGGTCGAGCGCGCCGCCGGGGCGTCCTATTTCGGCTCAGCCAAGACCATCGAGGTGACCGGGGACGGCGTGCTGATGGGCGCCGCCGACACCCGCCGCGAGGCCTACGCGGTCGGCGCCTGATGCCCGCCCCCGCCGACCTCGTGGTCACCCGCGGCAAGGTGATCACGGCGGATCCGAAGAGCAGCATCGCCGAGGCGGTCGCGGTCTCGGGCGGACGCATTTCCGCGGTCGGCGGGGCGGCCGAGATCGAGACCCTGGTCGGGCCGGGGACGCGGCGCATCGACGCCGGCGGACGCGCGGTGACGCCGGGGCTGATCGACGGCCACGCCCATCTCGACCGCGAGGGGCTGAAGCCGGTCTTCCCGTCGCTCGCCGGCTGCCGATCGATCGACGACGTGCTGGGACGCATCCAGGCATTGGCCGCCGATGCCGAGCCCGGCGAGTGGATCGTCACCATGCCGATCGGCGAGCCGCCCTATTACTGGGACGTGCCGAGCAACCTCGCCGAGGGCCGCTTCCCGACGCGCCGGGAGCTCGACGGCGCGGCACCCGACAACCCGGTCTATATCCGCCCGATCTGGGGCTTCTGGCGCCATATCTTGCCGCTGACCTCGGTCGCCAACTCGGCCGCCCTCGACGCCGCGGGGATCGGCCGCGACACGCCCGACCCGTCCGCCTCGATCCGGATCGAGCGCGACCCCGGGACCGGCGAGCCCAACGGCATCATCCACGAGCACACCTACATGCCGGTGATCGAGCTCAGCCACTTCAACCGGGCGCCGCGCTTCACCCATGCCGACCGGGTCGCCGGTATCGAGGCGGCGATGCGGATCTACAACCGGACCGGGACCACCAGCGTCTTCGAGGAGCACGGCGCGGCGCAGGAGCTGATCCAGGCCTGGCAGGCGGTGCACGCGGCGGGCAGGGCGACGGTCCGCGCCAACCTCGTCTTCAGCCCGTCCTGGGGGCCGGAGCGCGACATCGACTACACGCATGCGCTGCGCTCCTGGTCGGGCTGGCTCGGCGGGCGCGGGCTCGGCGACGACTGGCTCGCGGTGGGCGGGCTCTATACCGAGTTCGGCTTCGATGCGGACGCGCTCTTGCGCGCCCGTGCCTCGCCCTATACTGGCTGGTCGGGGTTCAACTACGATTGCGGCGTGCCGCGCGAGAAGATGGTCGACTTCCTGACCGAGGCGGCGCGCAACTCGATCCGCATCTGCGCGCTCTGGCCCCAATTCCTGCCGCTGTTCGAGGAGGTGAACAAGCGGGTGCCGATCGGGGAGAAGCGCTGGGTGCTGGGCCACATCAACACGCTGAGCCCGGACGAGATAAGGCGCGTCGCCGATCTCGGCCTGGTGCTGACCACCCACACCAACCGCTACGTCCACAAGCAGTCGCACATCACCCGGGACGAGATCGGCGCGGACCGCGAGAACGACATCGTGCCGATCAGGAGCCTGCTGGAGGCGGGCGTCCATGTCGCGCTCGCCACCGACAACGTGCCGACCAGCCTGTTCTTCCCGGTCTGGCAGTCGGTGGCGCGCGAGAACCTGCACACCGGGGAGCGCATCGCCCCGGACCAGGCGCTCACGCGCGAGGACGCGATGCGCTGCGCCACGATCGAGGGCGCGTGGCTCACCTTCGAGGAGGACAGCAAGGGCTCGCTGGAGGAAGGCAAGCTCGCCGACATGGCGATACTCTCGGACGACCCGCTGACCTGCCCGGAAGACGCGATCAAGGACATCGTCGCCGAGACCGTCATCGTCGGCGGCACAGTCGTGCACGAGGGCTAGGCGATGAAGATCCAGGAGCTCGACACCCCGGTGCTGCTGGTCGACGCCGATGCGTTCGAGCGCAACGTGGCGCGCATGGCGAAGCTCTGCTTGGATGCCGGCGTGGCCTGCCGGCCGCACGCCAAGGCGCACAAATCGCCCGAGGTCGCGCGCATCCAGATGGAGGCCGGCGCCGTCGGCCTGTGCTGCGCCAAGCTCGGCGAGGCCGAGGTGCTGGCGGCGGCGGGGATCGAGGACCTCCACATAACCACCCCGGTGGTGGGGGCGTCGAAGATCATGCGGCTGACCGCCGCCGCCCGGCAGGCGCGCATCTCGGTCGTCGCCGACGATGCGGACAACATCTCGGACCTCGCCGCCGGGGCACAGACCGCGGGGCTCAGGCTCGACGTGCTGGTCGAGGTCGATGTCGGGCAGGGCCGTTGCGGCGTGCCGCCGGGACCGCGCGCGGCCGAGCTCGCGCGGCTGGTCGACGGCCACGACTGGCTCCGTTTCCGCGGGCTCCAGGCCTATCACGGCCGGATCCAGATGACCGGAAACGTCGACGAGCGGCGCGCCGGCGCCGCGGAGGCGCTGGAGAAGGCGGAGCGCTCGGCCCGGCTGGTGCGCGAGGCCGGTCTGGACGTGGACGTGCTGACCGGCGGCGGCACCGGGACCTCGGCGATCGACGCCGCCGCCGGCGGGCTCACCGAGCTGCAGCCGGGGTCCTACATCTTCATGGACACCAACTACAGCGCCATCGAATGGGAGGGCGCGCCGGCGCCGCCCTTCGAGAACGCGCTCACCGTGCTGGCCGGGGTGCTCAGCCGGCCCGCCGCCGACCGGGCGATCCTCGATTCGGGCATGAAGGCGATCAGCGGCGACGGCGGCGCGCCGCGCGCGATCGAGTATGCGGAGGCCGAGTTCCGCTTCGCCGGCGACGAGCACGGCGAGCTCGCCTTCCCGGGCGAGGCGCCGCTCGGGGTGGGCGACAAGGTGACCCTGCTGCCGAGCCACTGCGACACCACCGTCAACCTGCACGACCGCTTCATCGTCACCCGCGGCGACGAGGTGGAGGCGGTCTGGGAAATCGCCGCGCGGGGACGGTCGCAGTAGGGGGCCGGGCGCCCCAGCATTCTATCCTTCAACGCCTTCCAACATGTCGGAAAAGGCCATCCGCAGCGGCGTTCGAATGAAGGCGGGAGCATTCCGGATGTACCGAAAGGCCCTCTCCCGATCGTCGCCACGCAGAGACTTCAGGTATCGAATTGCGGCGTCGACCGAGAAACGCTCGCCGGTCTTGTCTACGAAGTTGCCTGGAAGGTCGGTCCACACCATGCCATCCAGCCCGCGTTTGTCAGCCCAGTCTTCGATTGCGGCGAGTGCATTGGCATCGCGGCCGCGCCGGTCGCCGGCAACCGAGTGCATGCCGATGAATTTCCGGTGCGCTTTCTCGCGTTTCCTAAGATCTTCCGCGGCGTCGCCGATCCGGTCGCGTCGACTCAACGCCCATGCGACTTGCGCGTCCATCCCGTTCTCGCTGTCGATCACCAGCGTGAGGGCACCCCGCCTTTTCTCGGAAATACGGGAGAACTCGAGCTTGAGCGTGGGCCCATCGTACTGCCAGCGTCGGCGACGATTGTCGAACTCCCCGTCCTTGTCCCATAGGAGGGATCCCCAACCGAGCACAGCGATTCGTCCCGTCATTCGACCTCCAGCGACCAACGCTGAAAGCGCTTCGGCATCGAAAATCGCGCCGGCCTCTCTGGCTCGAGTCTTTCGAATTCTTCCTCGATGGCTTCGCGGACGCGGCGGTGGTCGTCGCCAAGATCGGACAACTCGCCGAAGCCGGCCATCCGAGGCGGGTCCGGATCGCCTTCGATAGAGGCACGTCGGCGACGTTCTGCGACAGGTTCGGTCAGGACGCCCTCCGAAAGGATATTTCAGGTCGTGTCACGCTGCCGGCTCGCCGAGACAGCTTATCGCAAAGCGGTGAAGCCATCCTTCCCAAAGCCTACGGTTGCAGACAATCCGGCTGCGGCGAGCCTCCCGACCCCCTTAAAGCCGCGCCTCCAGCCAATCCAGCATCAGCGGCACGTTGTGGGCCCAGGCGTCGTGGGCGCAGTGGGCGATGCCGCCGAGCTTGGGATCGTCGTAGATCTTGAGCGTCTTGTCGGCGGCGCCGATCTCGGCGAACAGGCGTTCGGCGCCGCGCACGTCCATCAGCCGATCAGGGCGCGGGTGGTTGATCAGGGTCGGGCAGGCGATGTTTCCGGCGAGCCCCTCCATGGTGTAAGCCTTGAGCAGCTCCAGCGCCTGCTCGTGGGTGACCCCGCCGAGCAGGCGCCGCAGCGTCGGCTTGAGCCCGTCATAGAACAGATAGATGTCGTCGAGCAGCGAGTAGCAGCCGCACCAGGCGACCAGCGCCTTGACCCGCTCGTCGAAGGCGGCGACGCGGGGCGCGTAGTAGCCCGCCATCGAGATCCCCATCAGCCCGATCCGCCCGGCGTCGACCTCCTTGCGGGCGGCAAGCCAGTCGATCGCCGCCATGCCGGGCACCTCGTAATCGGGCCGCGTCGGGATACCCTTGAGGTACATCGACGAGCCGCGCCCCGGCGTGTCGACCAGCAGCATGGCGATGCCGCGCTCCAGCATCTGCCGGCCGGAGAAATAGATCTCTTCGGCATAGGCGTCCGCGCCGCCGATGAAGAACACCGCCGGCCACTTTGCCCCGGGCGCGGGGTCGACCGGGTGGCAGAAATACCCGTCATAGGTCTCGGCGCCGCAGGCGACCTCGATGACCTCGATCCGAGGCGAATGGAGCCTCGCCGCCTCGCGGAAGCAGGCCTGTGCCCTGGAGAACCGCTCCGCCCGGTCGGCGGCGCGGTCCTCGCCGAGGAACACGTCGGCCATGCGCCAGTACTGGTTGGCGTGGAAGAAGTACTTCGTGGCCGTCGTGTTCCGCCCGTCGGCCAGGGCCTCGCGGGCGAGCCCCTCGATACGCTCCGCCAGCGCCACCCATTCCCGCTCCCAGCTCTCGGTGTCCCCCTCCTCGATCTCGCGGCAGCAGCGCGCGATGTCGAACACGTCGCCGCCGCCCTGCTGGGCCTCGGCGACCAGGCGCAGGGTCTGCGAGCCGAAGGCGTGGCTCGGGAACAGGAAATCGAACACCGCATCCTCCCTCGATTGGCGCCGCGCCATATTCCCCGTAGACTCCGGCCCGCGCAAACCGGAGGGCGGATCGGGGCGATGTTCCTGCGCAATTGCTGGTATGTGGCGGCGTGGAGCCACGAGCTGGGGGAAACGCCGCTCGCCCGCACGCTGCTGAACGAGGCTCTCGTCCTGTTCCGCACCCGGGACGGCGCCCCGGTCGCGCTGGAAGACCGCTGCTGCCACCGCGCGCTGCCGCTCTCGATGGGGACGGTGGAGGACGGGGGGCTGCGCTGCGCCTATCACGGGCTCTTGTTCGATCGCCGCGGTGCCTGCGTCGAGGTGCCGGGCCAGACCCGCGTGCCGCCGGGCAGCAAGGTCGGATCCTACCCCCTGGTCGAGCGGGCGGGGTGGATCTGGATCTGGATGGGCGACGGGACGCCGGACGAGGGCCTGCTGCCCGACTGGTGGTGGATGGACCACCCGGACTGGAAGACCGTGCCGGGCAACGGCGGAACGCCGCTCTACTCGCGCTGCAGCCACCGGCTGATCGTCGACAACCTGCTCGACCTATCCCATCTCGCCTTCGTCCATACCGACACCATCGGCAACGACGAGATCACCCGCTTTCCATGCCGCACCGAGCGCGACGGGCGGTCGGTCCGCATGGAACGGCTGATGCCCGCGGTCGAGCCGCCGCCGTTCTACCGGGCGGCCGGCGGCTTCGCGGGCAAGGTCGACCGCTGGCAGGCGGTCGAGGCCATGCTGCCCTGCCATGTCGACGTCGATGTGGGCTGCACGGAGGTCGGGCGCGGCGCGCTGGACGGAGACCGGGTGCAGGGGACCGCCTTCCACGTGCCCAACTGCCCGACGCCGGAGACCGAGCGCACGACGCACCATTTCTACGCCCATACCCGCCTGTTCGGGATCGACAGCGCGGAGCTGGACGAGGTGTTCCGCACCGACTTCCTGCGGGTGTTCCGCGAGGATTTGGAGATCATGGAAGCCCAGCAGCGCGTGTTCGAGTCCCGCCCTGACGCGCCGCTGGTCGACATCAACGTCGATGCGCCGGCGCTCGCCTTTGGGCGGATGCGGGAAGCGGCGCTGGAGCGGGAAGCCGAAGCCGGAAGGGAGACCGCCGCATGAGGATGAAACCGCTCTGGCAGCTCGCCGAAGACCTCGCGGAAGGCCGCACGACGTCGGTGGCGCTCACCGCCCAGTGCTTCGACCGGATCGAGGATCCGGAGGGCGAGGGCGCGCGCGTCTTCATCCGCCTGTTCAAGGACGCCGCGATGGACGCGGCCGAGGCGTCCGACCGGGCGCGCGGCCACGGGATCGTCCCCTCGCCGCTCGCCGGCATCCCGGTCTCCATCAAGGACCTGTGCGACGTGCGCGGCTACACGACGCTCGCCGGGTCGAGGGCTCTGGCGGACCGCCCGCCGGCGGAAGCGGACGCGCCGGTGGTCGCCCGGCTACGCGCCGCCGGCGCGGTCATCCTGGGTACCACCAACATGACCGAGTTCGCCTTCGGCGCGCTCGGCCTCAACCCGCACTACGACACCCCGCGCAACCCGTGGGACCGCGCGACCGGGCGCATCCCCGGCGGCTCGTCCTCGGGCGCCGCGGTCTCGGTCAGCGACGGAATGGCGGCGGTGGCGCTCGGCAGCGACACCGCGGGGTCGGTCCGCATGCCGGCCGGGTTCTGCGGCATCGCCGGCTTCAAGCCGACGACGGGGCGCATCCCGATCGACGGCCTGGTGCCGCTCGCCGCCACCCTCGACAGCGTCGGCCCGCTCGGCAACAGCGTCCAATGCTGCGCGCTGGTGGATGCGATCTTCGCGGGGGAGAAGCCCGAACCGGTCGTCCCGCATCCGGTCGAGCACGCGACGATCGCGGTGCCCAAGCGCCTCGTCTGCGACGATCTCGACGAGGCGGTGGCGAGCGGCTTCGACGCCGCGCTGGGCCGTCTGTCGGCCGCCGGCGCGCGGCTCGTCGACATCGAGTTCGCGGAGCTCGACGAGATCGCGCCGCTCAATGCGGGCGGCACGCTGCCGATCATGGAAGGCCTTGCGTGGCACCGCGAATTGCTGGCGGAGAAGGGCGAGCTCTACGACCCGATCATCGCGCAGCGCCTGCGCAACGGAGCCGGTATCCCGGCGCATGTCTATATCGACCTGCTGGCGGCGCGGCGCGACCTGATCGCCCGCGCCGATGCCGTCACCGCGCCCTACGACGCGATCGCCATGCCGACGCTCGCCTGGGTCGCGCCGCCGATCGCCGCGATCGGCAACAGCGCGGAGGAGTGGCTCGCGGCGAATTCGCGGACGCTGCGCAACACCTTCGTCGGCAATTTCCTCGACCGCTGCGCCATCACCCTGCCCTGCCACGAGCCCGGCTCCGGGCCGGTCGGGCTGATGCTGATGGGCGCGCGCGGCGGCGATGCCGCGCTGCTGAGCCTGGCGGCGGGGGTGGAGGACGCGCTTACCGGCCGCTGAAATTCGGCCTGCGCTTGTCGATGAATGCGGCCATGCCCTCGCTCTGGTCGGCGGTGCCGAAGGTTGCCTGGAACAGCCGGCGCTCGAAGCGCACGCCCTCGCTGAGCGACACCTCGTAGGCGCGGTCGACCGACTCCTTGACCATCAGCACGATGGGAAGCGACATGCCGGCGATCTTCTGCGCCGCCTCGACGGCTTCGTCGATCAGCCGGTCGGGGGCGACGACGCGGCTCACCAGCCCGGCGCGCTCGGCCTCGTCGGCATCCATCATCCGCCCGGTGAGGCACATGTCCATCGCCTTGGACTTGCCGACGAAGCGGGTCAGGCGCTGGGTCCCGCCGGCGCCGGGGGTGACGCCGAGCTGGATCTCGGGCTGGCCGAAGCGCGCGGTGTCGGCAGCGATGATGAAGTCGCACATCATCGCCAGCTCGCAGCCGCCGCCGAGCGCATAGCCCGCCACCGCGGCGATCACCGGCTTGCGGCAGCGCAGGATCGATTCCCAGTCGGCGGTGATGAAGTCCTCGGTATAGGTGTCTGGCCAGCTCTTGGACTGCATCTCCTTGATGTCGGCGCCGGCCGCGAAGGCCTTCTCGGAGCCGGTCAGCACGATCGCGCCGATCGAGGCATCGGCCTCGAACGCGCCCAGCGCATCGCCGAGCTCGCGAACCAGCGGCGTCGACAGCGCGTTGAGCACGTTCGGGCGGTTCAACGTGATCAGCCCGACCGAATCGCGGGTCTCGACGATGATGTTCTCGTAAGCCATGGATGCCTCGTTCTATTGGAGATTGGAGAGCTGTCGGGTGAGCACGATCCGCACGGCCGTCTCCTCGGGCCCGGAAGCGAGCTCGAGTTCGAGCACCTCGCCATCCCGGCGGTAGCGGTCGGGCGGGGCGCAGCTCGGCTGGGCGCATTCCGGCTCCCAGCCGAGCGGCGGCAGGGACAGCCGGTAGAACCGCCGGACGGCGGCGGGCTCCACCGGCCCCGAGGCGACCGCGGTCGCGACCTGTCCCGTCGCGTGGTCGAACACCACCGCCGCCTCTTGCTGCTCGGTCAAGCCGGGCATCAGCGGCAGGTCGCGAAACGCGGCGAAGAATTCGCCGGCGCCGGCGTCCGGGACGGCCAGCAGGGCGGCGAGCGCGAACAGAGCCGCCAGGCGATGTCGGCGCATCGCCATGCTTCAGCGCTGGCGCTCTGCGCAGTAGAAGGTGGAGCGTCCCGACTGGACGATCCGCCGTATCGCGCCGCCGCAATCGCATCCCGGGCAGGGC
Organism: Defluviicoccus sp.; assembly: GCA_028821395.1. Lineage (GTDB taxonomy): Bacteria > Pseudomonadota > Alphaproteobacteria > MPNO01 > MPNO01 > MPNO01. Next base: position 22,344 of record JAPPGP010000225.1, read on the forward strand.
TCGCCCTCGCGCCCGTAGACCTTGAACCGGTGCTGGAAATAACCGAGCTCGCCGTCGGGCGCGACATGGTCGCGCAGCGACGAGCCGCCGGCGTCGATCGCGGCGGCGAGGGTCTCGCGGATCGCCCGGGCCAGCCGCCCGGCCCGCGCCTGCCCGACATTGGCGGCGAGCCGCCGGGGCGAGATCCCGGCGGCGAACAGGCTCTCGCAGGCATAGATATTGCCGAGCCCGGCGACGACGCGCTGGTCGAGCAGGGCCGCCTTGACGGGCGTGCGCTTGCCGGCCAGCAGGGTCCACAGCCGCGCCCCGTCGAAATCGGCCTCCGTGGGCTCGGGTCCGAGATGGGCGATCAGGGGGTGGTCGGCGAGCCCGCCGCCCGCGACCCAGTCCATCATTCCGAAACGCCTGGGATCGGCGAAGCGGACGAACGTCCGGTTGCCGAGCACGAAGGTCACGTGCTCGTGGCTGGCGAGCGGGTGGGAGGACTGCGCGTTTGGCCCGTTCTCGTCGACTATCATGCGCCCCGACATGCCGAGATGGGCGAGCAGAACGCCGCCGTCGTCGAGGCCGATGGTCAGGTATTTCGCCCGCCTTCCGACCGCGGTCACGGTCCGGCCGAGCAGCCGCGTCTCGAAATCGTCGGGGAGCGGCCATCTCAGATCGCGGCGCGCCACGCGCACGCCGTCGATGCGCCGGCCTTCCATGGCGCGGGCGAGGCCGCGGCGGACGGTTTCGACCTCGGGAAGCTCGGGCATGCCGCAACCTAGCGCATTTTCCCGGCAAGTCTAATGCACCCGCCCGACAAGCTCGTTGGCGGGGGCGCATGCATCGGATTATGGTCGCCGCGATGGCGGAGACACCCAGCCCTCCCGAGGCGGGCCAGGCATCGTTCGGGTTCGAGAGGCTCGACGCGGCGGAGCATGCCGAGCGCGTGCGCCGGGTCTTCGCGACCGTCGCCGGGCGCTACGACCTGATGAACGATCTGATGAGCGGGGGACTCCACCGGCTCTGGAAGGCGGCGATGATCGACTGGCTCGCGCCGCGCGCCGGCTGGTCGGTGATCGACGTCGCGGGCGGCACCGGCGATGTCGCGCACGCGATCCTGCGCCGCGCGGACGCCGAGGTGACCGTCTGCGATCCCGGCCTCGAGATGCTCAACGCCGGGATCGACCGGATGCGCGACCGCGGGCTCGTATCCGGCATCCGTTTCGTCGCGGGCAGGGCCGAGGCGCTGCCCTTTCCGGCGGCGGCGGCGGATGCCTGCACCATCGCCTTCGGGCTCAGGAACGTCACCGACCGTCGGGCCGCGCTCGCCGAGGCGCGGCGCGTGCTCAAGCCGGGCGGGCGGCTCATGTGCCTGGAGTTCAGCCGGCCCCAGGCGGCGGCGCTGCGCCCGCTCTACGATGCCTATTCCTATGCGGTGCTGCCCCGTCTCGGCGCGGCGGTGGCCGGCGACGGCGACGCCTATCGTTACCTCGCCGACAGCATCCGCTCCTTCCCGGACCAGGAAACCCTCGCGGACGAGTTCCGCGCCGCCGGCTTCGGGGTGGTCCGCTACCGCAATCTGAGCGCCGGAATCGCGGCCCTGCATTCGGCCTGGCGAACCTGATCGATGTTCCACGGGTTGCGAAATCTCCGGCGCATATGGCGCATCGTTCGCACGCTCGCCCGGCACGATGCGCTGTCGGCGTTCGAGCCGGTCAGGGCGCATGCGACGATCCGGATCGCGCTCTGGCTGCTCGGCAGGCCCCTGGTGGGGAAGGCGCGGTCGCGGCGCCCCGGCGAGAAGCTCGCCGCGGCGTTCCAGGAGCTGGGGCCGAGCTTCGTGAAGCTGGGCCAGGCGCTGTCCGTGCGTTTCGACCTGGTCGGCGAGGAGATGGCGGCGGACCTCGCCCAGCTGCAGGACCGCCTGCCGCCATTCCCCAGCGACGAGGCGCGCAAGACCATCGAGGCGGAGCTGGGTTGCTCGCTCGGCGAGGTGTTCGCCGAGTTCGCGGACGAGGCGGTCGCCGCGGCCTCCATCGCCCAGGTGCACCGCGCGGTAACCACCGAGGGCGACGAGGTCGCGGTCAAGGTTCTCAGGCCCGGAATCGAGGCCGCGTTCAACCGCGACCTGGAGCTGATGCGCTGGCTGGCCGGCATCATCGCCCAGCTTCACGGCGCATTCGACCGGCTCAAGCCGGTGGCGGTGGTCGAGACCTTCGCCGAGTCGGCGTCGATCGAGATGGACCTTCGCCTCGAAGCCGCGGCGGCGCAGGAGCTGCGCGCCAATTTCGAGGAGACCGACGGGTTCGAGGTTCCGACGGTCGACTGGCGGCGGACCGGGCGGCGGGTTCTCACCTCGAGCTGGGTGGACGGCGTGCCGATCCACGACCGCGAGAGGCTGGAGACCGAAGGGCACGATCTGGCGGAGATCGTCGCCCTGATGGCCTCGGTGTTCTTCTTCCAGATCTTCCGCGACGGCTTCTTCCACGCCGACCTGCACCCGGGGAACCTGCTGGTCGACACGGAGGGCAGGGTGCACGCGGTCGATTTCGGCATCATGGGGCGGGTCGACCGGCCGACCCGGCGCTACCTCGCGGACATGCTGTACTCGTTCCTGATCCGCGATTACCGCCGTGTCGCGGAGATCCACGTCTCGGCCGGGCTGGTGCCGGCCGATCAGTCGGTGGACGGATTCGCCCAGGCGGCGCGCGCGATCGCCGAGCCGATCCTCGGCCTTCCGCTCAACCAGATTTCGCTCGCCCGGCTGGTGGGCCAGCTGTTCCAGGTCACCAAGCGATTCAACATGGAGGTGCAGCCGCAGCTCCTGCTGCTGCAGAAGACCATGCTGGTGGCCGAGGGGGTGGGGCGGCGGCTGCACCCCGAAACCAACATGTGGGAGCTCGCCCGGCCGCTGATCGAGGAATGGATGGTCGAACAGATGGGGCCGCAGGCGCGGGTCCGCGAGACCGTGGAGACGCTGAGCGACGCGCTCGCCCGCCTGCCCAAGGCGCTCGGCGATCTCGAGCGGACGGTCGACGTGCTCGCCCAGAACCGCATCCAGCTCGATCCCGAGACGGTCGACGCGCTGCGCTCCGGGCTGGCGGGGCGGCGCGGGGGACGCGGGCTGTGGCTGGCGGTGCTCGCGCTCGCCGCCGCCGTCGCCGTGCTGGTCTGGGCAGAGGCCAACGCGATGTCTTCCGAACCCGACCTCGGGCCGGGTATGATGCGGCAGTCGCTTGAGAAGGGCGAACCGGGCCGGTGCTGGACGGCAAGCGCATACTCCTGATCGTCGCGGGCGGGATCGCCGCCTACAAGACGCTCGAGCTGACCCGCCGGCTGGTGGAGCGGGGCGCAAGGGTGCGCGCGGTGCTGACCGCATCGGGGGCCGAATTCGTCACCCCGCTGGCGCTGTCGTCGCTGAGCGGCGACAAGGTCTATCGGGAGCTCTTCTCGCTCACCGACGAGCACGAGATGGGCCATATCCAGCTCTCGCGCGACGCCGATCTGTTGGTGGTCGCACCGGCGACGGCCGACATCCTCGCCAAGATGGCGGCGGGGCTGGCGGGCGATCTCGCAACCACGCTGCTGCTCGCCACCGACAAGGACGTGCTGGCGGCGCCGGCGATGAACGTGCGCATGTGGGAGCACGAAGCGACCCGGGCCAATCTCGCCACCCTGCGCGCGCGAGGGATCGGCATCGTCGGGCCGGAGGAGGGGCCGATGGCCTGCGGCGAGCACGGCCCGGGGCGGATGGCCGAGCCGGCGGAGATTCTGACGGCGATCGAGGCCTGGTTTTCCGCCAGCCTCCGGCTCGACGGGCGCTCGGCGCTGGTGACCAGCGGCCCGACCTGGGAGGCGGTCGATCCGGTCCGCTTTCTCGGCAACCGGTCCTCGGGCAAGCAGGGCCATGCCATCGCGGCGGCGCTGGCCCGCGCGGGCGCGAGGACGCGGCTGGTGACCGGGCCGACCCACGAGCCGGACCCGGCGGGGGTCGAGATCGTCCGCGTCGAATCGGCGCGCGAGATGCTCGAGGCCTGTCGCGCCGCCCTGCCGTCCGATATCGCCGTGTTCGCCGCGGCGGTCGCCGACTGGCGCCCGGCCCGCGAGTCGGACCGCAAGTTGAAGAAGTCGTCGGGCGCGCCGGGCGCCATCGAGCTGGTGGAGAACCCGGACGTGCTGGCCAGCGTCGCGGCGGCGGGCAATCTGCGCCCCGCCCTCGTAATCGGCTTCGCCGCCGAGACCGACGACATCCTCGGCAACGCACGCCGGAAGCTCGAACGCAAGGGCTGCGACTGGATCCTCGCCAACGACGTGTCGCCGGGGACGGGCACATTCGGCGGCGACGAGAACAGCATCCGGATGGTCAGCGGCGACGGGATCGAGGACTGGCCGCGGCTTTCCAAGGACGCGGTGGCCGGGCGGCTCGCCGGGCGCATCGCCGACTGGTTCGAGGCGCGCGGCGAGGCGGCCGAATGAGCGATATCGCGGTCGCGGTGACTCGGCTCGCGGGGAACGACGACATTGGGCTTCCGCGCTATGAGACGGCGCAGTCGGCGGGGCTCGACCTTGAGGCGGCGGTGGCGGGTACCGTGGTGCTGGCGCCGGGCGGGCGGGCGACGATCCCGACCGGGCTCGCGATCGCTCTGCCGCCTGGCTACGAGGCGCAGATCCGCCCGCGCTCGGGCCTCGCCGCGAAGTGCGGCATCACCGTGCTGAACGCGCCAGGCACTGTCGACGCGGACTACCGCGGCGAGATCAAGGTGGTGCTCGCCAATTTCGGCGCCGCGCCGTTCGCCGTCGAGCGCGGCATGCGGATCGCCCAGATGGTGGTGGCCCCGGTGACCCGGATCGCCTGGCGGGAGGTCGCGGCGCTGCCCGACAGCGCGCGCGGCACCGGCGGGTTCGGCTCGACCGGGACCGGCGGCTGAGGGGCCGGGCGATTCTCTCCGAACGGCAGCTCCAGCGCTATGCGCGGCACATCGTCCTGCCCGAGGTGGGGGGCGTCGGCCAGACCAGGCTGTTGCAGGGAAGCGTGCTGGTGGTCGGCGCCGGCGGGCTTGGTGCGCCGCTGCTGCTCTATCTCGCCGCGGCCGGCGTCGGCACCATCGGCGTGGTCGACGACGATGCGGTGGACCTCTCCAATTTGCAGCGCCAGGTGATCCACGCGACCGAGCGGATCGGCGCACCAAAGGTCGAGAGCGCCGCCGAGGCCGTCGCGGCGGTCAACCCGGAGATCCGGCTGGTCCCGCATCCTGTGCGTCTCGACGCCGGCAACGTCGCCGAACTCATCGCCGGCTATGACGTGATCGCCGACGGCAGCGACAATTTCGAGACCCGGTTCACCCTGAACGACGCCTGCCACGAAGCGGGCAAGGTCCTGGTCGCCGCCGCCCTGCTGCGCTTCGAGGGTCAGCTCGCCACCTTCAAGTCGGGGCTCGGCGAGTTCCCGTGCTATCGCTGCCTGTTCCCGGCGCCGCCGCCGCCGGGCATGGTGCCGTCCTGCGCCGAGGGCGGCGTGCTCGGGGCACTCGCCGGCACCATGGGGTCGCTGCAGGCGACCGAGATCCTCAAGGAGGTGATGGGGATCGGCGAGAGCCTCGCCGGCCATCTGCTGATCTACGACGCGCTGACCACGACGATCCGCAAGATGGCGCTCAAGCGGAACCCGCGCTGCGCGACCTGCGGCGATGGCTAGGCTCGCCATCGTCGTCCAGTCGGGTGGCTTCGAGCGGGTGCATTACGCGCTGGTGCTGGCGAGCGCCGCGGCGGCGATCGACCGCGAGGTCACGCTGTTCTTCACCATGGAGGCCTGCCGCGCGCTGAGGCCGGCGGACGCGCTCGGCGGCTGGGCGGCGCCGGAGGGACGCCTGCGCGAGCAGGGGCTGGCGACGCTGGAGGAGCTGCTCGCCGCCGCCGCCGAGCTCAACGTGCGCTTCCTGGTCTGCGAGCTCGGTCTGCGGGCGGTGGATCTCGCCTTCGACGACCTGCGCGGCGATCTCGGCATCCGCGAGGCGGGCGCGGTCACCTTCCTCCACGACGCCGGCCCCGACGCCCAGATGCTGTTCGTGTAGGGCGGCGCTACAGCCCGTCGGCGGGGATCACGCGGTCGGGCGGGGTATAGCCGTCGGCATGGGTCCTGATGTTGATCAGCACCCGCTCGCCCATGGCGATGCGCCCTTCGCGGGTCGCCGAGCCGAGATGCGGGGCGAGCACCACGTTGTCGAGCCGGCGCAGACCCGCCTCGATCTCCGGCTCGCGCTCATACACGTCGAGCCCGGCGCCGCCGAGCACGCCTTCGGCGAGACAGCGGGCGAGCGCGGCCTCGTCGATGATCTAGCCGCGCGAGGTGTTGACGACAAAGGCATGCGGCTGGAGCGAGCGCAGCCGCGCCTCCGACAGCAGGTGCCGGGTCTCGCTGGTATGCGGGCAGTTGATCGAGATGAAGTCCATATGGGCCAGCATCTGGTCGAGGTCTTCCCACCAGGTGGCTTCGAGCTCGGCCTCGACGTCGCGATGCACGCGCCGCCGGTTGTGGTAGTGGATCGACATCGAGAAGCCGCGCGCCCGGCGCGCCACCGCGGTGCCGATGCGGCCCATGCCGACGATGCCGAGGCGCTTGCCCGACACCCGTTCGCCCATCATGAAGGTCGGCGTCCAGCCGTCCCATTCGCCGGACCGCGCCAGCCGGTCGCCTTCGACCATGCGGCGCGGCGCGCTCAGCATCAGCGCCATGGTGAGGTCGGCGGTATCCTCGGTGAGAACGCCGGGCGTGTTGGTGACCAGGATCCCACGCGCGGCGGCGGCGGCGAGGTCGATATGATCGACGCCGACCCCGAAATTGGCGATCAGCCTGAGCCGTTCCGGGAGCGCGTCGATGACCTCGGCGGCGAGCCGGTCGGTCACCGTCGGCACCAGCACGTCGGTCTCGGCGGATGCCGCGATCAGCGCCTCGGCGGACATCGGCTCGTCGGTCGGGTTGAGCCGCGTCTCGAAGAGCTCCATGAGACGGGTCTCGATCGCCTGCGGCAGCTTCCGGGTAACCAGGACGGCGGGTTTCGGGTTGGTCATCTGTCCGATCGGCGGCTCTGGGCTTCAACGCCCTTACCAACCCGGCGAGCGGATGTCCAGAGCGGGCGTGCGGATCGGCTATACTGACGCCGGAGATGCATCGAAGTCCGGGGACCCGCATGCGTCCTTGGTTTGTTGCCGCCGCCCTGTTCCTGGCCGGCTGGAGCGGTCCGGCGGCCGCCGAAGTCAAGCCCGGGGTCGCGGAGGGCGCCGAGAACGCCCGCTTCGTGTCGCTGCGCGCGTCCAGGGCCAATGTCCGGTTCGGGCCGGGGCGGCGCTATCCCATCGCCTGGGTGTTCGTGCGCCGCGGCGTGCCGGTGCTGATCGTCGGCCGGTTCCAGACCTGGCGCCGCATCCGGGACTGGGAGGGAAGCGAGGGCTGGATCCATCAATCGCTGCTGTCGACCAAGCGCAGCGTGATCGTCCGCGACGGGCCGGCACGGCTGCACCGCGGGCCGGACTCCAGGGCGCCCCTGATCGCCCGGGTCGAGCGCCGCGCCGTGGGGCGGCTGCGCGAGTGCGACGGCGCCTGGTGCGCGGTCGAGTTCGCGGGGCGCAACGGATGGATCCGCAAGGTGGCGGTCTGGGGGGTCGGCCCGGCGGATGGCTGAACGGGCGCGGCGCAGCGCGGTCAGGCCGCCGCCGCCTGTTCCGACATGTCCCACCACACGCAACCCATGCCGCAGCGCAGCTCGACCGCCGGCTCGTAGCAGATCGTCTGCGCCTTGCGCCCGCCGGCGGCGCCCATGGCGACCATCCACGAGAGCAGCTCGGTGGTGCCGCCGTCGCCCGCCTGGGCCATCTTCTCCAGCGTCGTCTCGGCCACCACCTTGTCCGGGTCGCCCGCTTCGAGAAGGGCGAGGAAGCCCCGGTCGAACGCCTCGTCGACCTGGAAATACCGTGGGCCCCCGGGGTCGTGGCTGAGCCCGCCCGTGCCCATGATCGCAACCCGCTCGCCATCGGGGCGGCAGAAGCGCACGATGTCGGCGAGCTCCCGGCCGAGGCGGCAGCACGCCTCCGGGCTCGGCAAGGGCGGCACGATGCAGTTCATGTGGATGGGCACCAGCGGGATGTCGTAGTCCGGCGTCAGATAGAGCAGCGGCACCGACCAGTTGTCGTCGAACAGCAGCCGGTCCGTCCAGGCGAGCCGAAGCCCGCGCCTGTCGCCCTCGCGGACCAGCGTCCGGGCGAGCTCGGGATGGCCGGCGACCCGGTAGTCGGGGACGTTGAGCCAGTCGGAGAACCATTCCGCCGGGCCGCTCCAGCTCGCCGCCGTGCCGACGCAGAAATCGGCGGCCGAGTCGAGCGGCAGGTTGAGGAGATGGTCGTTGGCGATGCCGACGATGGCGTCGGGCCGGGTCTCGCGCAGCATCCTGCCGAGCCCATGAAATCCCCGGGTCAGGTTCTCCTGCTCTTCCGGGCTCGCCCGGTCGAGCCAGCCGGTCAGCCCCGGCGCGTGGGACAGCGCGAGAACGGCAACGATTTCAGCCATGGCGTCCACCTCCGGGTCGAGCTTAGCCGGGATTTCCCGCCGGCGGTAGGCTCAGCGAGGCGACGAACGCGAGCGCGCGCTTCCGTGGCGGGCACCGGGCGGATCCGGGGCGCGGGAAGGGCGGTGCGACGGCCCGTCCGCAACCACCTCACCCGGCTCTCCATGCGGCCCGCACGCGAGGCGGCCGACCGGGAGAGGCGGTGGCGCCCATGGATGCCCGAATCGAGTCCGGGCATGACGAGGTAAAGAGAGGCGTGGCCCGCCCCGGGTGGCTTGGCAATCGACTCGCCGATGCTCTAACCTCAAAAAAATTGGGAGGAGCTGCAATGCATAGCGCAATTCGATGGCTCGCGGCGCCGATCGCCGTCGCCGCGGCCATGGCCGCCGGACCCGCGACCGCCAAGACGTACAACCTGACCTTCGCCGCGCCGCAGGGCGAGCATATGACCTGGATCGCTCTGACCCGCACCGTGTTCATCGCCGGGGTGGACAAGCGGCTCGAGGGAACCGAGCACAAGATCAACTGGACCACGGCCTATGGCGGCACGCTGTCGAAGGTGGGCGGCACGCTGGAAGTGATCGAGGAAGGCATCGCCGATGCCGGCATGCTCTATTCGCTGTTCGAGCAGGCCAAGCTGCCGCTGCAGAACGTCGCCTATATGGCGCCCTTCGGCTCCGACGACCTCGGCCTTGCGCTGCGCATCTTCCAGGAGCTGCACGATGAGCTGCCGGAGATGTCGGGGTCGTGGGAGAAGCACGGCCAAGTCTTCATCGCGCCGATCGGGTTCGACACGTTCTACCCGCTGACCAAGTTTCCGATCAAATCGCTCAAGGATCTCAAGGGCCGCAAGCTGGCGGGCGCCGGGGCGGTGTCGCTCTGGGAGGCGCCGATCGGCATCGTGCCCGTGCAGGGAAACTTCGCGGTCCATTTCAACAATCTCAAGACCGGGGTCTATGACGGGTTGATCGCCTTCACCACCGGCTATTACCCGAACAAGCTGCACGAGATCGCGCGCTACGCCACCAAGGTGAATTTCGGCGCCATGCCGGGCGGCGGCGTGACCGTCAACAAGTCGGTCTGGGGCAAGCTGCCGGATGCGGTCAGGAAGGCGGTGCGCGAAGCGGGGGTCGATTACCGCAACGCCCAGAACGAGAAGATGACCAAGCTGGTCGACACCTTCGAGGCCAAGATGAAGGCCGAGGGCGTGGTGTTCTCGCAGTTGCCGCTCGACCAGAAGCTCGCCTGGGCCAAGGCGATGCCCAACATCGCCAAGGAGTGGGCGGCCCGCGTCGAGGCCAAGGGCTTCGCCGGCAACAAGGTGCTCAAGGCCTATATGGACAAGCTCCGCGCCAACAAGGTCCCGCTGGTGCGCGAGTGGGACAAGGAATAGGACATTTCCGTAGCCCGGGGCCGCGCCTAGGGCCGGCGGCCCCGCCATGACCGATCGGGCGAACCCGCCGGACGGGCCCGGCTGGCGCCGCTTGCTCACCTTCGAGGCGGCGGTCTCGGCGCTCAACTCGCTGGGCAGCCTGTGGATCGCCGTCCTCATGGTGGTCATCATTGTCGACATCGTGGGGCGCACCGCGCTCTCGATGCCGCTGCGCGGCGTGCCCGAGCTGGTGAAGCTCTCGATCGTCGCCATCGTGTTCATCCAGCTCGGCCACACGCTCAGGTCGGGCCGGATGACGCGCTCGGACGGGCTGTTGCGCATCTCCCGCACCCGGCTGCCGCGGCTCTCGCATGCGATGACGCTGCTCTTCAACCTGGTCGGCGCCGGGCTGTTCGTCCTGATCTTCGATGCGAGCTACCCGTTCTTCGTGGAAGCCTGGACTACCGGCGAGTACGCCGGGATTCAGGGCTATGTCAGCTACCCGGTCTGGCCGGTACGGCTGATCATCCTGATCGGCTGCGCGGTGGCGGCGATCCAGTACGGCCTGTTCGCCTGGCGCGACGCCTCGGTGGTGTCCGGCCGGCTCCAACCCGCCGATCCGGCTGACCGCCAGCGGCTCGCGGAAATGCTGAAATGAGCGGCGTCGAGATCGGGCTGATCTCGATCGGCGCGATCCTGCTGCTGATCTATCTCGGCATGCATGTCGCAGTCACGCTCTGCGTCGTCTCGCTGATCGGGGTGTGGGCGGTCAAGGGCAATGTCACGCTGGCGACCAAGCTCTTGGCCATCGCCGCCTACGACACCGTGGCGGGCTACGTGTTCGGCGTGGTCCCGCTGTTCGTGCTGATGGGGCTGCTGGTCAGCGTCTCCGATCTCGGCAAGGACGCCTATGTCGTTGCCAACATATTGATGCGGCGGATCCGCGGCGGGCTCGGCATCGCCACCGTGGCCGCCAACGCCGTGTTCGCCGCGGTGACCGGGATCTCGGTCGCCTCGGCCGCCGTGTTCACCAAGCTCGCGGTGCCGGAGATGATCTCGCTCGGCTACCGGCCCCGCTTCGCCGTGGGCGTGGTCGCCGGCTCGTCGGTGCTCGGCATGCTGATCCCGCCCAGCCTGCTGCTGATCGTCTACGCCCTGCTGGCGGAGCAATCGATCGGCGATCTGTTCATCGCCGGCATCGTGCCCGGCATCCTGCTGTCGCTCGCCTTCGCGATCGCCATTCTCGGCATGGCGACGTTCCTGCCGAGGACGGTCATGCGCGAGGAAGCGGCCGGCCCGGAAGCGGGCGATGAGGCTTCCGGCGAGCCGGCGGAGTCCATGGCGGCGGCGATCTTTCGCCTGTGGCCGCTGCCGGTGCTGGTCTTCGCGGTGATCGGCGGAATCTATCTCGGCTGGTTCACCCCCACCGAATCCGGCGCGGTCGGCGCGCTGGGCGCGCTGATCCTCGCGTTCGCGCGGCGCAAGCTCACCTGGGCCAATGTGTGGCAGGTCCTCGTCGAGACCGGCCACGTCACGGTCTCGATCCTGATGCTGATCATCGCCGCCAACATCTACACCCGGCTGCTGGCGCTCTCGGGCGTCCCGGTGTTCATCAACGACTTCGTCAACGGGCTGGAGCTCGGCTTCTTCACGCTGCTGATCTTCTACGCCGTGATCATCGTCATCATGGGAACCATCCTCGACGGCATCTCGATCATGCTGATCATGATCCCGATCTTCCTGCCGCTGCTGGAGGGCTACAGCGTCGACCTGGTCTGGTTCGGGATCGTCACCGTGATCGCGGTCGAGATCGGCCTGCTCACCCCGCCGCTCGGCCTGTCGGCCTATGTGATCAAGAGCACGCTGGACACCGACGAGATATCGCTCGCCGACATCTTCATCGGCGCGGCGCCGTTCGCGGTCGTCATGTTCGTCGTGCTGCTGCTGATCATCTTCTTCCCCTGGCTGGTGACCGGCTACGGCTGACGAGCCTCTCGCAAACGGATAGGAGGCCTGACCCATGAGCTATCGCGTCACACCGCTCCTGCTGGGCGATGCCGTGGTGCCGGACGTGCTCGACGTGTTCTGGAGCCTGACCAAGGCGCGCGGCGCCTCCTCGGTGCCGATCCTCGCCTTCCTGATCGAGGGGACGCCGGACGGCCCGCTCTTGGTCGACACCGGCATGCGCGACGCCGAGCGGGCGCAGGAGGTGCACGGGCTCGGCCCGCACAACGTCCCCGACGACCAGACCGTCCCGGCGCAGCTCGCCAAACACGGCTACGCGCCGGAGGACATCGGATATGTCCACCTGACCCACCTCCACTACGACCACGCGGGGGGCTGCAACCTGCTGCCCAACGCGCGCTTCGTGATGCAGCGGACCGAGCTGATGGCGGCGGCCGCGCCGATGGGTCCCGAGCAGCTCGACATCGGCGGCAAGGGCCTGTTCTTCGACCGCGCCGATGTCGCCGACCTGGTCGACCCGCTATGGAGCCGGGTCGACCTGATGGAGGGGGATTACGAGCCCTGTCCCGGGATCCGCTGCGTGCTCTACGCCAACTCGCACACGCCGGGCCATCAGGCGATCTATGTCGAGACCGCAGAGGGCACCGTCGCGATCATCGGCGACATCGCGCGCAAGCTCGATCTCAACATCGAGCAGGAGATCCTGCCCGGCATCTACTACGACCTCGATTCGATGCGCCGGGCGCTGATCGACATCAAGTCGCGCGCCGACGTGATCCTGCCGACGCACGACTGGAACGTGCTGCCGGGCGGCAAGCCGGAGGGGGTGGACTGAGGCCGGTTTCGCAAGATCGGTTGCTGCTCCCGCCGCGCCGCCCATGCCCTCAAGCCGTCATGCCCGGACTTGTTCCACTGCTGTCCGGTTCGGATCTTCGGCGCGGGCCGCACCCGGCTCTCCATGCTCCTCCACCGCCGCCACCACCCCGTCATGGCCGGACTTGATCCGGCCACCCATGCGGCCTATCCGCACGCACGACGGTCGGGCGGGAGGGGCGGGACGCTTCCGCCCAAGACGGATGGGTCCTAGCGTGTGTCGGGCGACCAGCCGGGGCCGGCGAGCTCGGTCGGCAGGCCGCCGGTGTAGCTTTCCGCGTTCTCCACCTGCTCGACCCAGTCGAGCCCCATCGCCTTAAAAATCCGGTTGGTCATGACGATCAGCCGGGCCCCGTTGTCGGGATCGGTATTGACGTGCTGCTTGATGCAGTAGGCGGGGATGAAGACGAAATCGCCTCTGGTCCACTCGAATTTCCGGGGCTCCTCGGCCCAGCTCCATTCGAACTCCACATCGACCTCGAACCGGACGTCCCAGTGGAGGTCGTAGCCCGAGCCCTCGGCGACATAGACGATCTGCTCGGCGAGCTTGCGCGACCTGCCCGACCTCCCGCCCGGCTCGAGGAACTGCATGTAGATGTCGAGGCAGCACTCGGTGGTGTTGAGCTTCTCGTGGACCATGTGCTTGAGCAAGCCGTCGGGGGAGCTCTCGAACGGCATGTCCTTCGCCTTGACCACGGTCAGCCGCTGGCGGTAGTCGCTGCGGAACTCGGCCGATTCGCCCAGCCATTCGGCATAGATGTCGGCCGTCCGGTCGCCTTCTCTCGCGATATCCTTCTCGTCCGCCACTCGGGTGGCTCCTCTACGGTCGGTCAGATGTCGGCGGGAGGCGTCCAGTCCTCCCAGCCAGGCACGGGCTCCTTGGGCGGGTACTTGGCGATCTTCTGGAACAGCATGTGCATGAACAGGAAGAGCGGCTTGGCCTTCATCACCAGCAGCACCAGGTCCTCGTCGTCCGAGGCGTTGAAGTGCTGGTGAACGCAGCCGTTCTCCACCACCATGATGTCGCCCGCCTCGTAGTCGAAGCGCTTGCCGTCGTGGATGTCGTAGCCCTTGCCGCGCAGGCAGTAGAAGATCGCGGAGTTCATGTGGCCGTGGCGCTGGCCGGTGCCCCTGGGCGCGATCACGGAGATATGGGTCTCGATGGATTGCGCGATGTCGGTCTTCATCGGGTTGACGATCGACTTGTCGAATAGCTGCGGCCCGCCGCGCCACTCCTGATCGGCGGCCGAGTACACCCGGGGCTGGTTGTAGAGCTCCTCCTGGAGCTCGCCATAGGTGCCTTCCAGCGCCCGGACGAAGGTGCGCTTGCGCTGCCAGCGCTCCCAGACCACCTCCTTCGGCTGGTTGTGGCCGATGCCGGCCTGCTTGGTGCCGGCCTCGATGCCGCCCGCCTCCGTCGACCGATCCGCCATGCGTCCGGGCCCCCTGAATCGCTGCATCGGTGGTGCGGCTGGATTATATTTGGCGCGGTCGGGCTGTCCAGCCGGAGGCCGGGATGGGGATGAGGATCGCTGCGCTGTCGGATGCGCTCGGGGCGGAGATCGCCGGCATCGACCTCGCCGGCGGGCTCGACGCGGCGGCGTTCGAGGCGGTGCGCGCGGCCTTTCTCCGCTACCGCGTGCTGGCGTTCCGCGAGCAGTATCTGAGCCCCGGCGACCAGGTCGCCTTCGCCGCCCGCTTCGGCCCGCTGGAGGAGCATGACAACCGGCGCTACAACCTGCCGGACCAGCCGCACGTCATGGTGCTCTCCAACGACCTTGAGGACGGCGAGCCGGTGGGCGTGCCGGATGCCGGGGATTCCTGGCATACCGACCTCTCGTTCAAGGAGACGCCGAGCCTCTGTACCCTCTTGCAGGCGGTGAGGCTGCCGAGCGAGGGCGGCGATACGGCGTTTGCCTGCATGACCCGCGCCTATGCCGCGCTGCCGCCGGACATCAAGGCGCGGATCGCAGGCCGGCGCGCCATCCACAACCCGAGCAAGCTCGCCAACCCGCGCGTTCAGATCTCGCCGCTCAGGAAGGATGCGGTTGCGTTCTACGCCGGGCAGAGCGCGCGCTTCGCCGAGGTCGCACACCCGATGGTCAGGACCCACCCGGAGACCGGCGAGAAATCGCTCTACGTCCAGCCGCGTTTCACCATCGGCATCGAGGGCATGGACGACGAAGAGGCCCAGCCTCTGCTCGACGCCCTGTTCGCGCACCAGATTCGCCCGGAATTCGTCTACCGGCACAGATGGCGCGACGGCGACCTCGTGATGTGGGACAACCGCTGCCTGATCCACCACGCGACCGGCGGCTACGCCTACCCCGACATCCGCACCATGCACCGCACCACGGTGCTGGGCGACAGGCCCTTCTGAGACGCAGGTTCAGTCGGCGAGCTCGTCGCGCAGCATGTGCAGGCGCTTCAGCATCTCGCGGTCGGAGACCTCGAACAGCCAGGCGGCGTCGGTCTCCGCGGCGTGGCTGATCCAGTAGCCGTGCGGCAGGGAGACGATGTCGTGCCGGCGCCACTCCAGCGTCGTCTCGCCGATCTCCGAGCGCCCCTCGCCGGCGACCACGATGAAGGCGGAGTTGCTGTTCGACCGATAGGCGCGCGTCTTCCGGCCTTGGGCGAGCGAAAGCAGCGAGCACTCCATCGTCGCCATCGTCGGGCCGCCGGTGAGCGGGTTGGCATACAGCATGCGGCGGCTGCCGTCGGGCGCCGGCGGCAGCGCGGCCAAGGCGTCGCGTGCGGTCTCCCACGGGTAGCGGAACAGCGGCGAGTAGGCCATGTCCGCCGCGCCGGAGACCGGCACGAAACCCGGCGCCGCGAAGGCCTCGTCGGGCGGCAGCTCGGGCAGGTCGCGGGCCGGGCCGGGCTCGAACTCGCCGGTGTCGAGATAGTGGTGGAACGGCACGTCCAGCACGTCGAGCCAGATCATCCGCCCGTCGCCCTCGTGGACATGCTCGTGCCAGGTCCAGCCCGGGGTCAGGATCATGTCGCCGGGCTCCATCGGGCAGGGCTTGCCGTCGACGATCGTGGTCGCCCCCGTCCCCTCCATGACGAAGCGCAGCGCGTTCATCGAGTGGCGGTGCGGGCGCGCGGTCTCGCCCGGCATCAGGATCTGCAGGTTGAAGCCGAGGGTGAGGCCGGAGCCCCGGCTGCGCCCGGACTCCAGCAAAGCGGGGTTGTTGAGCACCAGCACGCGACGTTCCGCGTCGGTCATCGAGGTCGCCTCGATCGCCGTCTCCAGCAGCGGCTCCAGCGTCTCCCAGCGCCAGATATGCGGCGGCTCGGGCGGCCGGTTGGTCGCGTCCTCGATCTCCCAGAGCGCGACGACGTTCGCCGCCTCCATCGCGGCGTGGAAATCGGCAAGAGCCACGCGCTCGTTCATCGCCGCCTCCTGTTCCGGCCGGTGGTCGCGGATTGTGACGTGAAGCGCGGCCGGGGCCAACCGAAACCGGGCCGCTTGATCCGGCGGGCCGGAGCGCATATCTGCCGGCTGGTGTCCCGTTTCGCGGTTTCCTATGCTCTCGTGTCCCGTCCCGGCCATTCCCCCAAGCCGTCATGCCCGGCCTTGTTCCGGGCATCTCCTTCGGCCGGACGCGTGGATGACCGGAACAAGTCCGGCCACGACGCGGGGGGAACGCTGTGCGACGGCACACGAATTTCCGAACCGGGACGCTGGCGTATCGAGCCCCCCGCCATTTCGAGAGAGAGAATGACCGATCATCACAGCGCACTGATCTATGCCATGGTCCTCGCCTCCGCCGCCGACCGCGAGATGACCGATACCGAGCTCCGCCGCATCGGCCAGATCGTCGACCGGCTGCCGGTGTTCGACGACTTCGATACCGACGCGCTCGCCGCGCGGGCGGCCGAGTGCGCCGAGCTCCTCAACGCCGAGGACGGGCTCGAAGCCGTGATCGAGGCGATCCGCGGCGCCCTGCCGCAGAAGCTGCGCGAGACCGCCTACGCGGTCGCCTGCGAGATCGTCGTCGCCGACGGCAAGGTGGCGCAGGAAGAGGTGCGCCTGCTCGAAATGCTGGCCGAGGGTCTGCCCATCGACCGCCTCGCGGCGGCCGCGATCGAGCGCGGCGCCAGGGCCCGCCACATGAGGCTCTGAGCGCCCCGGACCGCGCCATGCCCGCCCGCGAGACCGACCGCGGGGTCGCTCTCTGGCTCTATATCTGCTGCGCGATGATCTTCGCGATGGTGGTGCTGGGCGGACTCACCCGGCTCACCGGATCGGGGCTCTCGATGGCGACCTGGCGGCCGGTGACCGGCTGGCTGCCGCCGCTGGATGCCGCCGGGTGGGAGGCCGCGTTCGCCCTCTACCGCGATACGCCGGAGTTCAGGCGAGTCAATTTCTGGATGACGGTCGAGGACTTCCGCTCGATCTTCTGGCTGGAATATCTGCACCGGCTCTGGGGCCGCTTCATCGGGCTGGTCTTCGCCGTCCCGGCGGTCTGGTTTGCGCTACGGGGGAGGATCGGCCGCCGGCTCGGGCTCGCGCTCGGCATCGCCTTCCTGCTCGGCGCCGCGCAGGGCGCGCTCGGCTGGTACATGGTGCAGAGCGGGCTGGTCGACCGGCCGGACGTCAGCCATTACCGGCTGGCGGCGCATCTCGCCCTCGCGCTCGCGGTCTACGGCTTCCTGCTCTGGCTGGCGCTCGGCCTGACGCACGAGCGCGCGGCGCGCGGACCGCACGGCGCGCATCTCGGCCTGATCGTCGCCGGCATCGCGCTCACCGCGATCTGGGGCGCCTTCACGGCCGGGCTCGATGCCGGGCACATCCACCCCACCTTCCCCCTGATGGGCGGCCGGCTGGTCCCGCCGGAGGCGTTCTCGATCGCGCCCTGGACCGCCGACCTCACCGGCAACCCGGCGACGGTCCAGCTCGTCCACCGCTGGCTCGCGATCCTCGTGCTCGTCGCGATCCTGGCGCTCTGGTGGCGCATCCGCCGCGCGCCGCCGGGCGAGCGGCGGGCGTTCGACCTGCTGGCCGGGATGGGGCTGCTCCAGGCCGGGCTCGGCATCGCCACCCTGCTGCTCGGCGTGGCGCTGGCGGTAGCCGCGCTCCACCAGGCCGGCGCGGTGGTCCTGCTCAGCCTCGCGATCCACGCCCTGCACGCGAGCCGCCGGGTTTGACATCGAAAACCCGGCTGGACCACCATCGGGGGACCCCGCCCACCGGCAAGACGGCGATGACAGACCGGCCACCCTTCGACCAGGCGCTCGCGCGGCTCCGCGCGGCGCTCGCCGATGTCGCCAACGGCGACGTGGCGGCGATCAAGGCGCTCTATGCGCAGACCGACGAGGCCACCAGCTTCTACGGCTGGGGCGGCTACGAGAAGGGCTGGGAGCAGGTCTCGCGGCGCTGGGACTGGGCGGGGCGGCAGTTCAAGGGCGGCACCGTCCGCCACGAGAACCTGACGACCGTGGTCACCGCCGAGCTCGCCTACACCACCGACATCGAGACCTTCGAGACCGCGATGGACGGGATGGTCGGCAAGGCGCGCTGGGCGAACCGGGTCACCCATGTCTTTCGCGTTATCGCGGGCGAATGGCGCCTGGTCCACCGCCACGCCAACCGGCTCGAAGACCGCTACGAGCCGGCCCTCCGGCTCGACACCACCGAGGGGTGACACGATGAGCGACGATGCGGAGATCCGTGCCGAAGAAACCCTCGCCAAGGCGCGCGAGCTGGTCCCGGTTCTCGCCGAACGCGCACAGGCGACGGAGGCGCTGCGCAGCCTGTCCGACGAGACGATAGCCGACATCCGGGCGGCGAGGCTGCACGTGATGGGAAAGCCGCATCGACTCGGCGGCGCGGAACTGCCCTTCGATGCGATCGTTCGGGTCGTGGCCGCGCTCGCCCGCGGCTGCGCCTCGACCGCCTGGGTCTGCGGCGTCTACTCGGACCACGCGATGATCGTCGGCATGATGGAACCGCGCGTCGCCGACGAGGTCTGGGCCGACGACCCGGACGCGACGATCTCGGCCGGGTTCTTCCCGTCCGGCACCAACGAGCCGGCCGAGGGCGGCTGGCGGCTCACCGGGCGCTGGGGATTCGCGAGCGGCTGCGACCACGCGCGCTGGGTGTTTCTCGGCAGCGTCGTCGCGGCGGGGGACGCGCCGCCGGAGCCCTATCTCTGCCTGGTGCCGGTCGACGAGGTAGAGATCGACGACGACTGGCAGGTGATGGGGCTCGCCGGCACCGGGTCGAAGACGTTGGTGGCGGACGGGGTGTTCGTGCCGCGCTACCGCATGATCCCGCTCAGGCTGTCGAGCGGCGGCTGGGAGGCGCGCGGCAAGCCCGACGTGCCGCCGCTCTACCGCCTGCCGCACGTCACCACCATCCCGTTCCACTTCGCCGCCACCGCGCTCGGCACCGTGGAGGGGCTGCTGGATGACGTCATCGCCGAGATCGGCGAACGGCATTCCTTCGGCGCCCCGGTCGCCGGGTACGCCACGATGCAGCTCCGCCTCGCCACCGCCTCGGCCGAGATCGACTGCGCCCGCATGCTGATCGAGCGCGACACCAGCGAGGCGATGGAAGCGATGCGGGACGGGCGCTCGCTCACCCTTCATGAGCGCGCGCGGAACCGGCGCGACATGGCCATCGCCGCCCGGTTCTGCCAGAGCGCCGCCGAAGGGCTGTTTGAGGCCGGCGGGGCGCGGAGCGTCTACGCGTCGAGCGTCCTTCAGCGCAAGTTCCGCGACGTCCGGGTGGCGGCGAACCACATCATCCTCAAATGGGACGTGGCCGGAACCACCTGGGGCCGCGTCGCCCTCGGCCTCGACCCCGCCTCGCCGTTCATCTGAGGGCGACCCCGGCACCGGTCCCGGGCGACGGCATTGTCGGGAAGCGCGGACCCGGGCAAAAACGCCGGGCGTCGGCCCGGCGCTTCTCCGCGGGACGAGCCCCGCCCTACCCCACGTGCTCGGCGAACAGGGCGAGCGCGCGTTCGTGGCAGCGCTGCTCGGCGCCCTGGTTGTAGACGTCGCGGTCGTCGCAGCAGAAGCCGTGCGCGGAATCGTCGTAGACGAAGCTGGGAACGTCGGGGTGGGCGTCGCGGATCGCCTGGACGTCGCCCATCGGGATCGCGTGGTCCTTGTCGCCGAAATGGAGCTGCATCGGCATGCGCGGCGTGTCGTTCGCGGCGCGCGCGGCGACGCCGCCGCCATAGCAGCTCACCGAGCAGGCGAGGCTGTCGAGGTTGCAGCCGCTGATCCAGGCGACATAGCCGCCGAAGCAGTAGCCGATCAGCCCGACCTTGCCCGCATCCGAGACCGCCTTCGCCGCCGCGTCCACGTCGGCCAGGATCCACTCGTCGGAGAGCCCGCCGCGAAGTCCCCGCCCCTTGGCGAAGGACTCCTCGTCATAGCCGAGCTCGACCCCCTTCTCCGAGCGGTCGAACAGAGCCGGCGCGATCGCCGCATAGCCCTTCCCGGCGAACATGTCGACGAGATGCCGTACATGGCCGTTGACGCCGAAAATCTCCTGGATCACGACGACGCCGCCCTTGGCGGCGCCCGACGGGTCGGCCCTGTAGGCGTCCAGCGTGTGGCCGTCGCCGGCGGTAAGCGTAACGGTCTGTCCCATGTCCCCGATCTCCCCTGGATGGAATGGATGGCGGCCCGGAACCGGGCGCCCGATAGAGAAATTCTAGCGTCAAACGTTGAAGCGAAAAAGGATCACATCGCCGTCGCGGACGATGTAGTCGCGCCCTTCGCGGCGCATCCTCGCGGCTTCCCTCGCGGCGACCTCTCCGCCGCATGTCACGAAGTCGTCGAAGGCGATGGTCTCGGCGGCGATGAAGCCGCGCGCGAAATCCGAGTGGATCTTGCCCGCCGCGTCCCGCGCGCGGGTGCCGCGTTCGACCGTCCAGGCGCGGGTCTCGACCGGCCCGGTGGTGAAAAAGGTGATCAGCCCCAGGAGGTCGTACCCGGCGCGCACCACGCGACCGAGTCCGGTCTCCGCGAGCCCCAGGGCTTCCAGGAAGGCGCGCCGCTCGTCCTCGTCCCGAAGCTGCGCGATCTCCGCCTCGATCGCGGCCGAGACGACCACCGAGGGCGCGCCCCTCGCCGCCGCCCATGCCTCGATCCGCACCGCGTGAGCGCCGCCCCCGGCGGCCTCGTCCTCATCCACATTGCAGACGAAGAGCACCGGCTTGGCGGTGAGCAGCTGCATTCGGGCGAACAGAACCTCCTCGTCCCGGGAGATTTCGAGATCGCGGGCGGACCGGCCGTCCTCCAGCGCGGCGATCGCGCGTTCCACCATGCCGCGCATGGCGATCGCGTCCCTGTCGCCGCCCCGCGCCCGCTTGGTCAGCGGCTCGAGCCGGCGCGTCAGGCTGTCGAGGTCGGCCAGCAGCAGCTCGGTCTCGACGATTTCCGCATCCGCGATCGGATCGACCGAGCCCGCCCGGTCGACATCCGTGCCCTCGAAGCAGCGGAGCACGTGGGCGATGGCGTCGACCTCGCGGATATGGGCGAGAAACTGGTTGCCGAGCCCCTCTCCCCGGCTCGCCCCGCGGACGAGGCCGGCGATGTCGACGAAGTCGAGCTGCGTGGGCGTAATCTTGGGCGACTTGGCCAGCGACGCGATCCGGGCGAGGCGGTCGTCCGGGACCGCGATGCGGCCGAGATTGGGCTCGACGGTGGAGAACGCGTAGTTCGCCGACACCGCGGCGCGCGACTGGACGAGGGCGTTGAACAGGCACGATTTGCCGACATTGGGAAGCCCGACGATGCCGCAACGAAAGCCCATCAGCGGCCGGTCCCGGCATCTCCCGCCGCCGCCGGCCTGGCGGGCTTGGGCCGGGGGCAGAGCAGCGCCACCCTGGTCATGAAGCCGGGATCGTCGCCGGCGACGGCGAGCGGCAGCGCCTCGGCGATGGCCTCGGTGAGCCTGGCGAATAGCGGCCGTTCCTCGACGCCGAAATCGCCCAGCACATGGCGCATGACGCGGCGCTTGTCGCCGGGATGGCCGATCCCGACGCGGATCCGCCGGTAATCCGGTCCGATCTGGGAATGCAGGCTGCGGAGCCCGTTATGCCCGGCATGGCCGCCGCCCTGTCTGATCAGCACCTTGCCCGGGGCGAGGTCGAGCTCGTCATGGACGACCAGGGCGTCGCGGGCGCGCAGCTTGTAGAAGTTGAGCGCCGCGCGCACCGCCCGGCCCGATTCGTTCATATAGGTCTCGGGCTTGAGCAGCAGCACCCGCTCGCCGCCGATCTCGCCGCCCTGCGCCCGGCCCTGGAAGCGGCGCCTGGGTGCGGAAAGGCCGTAGCGCGCGGCGATCGCGTCGGCGACGACATAGCCGATGTTGTGCCGCTGGCGCGCGTGCTTGGGCCCGGGATTGCCGAGCCCGACGACGATCAACATGGGTCGCCGGGTTGCGGGGGACCGCTACTCCCCGTCGCCGGCCGGGGTGGCATCGCCGGAATCCTCGGCTGCATCTCCGCCTTCGGCCTCGGCCCCCTCTTCGCCCTCGATCTCTTCGCCCTCGACCTCTTCCTCATCGGCCGCCATCACCGTCGGGGCCGCGATGGTGGCGACGGTAAAATCCCGATCGGTGATCGTGAAGGCCACCCCTTCCGGCAGGGTAATCGCGCTCGCGTGGATCGCATCGCCGATGTCGAGCCCGGCGACATCGATCTCGAACTCGTTCGGGATGTTGTCGGCGGTGCACTGCACCTCGACCTCGTGGCGCACCACGTTGAGCACCCCGCCGCGCTTGAGCCCGGGCGATTCGTCTTCGTTGAGGAACCGCACCGGGACCGCGACGTCGAGCTTGCGGCTGGCGGAAAAGCGCAGGAAATCGACGTGCAGCGGAGCGTCGCTGACCGGGTGGAACTGCACCTCGCGCGGCAGCACGCGGTGTTTCTCGCCGTCCACCTCGATGTCGACGAGGCGGATGAAGAAACCCGGCTGGCCGAGCTCGCGGTCGACGACCGGCCGCTCGAGGCTGATCATCACCGGCTCGAGCTTGTTGCCGTAGATCATGCCGGGAACCAGCCCGTTCCGCCGCGCGGCGCGCGCCGCGCCCTTCCCGGTGCCTCCCCGGGGCGCCGCCGTAATGGTGCTCACCTCGGCCATGATGGGAAGCCTCCCGTCTCGGGGCCCGCGCGGTCTGCCCGCAGATGCCGGCGGCGCTCGCCTCGGGTCCCGGTTTTCCCTTGGAGCGCGGCCTTTTATCGCCTCGCCGGGGATTAGTCAAACAGGCTCGATACCGATCTCTCCTCGGCGATCCGGAGGATCGCCTCGCCCATCAGCGGGGCGATCGAGATCTGCCCGACGGTGTCCGAGACCCGCACCGCCTCGGTGGTGAGGATGCTGTCGGTGGTGATCAGCCGCGACAGCGACGACGTCGATGCCCGCGCCACCGCGCCGCCCGACAGCACGCCGTGGGTGACATAGGCGGCGACCGAATCGGCGCCGTGTTCGACCAGCGCCTCCGAGGCGTTGCACAGCGTGCCCGCGGAATCGACGATGTCGTCGATCAGCACGCAGGTCCGTCCTTCCACGTCGCCGATCACGTTCATCACCTCGGACACCCCGGCCCGCTCGCGGCGCTTGTCGATGATGGCGAGGTCGGTGTCCAGCCGCCGCGCCACCGCGCGGGCGCGGATCACGCCGCCCATGTCGGGCGAGATGACGGTGAGCTTGTCGCGGTCGATGTTCTCCTCGATGTCGCGGACGAAGACCGGCGAGGCGAACAAATTGTCCAGCGGGATGTCGAAGAACCCCTGGATCTGGCCGGCGTGGAGGTCGAGGGTGAGCACCCGGTCGGCGCCGGCGGTGGTGATCAGATTGGCGACCAGCTTGGCCGAGATCGGCGTCCGGGGACCCGATTTCCGGTCCTGCCGGGCATAGCCGAAATAGGGAACCACCGCGGTGACGCGGCGCGCCGAGCCGCGCTTCAGCGCGTCCAGCATCACCAGCAGCTCCATCAGATTGTCGTTCGCCGGGTAGGACGTCGACTGGACCACGAACACGTCCTCGCCGCGGACGTTCTCGTGGATCTCGACGAAGCACTCCATGTCGGAGAAGCGCCGGATGCTGGCGTTGGTCAAAGGGAGCTGCAGATAGGCCGAGATGGCTTCGGCCAGCGGACGGTTGCTGTTACCGGCGAGGATCTTCATCGCGTCACTCGGGCACTTGCCGGCCTAAGGGCGCTTGAGCGAAGGGTCGTGCAGCGTCGTGTCCTGCCCGGGCGGCGGGTTCTCCACCGCCTCCTCCAGCGACTGGGCCTCGCGCCACTCGTCGGACGGGCGGATATGGCCGGGGTTGCCGATCTGGTCCAGCCCCCAGTAGATCTCCAGCCTGTGGTTGTCGGGGTCGCGGAACTCGACCGCGATCTGGCAGCCGGCGCGGCGGCGGCCGTGGAAGTCGATCGGGACGCCGTGCTTCTCCAGGTGGTCGCGCGCCCTGAGCACCTCGTCCAGTGTCGCGACCTCGAAGGCCAAGTGGTCGAGCTCCGAGTTGTCCGCGTCCTGCTCCCGCCCGCCGACCAGCGCAACCCCGTGGTGGTCGGCGTTGCAGCGCATGAACGCCATGCCGCCGGGCATCATGCTCTCGGGATAGACGTCCGACACCCTGAAGCCGAGCACGTCGGTGTAGAACGCGGCCGACCGCGCGACATCGCGCACCTTGAGCACGACATGGCCGATCTTCCGCACCGCGAAGGGGAGCCCGGCTGGCGTCTCCCGCCGGGCGAGAGCCTGTACGTCCGCGCGCCCGAGCCCCTCCACGTCGACGATCCCGCGCCCGCGATCGAGTGCCATGGCGCCCCTCCCTGCGATCGATTCCGCGCCAATATACAGCCCGCCGGAACCCCGGCAAGCGGGCTTCGGGACGACCCGCCCGTACTCCCGCAAGTCCCGACTCCCAATACTTGGCGCCGCTGCGCTCACCCGCCGGGCGGTGCCGAGGCCTGGCCCGACGGAGACGGCAGCCGGTAGGCGAGCGCGGCGGCGAAGCGCGGCTCTCCCAGATCCAGCAGGCGCCAGCTCTGCGACGGCAGATGCGGGAAGCGAAACACGCCCGAACGGGCGCCACGCAGCACCGGCGCGGGAATTTCGAAACCGGCCGGGCTCAGCGAAAACCCGGTGCCGAGGGCCTTTATCAGCGCCTCCTTCATGCTCCACAGGCGATAGAAGAGATGCACCCTTTCCCGACCCCAGGCATCTCCCAGCAACCGCCGCTCCGCCGCGCCGTAGACCAGGCGGCCGATGCCCAGGAGATCGCGCTGCGCGACGCGCTCCTCCACGTCGACGCCGAGGCTGCCGCGCCCGGCGAACGCGATCAGCCCGTGGCGGCCGCTGTGGCTGACATTGAACGCCGCGTCGACGGGCCGGCCGGCCACCCTGGCGACCGGCTTGCCGTGCTCCAGCCGGTCGAAGGAAAGCTGTCGGTCGGCGCAGCCCAGACGCTCGGCCAGGCAGACGCGGAGCGCGGCCCGGCAGAGCGCGAATTCGCGCCGCGCACGCTGCGACAGGAGGCGGCGCCAGCGCTCCCTCTCGGCGTCGTCGAGCAGGGAGACGGCCTCCGCCTCCCGGCCGGCATCCGGGGCGAGGTCGACGTGAAGGACGATCGCGTTCTCGACCTGGCGCCAGGGACTCCACCAAGGATCTCTTGTCATGGCCGGGGCAAGGCTGGCGGCGTGGCGGCTTCGGGAGTGTCGCGTACAGCATATGCCCGCGTCGCCGGCATATCCATCGCCGGCCGACGGCACGCCGGATCGCGGAAGACGGGCGCCGCGGGATCGTCCTTTCCCGCGACCCAGGCGAGGGCTAGCATGGCCGGGTTAGCGCGATGCGTAGAGGACAGTCTGCGTCCGTCTCGTCACCAAGAAAACCGAAGGAATGAGATATGAGCATCGTCAAGACCCTGGTCGTGGCTGCCGCCGGGCTCGTCTTCGCCGCGAGCGCGGCCGCCCAGACCGTGATCAAGATCGGGCACGACCAGCCCGAGCACAGCACCCATCACCAGGCCGTGCTCAAGTGGAAGCAGGCCGTCGAGACCCGCACCAAGGGCGCCTACAAGGTGGAGTCCTTCCCGGCCATGACGCTGGGCTCAGGCGTGCAGATGGTGGAGCAGGTGCAGGCCGGCGCGATCCAGGCGGTCGCCCTGCCGTCGGCGTGGATCGCCCCCATCGTGCCCGACATCCAGGTGCTGGACCTGCCCTTCCTGTTCCCCAGCCGCGAGGTGCTCTACAAGGTGGTCGACGGCCCGGTGGGCGCGGAGATCCTGAAGCCCCTGAACAAGGCCAATCTGCAGGGCGTCGCCTTCTGGGAGAGCGGCTTCAAGCAGTTCACCGGCAACTTCCCGATCCGCCAGCCCAAGGATTACGAAGGCCACAAGATCCGCACCATGCCGGCGCCGGTGATCATGGAGCAGTTCAAGGCCTTCGGCGCCTCGCCGGTGGCGATCGACTTCAAGGAGCTCTACAACGCCCTGCAGCAGAAGGTGGTCGACGGCCAGGAGAACCCGATCGCCACCATCGCGCTGATGCGCTTCTTCGAGGTGCAGAAATACCTGACGCTGAGCGACCACGGCTTCATCGCCTACATCTTCGTGATGAACAAGGCGTTCCTCGACGGCCAGCCGGCGGAGGCGCGCAAGATCCTCATCGACGAGGCGCGCGCCGCCGGCCGCTTCCAGCGGAAAATCATCGCCGAGAGCGAGGCAGGCCACCTGGAGACCTTCCGCAAGGCAGGCGTCCAGATCATCCAGCTCTCGCCCGAGCAGCGCGCGATGTTCCAAACCGCGTCGGGGCGGGTCTATGACTGGTACGCCAAGCGGAAGGGCGCGGCGACCCTCAACCTGATCCGCGAGGCGGTCAAGTCCGTCGCCATGAAATAGCCGGCGGCGGAAGGGCGGCGTCTCGAAGCGATGGAGGAGAGCGCCGGGGTGATCGGGTCGGTTCTCGCCAGGCTCGACCGGGCGCTCTCGCTCTGCGAGGCGGGCTTCGTCGCGCTCGCGATGGCGGCGGCGAGCGTGCTGCTGTTCGTCAACGTCATCCTGCGCTACGTGTTCCTGTCGGCCCTGTCCTGGGCCGAAGAGGTCACGATGTATCTCATCGTGTGGCTGGTCTTCGTCGGCGGCAGCGTGACGCTCCGCATGTTCGGCCACATATCGATCGACCTCCTGCCGCTCGCCCTGCCGCCGGGCGGCGCGCGCCGGCTGAAGCTCTTCGTGTCGGCGGCGATGCTGATCTTCTTCGCCGTCTTTTTCTACTACAGCGGGCTGCACACGCTGCGGGTGATGGCGACGGGCCAGCTCACCCCGGTGCTGGAGGCGCCGATGTGGCTCACCTATCTCGCCATGCCGGTGGGCAGCCTGCTGATGGGCATCCGCACCGCCCAGATCCTGTGGCGCACGGTCTCGGCCGCGAGCGATGGCCAAGAGCGCTCGACGACGCTCGCCGACTGACGCCGCGGCCGCGGCGGGCCGGCGCGGAGGCGCCGGATGACGTCGGCGCTGGTCTTCGGGCTGCTCGCGCTCGGCCTGTTCCTCAGCGTGCCGATGTTCGTCGTGCTGACCGGCACGGCGTTTGTCGTCTTCGCCCTGACCACGCCGATCCCGCTCTCCATCCTGCCGCAGCGGGTCTTCGCGGGGATCGAGAACTTTCCGCTGATGGCGATCCCGTTCTTCGTGCTGGCCGCCAACATCATGGGCAAGGGCGGGCTCTCGGCGCGGCTGGTGCGGTTCATCGAGTCGCTGGTCGGCCATCTGCCGGGCGGGCTCGGCGTGACGGTGGTGCTGACCTGCGTGCTGTTCGCCTCGATCACCGGCTCCAGCGCGTCGACCATCGTCGCGGTCGGCGGCATTCTCTATCCGGCGCTGGTCCAGGCGGGCTATTCCGAGCGCTTCTCGATCGGCGTGATCACCTGCTCGGCGCTGATCGGCATGATCATCCCGCCGAGCAACGCGATGATCGTGTTCGGCGCCGTCGCCGGGGTGTCGATCGGCGCCCTGTTCATGGCCGGCATCGGCGCGGGCGCGGTGTTCGCGCTGCTCTACGGCGCCTATTGCGTCGTCTGGTCGCTCGCCAACCGGGTCGAGCGGCGCCCGCGCGCGACTCTCGCCGAGCGCTGGCAGGCGGCGCGCGAGGTGGTGTGGGGCATCGGCCTGCCGGTCGTCATCATCGGCGGCATCTATGGCGGCGTGTTCACCCCGACCGAGGCGGCGGCGGTCTCGGTGATCTACGCCGCCTTCGTCTGCGTGCTGGTGTACCGCGAGCTCGATCTGCGCGGGCTCATGTTCGTCTGTCTCGAGGCCGGGGTGATCAGTGCCCGCATCCTGATCATGGTGGGGGCGGCGAGCCTGCTGTCGTGGCTGTTCACCCTGTCGGGCATCACCCGCGACATCGTAGCACCCTTCGCCGAGCTCAAGGAGTCGCCGGAGATCGTGCTGCTGCTGGCCAACGGGCTGTTCCTGGTCTCGGGCATGTTCATCGACGTGTTCTCGAACATCCTGATCCTTGTCCCGATCCTGCTGGGCACGGTCACGGCGGCGGGGATCAACGGCGTCCATTTCGGCATCGTCACCTCGGTCAATGTCGACATCGGCAATGTCACGCCGCCCTTCGGCTTCAACCTGTTCATCGCCAGCGGCACCTTCAACAAGCCCTATCTCACGGTGCTGCGGGCGGTGCTGCCGTGGCTCGCCATCGCGCTGTTCTGCCTCGCCATCGTCACCTACGTGCCCGAGATCAGCCTGTGGCTGCCGAAGCGGCTCTACCCGGAGATGTCCTGAGGGCCGTCAGGCGTCGGGCTTGCGGTTGGTCCAGAAATGCTCGGCGCGCCCCCCCCCCCGCCGGCGGGGCGCCCCCCCCCCGGGCCCCCCCGGGCGGGGGCGCCCGGGCCCCCCCCGGCCCCGGGGGGGGGGGGGCCCGGGGCCGGGGGGGGGAGCGCTCCTCGAGGCCGAGAC
>JAPPGP010000233.1 GCA_028821395.1 Defluviicoccus sp.
ATTCGGAGTGTAGCTCAGCCTGGTAGAGCACTGTCTTCGGGAGGCAGGGGCCGGTGGTTCGAATCCACTCACTCCGACCAGCGAAATCGGTGACACGACGGCAACGCGCGGCCCTCCGCACCGCTACTGCCGGTGCTGCATCACCCGGTTCTCGACATAGAGGATGATCAGGTACATCACCGTCGAGATCACCGCGAGGATGGTGATCGCGGTCATCACCAGGTTCATGGCGAAGATCTGGCTGCCGTAGATGATCAGGTGGCCGAGCCCCGCCTTGGCCGCCTGGAACTCGCCGACGATGACGCCCACCAGGGCCAGCCCGACATTGATCTTGAGCGCGGCGATCATCACCGGGACGTTGCCGGGCAGCACCACCTTGCGCAGGATCTGCGCCTTGCTGGCGCCGAAGGTGCGGATCAGCTTGATCTTGTTGGGGTCGGTCTCGCGGAAACCCGAATAGACCATCAGGA
The DNA here is from genome assembly GCA_028821395.1 of Defluviicoccus sp. Lineage (GTDB taxonomy): Bacteria > Pseudomonadota > Alphaproteobacteria > MPNO01 > MPNO01 > MPNO01. The sequence goes on from JAPPGP010000233.1 coordinate 471, forward strand.
TGGTGATGAACAGCGCGATCGCCACCGCCATCGCGTAGATCGAGGCCTCGTCGCCGAGCCAGATGTAGAAGATCGGCACCAGCGCGATCTTGGGCAGCGCATTGGCCACCACCATGAACGGGTCGACCACGCGGTAGAGGAACTCCCACCACCAGAGCGCCATGGCCACGGCCACGCCGAGCGCCATGGAGATGGCGAAGCCGACCACGGTCTCGACCAGGGTGATCCAGGTGTGGAACAGGATGTTGTTGTCCTCGGCCCCCACCATCTCGACGAAGGCCGGCCAGATCGCCGAGGGGTAGCTGGTCAGCATCGGGTTCACCCAATGCGCCCGGGGGGCGATCTCCCAGACCAGGACGAAGCCGAGCAGCGCGAGCGCCTGGCAGGCGAAGATCAGCCGCCGCCGGATGCGCACCCGGCGCAGGAAGGCCGCGTACATGTCGCTCGGGGCGCCGGCCTGCCCGTTCGCTCGCGGCCCGGTGTCGCGGTCAGCCGCCGACATGGATCTCGAGCTCTCCCCAGATCTGGTTGAAGTAGTCGCGGAACTCGGGCCGGTTGCGCGCCTCGAACGGCGTCGGCCGGCCGGCGCCGGCATCGGCGAAGCTGATCTCATGCTCCGCCTTGACGAAGCCGGGCCGCTTGCTCATCACCACCACCCGGTCGGCCATGCTGACGGCCTCCGAGATGTCGTGGGTGACCAGGATCACCGTCTTGCCCTCGCGGCGCAGGATCTCGCCCACCTCGTCGGCCAGCGCCAGCCGGGTCTGGAAGTCGAGCGCCGAGAACGGCTCGTCGAGCAGCAGGATCTCGGGCTCGGTGCACAGCGTGCGGGCAAGCGCCGCGCGCTGGCGCATCCCGCCCGAGAGCTGGTGCGGGTAGTGCTCGGTGAACTCGCCGAGGCCGTAGCGGCGCAACAGCTCCAGCGCCCGCTCCCGCGCGCGGCCCATGTCGAGCCCCTGGATCTCCGGCCCGATCAGCACGTTCTGCAGGATCGAGCGCCACTCGAACAGATAGTCCTGCTGCAGCATGTAGCCGCAGACCGGCGAGGGCCCGCGGACCGGCCGTCCGTCCACCAGCACCTCGCCCGCGGTTGGCTGGAGGATGCCGGCGATCAGCGAGAGCAGCGTCGACTTGCCGCAGCCGCTCTGGCCGACGATGCCGACGAACTCGCCCGGACGGATCCCGAGCGACAGCCCGCGCACCGCCTCCGTCTCCCCCTCCAGGGTGAAGTAGCGGAGGTGGATGTCGCGCAGCTCGACCTTGGGGGTCGCCTCGCCCGCCGCCATGCCGCGCCGCCGCCTATTGCATCGACTTCTTGGCGGCCTCGGAGAACTTCGTGGTCACCACCCGCTCATAGGCGACCCGCTTGTCGGCCTTCAGCACGCCGCCCTCGACCAGGATGTCCTGCAGGGCGGAGATCGCCTGCGGATGGGTGGTCGGGTCGGTCTTCCAGATGCCGAACTTGCGGTAGCGCGTGACCGAAGCGGCGATGTCGCCGAGCTCGACCTTGGGGAACCACTTGGCGATGGCCTTGGCCGCGGTCTCGGCATCGGCGGTCTGGATCCACTTCTGCGCCTTGTGGATTGCGTTGGCCCAGCCCTGGATGATCTTGGGATTTTGCTCGATGTAGCTGTCGGTCGCCATGAACACGGTGTAGTCGACCGGCCCGACCTCCTTGCCGACCGATGCGACGGGATAGGCGATCCCCTGGCGCGAGAGCTTGCTGACATCGGGCTCGAAGAACACCGAGAAGCTCGCCTTGTTGACCATCCAGGCGCCGACCCGCGCGGGGATCGCGATGTTGGTGACGTGGTCGATGTCCTTCTTCGGGCTGATGCCGTGCTTCTTCATGGCGTATTCGAGGAACAGCCCGGGGGTCGAGCCGGGCCGCCAGCCCATCACCGTCTTGCCCTTGATCATCGACCACTTGAACTGCTCCATGGTCATCTTCTCGCGAGACATCAGGAACAGCCCGTCGGTCGCGGTGATGGCCGCGAACATCTTGGTCTTCTCGGGCGAGGCGCCGTTCTCGACATAGATCGCGGTCTCCGGTCCCTGGAGGACGACGTCCACCTTGCCGGACAGCAGCATCGCCGTGCCCTTGTCGCCGCCCCAGGCGGTGGTCATGTCGACCTCGATCCCCTGGTCGCGGAAATAGCCGTTGGACATGGCGACGTATTTCGGCAGGTAAAACACCGAGCGCACGACTTCGGCGTATTTCACCTTGGTCGTCTGCTGCGCGCGGGCCTCGCCCGCCGCGGCCAGTGCGGCCGCAAGCGCCGCGACACACGACGCCGTCAGAGCGAACTTCATCAATGCCTCCCCGTTCCTCGTTTCGAAAACACCCCTAGTACAACAGACGGCACGCCCCGATCCAAGCCGTCGCCGGCGGCTTCATCGAGCGGGCGGCGGCGCGGTGGCGCGCATCGACGGCCGCTCTGCGAAGCGGTCGTACCAGGCAGCAAGGGCCGGATGCCGGTCGCGCCAGCCGGGCCGGCAATCGCGCAGCTCCATGTAGCCGATCGCGCAGGCCGCGGCGATGGGCGCGATGGTGAGCGTCCCGTCGAGCGCGGCGAGGTCGTGCTCCAGACGGGCGAGCGAGCGCGCGATCTTGCCGGACTGGTTGTCGGAGAAGGGCTGGAAGCGGCGCTCCTCGGGACGCCGGCGCTCGCCGGCGAGCGCGGCGGAGGCGACGCCCAGCCCGTCGCCCAGCGCCTGCAGGCGGAGCGCTTCCCAGCGCGCCTCGCCGCCGGCGGGAAACAGCCGCGTTCCGTCATGCTGGGCATCGAGGTATTCGCAGATGACCGCGGAATCGTAGAGCGCCGCGCCGTCGTCGGTGACGATCGCCGGTACCTGCCCCATCGGGTTGGTCGCCTCCAGCGCCGGGATCGCGCCGCCGAGGTCGACCACCGTCCAGTCGATCGTTTCCGCCTGGCCGGTCTCGATCGCGACCACGCGCACCTTGCGCGAGAACGGCGAGTTGGGGCTCGAAAATCCTTTCATCTTGCGGTCTCCGTCGGTTTCGCGAACGCCGCCGACCATACAACGGCGGTCGTCAGTCATCGAGGAGCCGGATCATCACGCGGCGGACGTGATCCTGCCCGCCGAAGAACACCGCCAGGACGCGCACCGTCCGGCGGCTCTCATCGACGTCGAACCGGTAGATCGCGCGTCCCACGGTCAGGTGCCGCAAGCCGGGCAGGATGTCGTCGTGGCTTTCCCCGCGATGGGGCGCGGCCAGGATACGCTCCGCGGCCGCCCGTATTTCGAGGACCCGCGCCGCGCCGCGGTCGAGCGCGTCCTCCGGGCTCTCGCCGAATCCGAGGTAGCTGTCCGGCAGATGATCGAGAATCAGCCCGAAATCGCGTTCCGCCTCGGCCGCGAACTCAAGACGGAACGTCATGCGCGCGGCGCTTGCCGGCGATCATGCGCGACAGGCGCTCGTCCATCCGCTCCGCCTCGACGAATTCGCCCTCGCGGCGCCGCGACAGCAATGCGCGCAGCGCCGCGGTCTCCAGCTCCTCGGCATCCGTTCGCCGGCGCAGCAGCTCGACACCCTGCTGCAGGACGGCGCTGAGGCTCGGGTAGCGCCCGGCATCGACCAGCGCCCGCGCGAAGGCGTGCTGCTCGTCGGTGAGAGAAATCGAGGACCTTACGGTCATCGACGTTACTCCGACGGCGGGGTACTACTCCGTAGAACCGGGGTCAATGCCGACCGCCGGCCGCTTGCCCGGTCCGCCGCCGCTCGCGTAGGGTGCGGCGGCGAGGGAGGGCTTTCTCAGTGACGGCGGAGAGCGGAAAATCGACCATCGTGGTCACCGGCGGCGGCAGCGGCATCGGCAACGCGATCGTTCGCCGCGCGCTTGCGGCGGGCTACGCGGTCTCGGCCTGGGACGTCGCCGAGGGCGCGCTCGCCGGCGTGAACCGGCCCGGCCTGTCGTTCCACCTCCTCGACGTGCGCGACAAGGCGGCGATGGAGGCCGCGGCCGCGGGCATCGTTGAGGCCGGCGGGACGATAACCGGCCTCGCCGCCTGCGCCGCGGTCTACAAGCCGGTGCCCTTCCTCGAGCTCGACGACGCGGCGTGGGACCGGCATCTCGACATCAACCTCAAGGGCACGCTGCTCGCGAGCCAGGCGGTGCTGCCGGAGATGCGCCGCCGCGGCAAGGGCGCCATCGTCATGTTCTCGTCCTCGATCGCGCGCAACGGCGCCGCCGGCGGGGCGCATTACGCGGCGACCAAGGGCGGGGTGCTCGGGCTCGCCCGGGCGATGGCGCTGGAGACCGCGGGCTGTGGCATCCGGGTCAACGTGATCTCGCCCGGAATCACCGACACGCCGCAGCCGCGCGGCCATCGGAGCCAGGCCGATCTCGACGCCGCGGCGGCGGCCAACCCGATGGGCCGCATCGGCGAGCCCGAGGACATGGCGGAGGCCGCGCTGTTCCTGATGGAGGACGATGCGAGCTTCGTCACCGGCCAGGACATCCGCATCAACGGCGGAAGGCTGATGATCTAGATGGGCAACGTGCTGATCACCGGTGCCGCGAGCGGCATCGCCCGGGCGGCGGCGATTCGCCTCGCCGGGCGCATGACGGTCCACGCCGCGGACATCGACGAGGCGGGTCTGGCGGAGACCGTGGGCACGATCCGCGAAGCGGGCGGCGACGCGCGGGCGGTCGCGGTCGACGTGGCGGACCGCGCCTCGGTGGAGGCCATGGTGGCGGCGGTCGACGGCCCGATCGAGGCTGGCTTCTTCGCCGCCGGCATCCATATCCGGGGCACCGCCGAGAACGTCGCCGAGAGGGACTGGGACCGGATGGTCGACGTCCACGTCAAGGGCACGTTCCTGTGCTGCCAGGCGACGCTGCGCCGCATGCGCGAGCAGGGCACCGGCGGGGCGATCGTCACCATGTCGTCGGACTACGCGGTGATGGCGGTGCCGGGGGGTGCGGCCTATTGCGCGGCCAAGGCGGCGATCCATTCGCTCACCAAGTCGATCGCCCAGGAATTCGCACCCGAGGGGATCCGCATCAACGCGCTCGGCCCGGGGCCGATCGACACGCCGATCCTGCGTTCCGGCCGGACCGAGGCGGAATACGAGGAAGTCCGTACGCGGCTCGCCGGCAACTTGCCGATCGGCCGCCTCGGCCGCCCGGATGAGGTGGCCGCGGTGGTCGATTTCCTGCTGAGCGAGCGGTCGTCCTACATCACCGGCCAGATAATCCACCCGAACGGCGGCCAGCTCACCTGGTGAGGCTCAGCGCGCATTTCCCGCCCCTGTCATGGCCTGCGCGGCGCTGTCCGGCCGACAGGGCAGG
>JAPPGP010000124.1 GCA_028821395.1 Defluviicoccus sp.
AGAGGCGCCAGACCGCGCGATGGTGCTCCGCGGAGCCCGCGATCATTGCGCCGGCACCGTCCTCCGCCCTGCGGCAAGAGCGAGCACGGCGAGCCCGCTGACCGCGGCCAGCACCAGAATGGCAAGGTCCGGCCGGCCGAGATCCATCAACCCGCCCACGGCGATCGGGCCGAGCGCAAAGCCGATGCTAAGCCCGGTCGAGGTGAAGCCGAAGGCGAGGCCCAGCGACCCGGCGGGGGCGCGGGCGCGGACGATGAGATCGCGCGACGGGCTGGAGACGCCGAGCAGGAAGCCGCTCGCCGCGATCACGGCGAGCCCGGCGAGGTAGCCGCCGAGCCCGAAGGCGAGCAGCGCAAGCGCCGCCGCCCCGCCGGCCACGGTCCACGCCGCGAGCCTGTCATGCGCGGAGATCCGGTCCGCGAGCACGCCGCCGAACAGGACCGCGCAAGCCATCGTGACCATGAACGCCGTGAGCGCGAGATTGCCGCCGGCAAGATCGGCGCCGAACAGCTCCATCATCGCGATCGCGAGGAACCCGGCGAGGCCGCCGATGGTCATCGAGGTGAACAGGAAGAACAGGAAGATGCGGATCATCGGCCCGTCCGTCATCGCCATCAGCCGGGCGCGGATGTCGAAGCGTTCCTTATTCTTGGTTTCGCCCGCGGCGCCGGCGCCGGGCTCGTCGTCGAACACCGTGCGGCGCCACTGGATCAGCGCCGCGACCGCGAGCCCGGCGATCCCGGCGCCGAGTAGCGCGCCGCGCCAGCCGAACGCGGCGTTGAGCCCGGCGATCGACATCGGCGCGATGGCCCAGCCGACATAGCCGACGAAGCTGTGCAGGCTGACGGTGCGTCCGAGCCAGGCGCGGTCGACGCGGCGCGCCAGAATCGAGAGGTCGGCCGGGTGGAAGACGCTGTTCCCGAGCCCGGCCAGGGCGAACAGCGCGACCACCTGCCAATAGGCCTCCGCCCCGCCGGCGAGCGCGAGGCTGCCGCCCAGCAGCACCAGGCCGATCACCAGCACCGGCCGGCCGCCGTAGCGGTCGACCGCCAGCCCGACGGGGATCTGGGCGACGCTGGTGGCGATGGAAAAGACCGTCATCAGCGCGCCGAGCGCGACATAGCTCACGTCGAACGCCTCGCGCAGCGCCGGGAACAGCGGCGCCACCGCCACCGAGCTCAGATGGCTGTAGCAGTGCCCCGCGCTGATCAGCGAGACGACCGTGCGCTGCCCGGGCAGCGCGCGGGGTGCGGTCGCGCTCACGGCGTGGCGCGCCTAGTCGGCCTTCTCCGCGTCCTTGGCGACCCGCATGCGGACGATCTTGTCGGGGTTCTCGACCACGCCGCCGCGGCGCGGGTCGCCGCGCTTGAGCTTGTCGACGAACTCCATGCCCTCGGTCACCTTGCCCCACACGGTGTACTGGCCGTCGAGATGGGGCGCCGGGGCGAACATGATGAAGAACTGGCTGTCGGCGCTGTCGGGATTGTTGCTGCGCGCCATCGAGGCGACGCCCCGGACATGCGGCTCCCTGGAGAACTCGGCGGGCAGCCTGTTGCCGGACCCGCCGGTCCCGGTCCCGGTCGGGTCGCCGCCCTGCGCCATGAACCCGTCGATCACGCGGTGGAACACCACGCCGTCATAGAAGCCGGACCCGGCGAGCCGCTTGATCTGCTCGACATGCTTGGGTGCGAGGTCCGGGCGCATCTCGATGACCACACGGCCATGCTCCAGGTCCATGTAGAGCGTGTTCTCGGGATCGGCCGCGGCGGTTTCGCTGGTCATGAGCGCTGCTCCCAGGAGGAAGGTGAACGCACCCACCAGCCTGCTCCGTTTCATGGCGCCTCTCGGTCTGGACAGTGGATGGGGAATCGGCCGCACCATAGACCAGCGGCGTCAGACGCGGAATACCGACTGCACCTCTTCCGGGTAGAGATCCTCGGGCTCGAGCCTCCGGTGGCACAGACCCTGGTCGTGGCAGAAGCGGAGGAACGCCTCGATGGTCGGCCGGTTGGGCTCGATCCCGTAGGGCCAGTAGTCGCCGCCCGGGAAGATCTCGCCGCCGAGCTCGGGCACGGTGTCGTAGATCCACGGCACCGGGATCTGCGAATGGGTGACGCTGGTGAGCCTCGAAATGCTGCGCTGCTTGGCCGCCTCGAAGCCGTTCAGCAGGTTCATCGCGATCCAGGGATGCTTGTCGTAGGTGTCGCGGCGGATCGCCACGGTGTGCATGATGGGGTAGATCCCGGTCCGCCTGAAATAGTCCTGCTCCTGCGTCCGGTAGTCGGGGATCAGGCGGGCGATCCGCTCATCCCCGTCGAGGAAGGCGCGCGGCGGCCGGGCGGAGACCAGCGCGTCGATATCGCCGGCGAGCAGCATCTCGGTGAGCGAGCGCTCGGGCACCTGGCGGTAGCTTATGCCCTCCGGCAGCTTGAGATGGGCGAGCTCGATCCGGCCCGGCTCGTTGACCCCGGCCTGCACCCATTCGACCTGGTCCAGCGCAATGCCTGCATCCTCGGCGAGCCAGCCCCGGGCATAGACCGTCGCGGTCTGAGACCATTCCGGGATGCCGATCCGCTTGCCGGCGAGGTCGGCGACCGTCCCCACAGCGCCGCCGGCGGCGACATACCAGGCCGAGTGCCGGAAGACGCGGGAGACGAAGACCGGGATGCCGGTGATCGGCGGGTTGGGCTGCGACACGATCGAGCAGTACTTGGCGAAGGAAAGCTCGGATACGTCCCACTCGAAGGCGCTCGCGAAGCGATAGAAGATCTCTTCGACATCGAGGTTGAGCCAGGTGAGCTCGATGCCCTCGGCGTTGACCTTGCCCTGCAGCAGGTCGCGGGTGTGGTCGTACTCGTCCATCGCGAGCGTCAGGTGGATGTTCGCCATTCTGTGCCTCCGCCAAGCGTGTCGGGCCGCGAGAGTGCCCTGTCGCCGGAGCGTGCGCAACGCTCCGCCCGCGGCTATTATGGCGCCCGCCGCAGACCGGGAGGATCGGGTGGCGAGGCGCGAAGACATCGAGCCGCAGGCCGCGAAGGAAGAGATCTTCGCCTATTGCAAGCGCAAGGGCGCGCTCGCCGTCGGCGTCGCCGATCTGGCGGCGCTGGAGCGTATCGCGCCGCCTGGCCACCGCCCGACCGACCTGATGCCGAGGGTAAAATCGGTGATCGCGCTCGGCGTCGGCGGCCAGACCCAGGGCGCCTGGGCGCTGCCCGCCAAGGCGCTCGGCTATTTCGGCAGCACCGAGTCCCGCGCCTACACCATCGCCTATGGCTGCGCCTTCTTCATCGAGAACCGCTTCGGCATCCGCTCGATCTACTGCCCGCCCGACATGGACACCGAGTCCGGGCCCAGGGTGCCGCTGCAAAGCCTCAAGCTGCACGCGGAGGTCGCCGGGATCGGCGCGCGCTCGTTTGCCGGCGATATCCTGCTGCACCCGGATTTCGGCTACATGTATTTCGCCTCGGTGTTCACCGAGCTCGATCTGCCGCCGGACGCGCCGATGGAAGAGAACCCCTGCCCGGCGCCCTCCTGCGTCAGCCTGTGGCGCAAGACCGGCCAGACCCCGTGCATGAAGTTCTGCCCCGTGCAGTGCCTGTCGGGCGAGATCGACGCCGACGGCAACCAGGCGACGATGCGCTACGACATGGCGGCCTGCGCCGAGATGACCCAGCAGTTCGAGGCCGTGCCGTCGATGATCGCCGACGCGGTCGAGGCCAGGGACGAGGTCGAGCGCGAGGACGCGCTGTTCGATGCCGACCAGAAGATCCTCTGGTACAAGATGTCGGTCGGCTCCGGCGGCCTGCTCGCCCAGTGTTTCGAATGCATGCGGGTCTGCCCGATCGCCACCCAGGCGCCGCAGGCCGACCCGATCCGGCGCTTCGAATACGCGCTCGATGACGACGACTAGATGACGCGCGGCCTCAACCGGGTCCAGATGGGTCTGACCGAGGAGATGGTCGAGGCCTATGGCGAGACCATCTGGGACCTCAGCCACAACATCCAGGTCCGCATCGGCGATCCGGTGCGCATGCTCGACTGGGAGCAGATCGAGGCGCAACGCGACGGCGCCGGGCTCGCCGACGTCCAGATCGCCGAGCGCATCGGGCTCACCCGCGAACAGGTTACCCACATCCGCCTGCTGCTGGAGCACCGCAAGTTCCAACGCCATCACTACCACCGGCTCTACGAGCTCGGCGGCGGACGGCGTTTCCGGGCGGAGCGCTTCGTTCCGGTGGAAGCGCGCGCGAGTCTCGGCGAACGGGCGATGGCGCTGCGCGCCGCCCTCAAATTCGACGCGAGCGAGGCCGACCGCCATATCCGGACCGGACGCTGGGGCGCGGCGACGCCCGCCAGCCGGCTGCGCGCGCTCGCCGCGGCGGACGGCGACGGCCTGGCGATCGACGGCGAGGACGGCGCGCTGGACTGGCGGGAAGCGCTCGACCGGTCCCTGTCGCTTGCCGGCGGGCTCGCCGAGCGCGGCATCGGCCGCGGCGACGCGGTCGCGACCGACGATTTGCGGCCCTCCTCGCTGCTGCCCGCCTATGCCGCGGCATCGCTCTCCAGCGCCGTGCTGTGCCCCCTGCCGGACGCCCTGCCGCCGGAGACGCTGGAGACATGCCTGGAGCGGGTCTCGGCGCGCCTGCCGATCGTCCGCGACGGGGCGCCGATCGAGGATCTGTGCGGCGCGGTCCCCAAGGACTGGGACGCGGATGCGGTGGCGAGCGACCCGCTGGCGATCCTGTTCGCCGGGCTCGACGGGCCGGCGCCGCGCGCCGCGGTCCACAACGCGCACACGCTGCTGGCCGGGAACGACTGGGCGAGCGCGCGTTTCGGGCTGTCGCCGGCGGATCGCATCGCCGTCGCCGTGCCCGATCCCGCATGGGCCATTGTCGCCGTCAACCTGGCGCTCGCCTCGGGGGCCGCGCTCTGCGAGGCGGGCGCGACGGTCGCCGTCGGCGGCGCGCTTCCGGGCGCGCGGCTGACGCTCGCGGCGGATACGGGTTGCCGGGTGTGGATCGCGCCGGAGACCCAGCTCGCGCTTGCCGCCGCACCGGATGCGCCCGAGGCGCTGATGCCGGCGCCCGGCGTGTCGCTGCGCCTGGTCGACCGGGACGGCAAGATTCTTGCGGGCGAAGGAGAGGGCGCGCTGGAGCTCCGCGGCCCGAGCCTCGCGCCCTCCTATCTCGACGACGAGGAAGCGAACCGGAACCGCTTCACCGGCGAGGGCTGGTGGCGCACCGGCCTGCGCGCGCGCATCGACGCCGCCGGAGCGGTCGCCCTGCTGGGCGACGCATGAGCGAGGCAGGGAGGCCGGCATGAGCTACGCCATACCCTTCGCCGGCCCCCCGACGGTCGGCATCAGAGGCAGCGATCTCCGATTCCCGGTGCGCCGGATCTACACCATCGGGCGCAACTACGCCGCCCATGCCGCGGAAACCGGGCTGGGCGGGGCCGGCGGCTCGAAGCCGGGCATCTCCCTCAAGCCCGCGGATTCGGTGATCCCCGGCGGCAGCGCCCTGCCCTACCCGCCGGGGACGGCGCAGCTCGAGCCCGAGGTCGAGATGGTCGCCGCGATCGGCAATGGCGGCGCCGACATCCCGCGCGAGGCCGCGCTCGACCACGTCTTCGGCTACGCCGTCGGGTTCGACATGATCCGGCGCGACATCATGCATGCCTGCATCGCCGACCAGCACTCCTGGGATCTCTGCAAGAGCTTCGACGGCGCATCGCCGATCGGCGATCTCGCCCCCGCCGGGGATATCGGCCATCCCGCGAGCGGCGCGATCACGCTCGCCATCAACGGGGCGGAGCGCCAGCGGGGCGATCTGTCGGAGCTGATCTGGCCGGTCGCCGAGATCGTGGCCCGGCTGTCGGCGCTCAGCCGGCTGGAGCCGGGAGACCTGATCTTCACCGGCACGCCCAAGGGGCCGGGCAAGGTCGAGCGCGGAGACCGGCTGGAGGGCGCGATCGAAGGGATCGGCAGCCTCGCCATCGCCATCGCGTGATCGCCGCACGGCAACTTCTCAGGGTACCAGATCCGTCAACCAATCCGGCAGCCTGGTACGCGCGGTCAGCCGCGCGCGGGCGAGCTGGTCGGGTTTCAGGCTGAGCACCGAGGAGAGATCGGCGCCGTCGAGATTGGCGTCTTCGAGCACGGCGTGGAGGAGATCGGCCCCCGCGAGTTCGGCGTCCGAGAGGTCGGCGCGGGAGAGATCGGCTCGCACCAGCTCCGCCCGGGCGAGCCGCGCGCCGCGCAGGCTGGCGTCCGTCAGTACGGCATCGTGCAGGAACGCCCCGCCGAGATCGGCCCCGGCCAGGTCGGCGCTCCGGAGCTCGGCGCGCCTGAGCTCCGCCCGGCGCAGGCTCGCCCCGGCGAACAGCGCCCCGTGCAGCGTGTAGCCGTGCAGATTCGCGCCGTCGAGGTTGAGCCCGCTGAAATCGCCGCGCTCGCCGCCCTTGCCGGCGCTCAGCACCCAGCTCAGATGGCGCTCGAAGCGCTTGCGGAACGCCTCCCCTTCGATAGTCTCCACCGCCGTTCCCCGTGACCCTTCGAGACCGCGCCGGCACGGTGTTGAAACAGCCCGCGAAATGCAAGCCCGGGCCGCTTCGTTTGATCGCAGCCACGGCCGGCCCTATCATGGAGACCGGTGCACGGCTCGGCGTCGGCACCGGCATTGCGGACGGGATTTCGGAGTGAAGAGAGCGTCGTTTCTTGCTGCGGGGTCTATCGCGCTGGCAGCGCTGCTCGGCGCCTGCAGCGTGGCCGAGTCGCTCAATCCCGCGGGCTGGTTCCCGTCCTCCGACGACGGCGGCAAGGGCGCCGAGCAATCGCCGGCGGAGGAACCCGCGCCCGCGCCGGACTGGGATGAGCTGCGCGAGAAGATGGCCGACGGCCTGGTCGCGGACCGCGAGAACGCCCGCCATACCGGCGAGCCGATCCCGCGCCAGAGCGATCAGCTCGCCACGCCGCCATCGGCCTCGACCGAGGGCGCGCGCTAGAAAGGGGCCGGCGGTTCGCGAGGAACCGCGACAAATCGTCCCGGGACGGCGTCTCGTCCGCCAAGTCCCAAGAAATCGGTGGGCCGACGGCGCGGCGCCGGGTTGTCAGCGCCCGTCAAACCATGCAGTTTCGCCGACGATGAGGGTTCGGCCCCGTGGCCGGATCTCACCGGAGCCGGAAAGCCGATCGAGCCATGAGCGCAGCGCCGGAGAGCGAGCAGCAATTCTACCGGATCAAGCGGTTGCCGCCCTACGTGTTCGCCGAGGTGAACGCGATGAAGGCGGCGGCGCGCGCGGCCGGCGAGGACATCATCGATTTCGGCATGGGCAACCCCGACGCCCCCTCCCCGCCGCATGTGGTCGCCAAGCTGGTCGAGGCGGTGCAGGACCCGAAGACCCACCGCTATTCCAACTCGCGCGGCATTCGCGGGCTCAGGCGGGCGATCGCGGCCTATTACGAACGCCGCTTCGGGGTGACGCTCGACCCGGAACGCGAAGCCATCGCCACGCTCGGCTCCAAAGAGGGCTTCGCCAACCTGGCGATGGCGATCACCAGCCCCGGCGACGTGGTCATTGTCCCCAACCCGTCCTATCCGATCCACGCCTACGGGTTCATCATCGCCGGCGGCGCGCTGCGCCATGTCCCGGTCGGCCCCGGCATCGACTTCCTGGCCGAGATCGAGCGCGCGGCGCGCTACAGCGTGCCGGCGCCGCTTGCCGTGATCCTCAACTTCCCGGCCAACCCGACCGCGCATGTCGTGGATCTCGGGTTCTACGAAGAGGTGGTCGATTTCTGCCGATCGCGCGGTATCTACGTCATCTCCGACCTCGCCTATGCCGAGATCTATTTCGACGACAACCCGCCGCCGTCGATCCTCCAGGTGCCCGGCGCGATCGACATCGCGGTCGAGTTCACCTCGCTCAGCAAGACCTACTCGATGCCGGGCTGGCGCATCGGCTTCGCGGTCGGCAACCGCAGGCTGATCGAGGCGCTGGCGCGGGTGAAATCCTATCTCGACTACGGCGCCTTCACCCCGGTCCAGGTCGCCGCGGTGGCGGCGCTCAACGGCCCGCAGGACTGCATCGACGAGACCCGCGCGCTCTATCGCCGGCGCCGCGACGTGCTGGTCGAGAGCTTCGGCGCCGCCGGGTGGGAGATACCGCCGCCGGACGCCACCATGTTCGCCTGGGCGCCGATCCCGCCGCGGTTCTCCAATATCGGCTCGCTCGAATTCTCCAAGCTGCTGCTCGACCGGGCCAAGGTCGCGGTCTCGCCCGGCGTCGGGTTCGGCGAGTACGGCGAAGGCTATGTGCGGATCGCGCTGGTCGAGAATCGGCACCGCATCCGCCAGGCGGCGCGCAATGTCCGGCGCTTCCTCTCCGACACCGACCGCCTGGTCACCATGCCGAAACGGGCGGCGCAGGCCTGATGGCGCCGCTCGCGGTCGCGCTGGCGGGGCTCGGCACGGTCGGCGCGGGTGTCTTCGCGCTACTCAGGGACCGGGCCGAGACCCTGGCCGGGCGCGCCGGGCGGCCGATCCGGGTGGTCGCCGTCTCGGCGCGCGAGCGGAGCCGCGACCGCGGTATCGATCTCGACGGCGTCGCCTGGTTCGACGACGCGGCGGCGATGGCGCGCGAGGCGAAGGCGGATGTCCTCGTCGAGCTGATCGGCGGCGCCGACGGCATCGCGAGGGCGGCCTGCGAGGCGGCGCTCGATGCCGGTCGCGACGTGGTGACCGCCAACAAGGCGCTGCTCGCCAAGCACGGCACCCTCATCGCGCGGCGCGCCGAAGCGTCGGGCCGGACGCTGGGCTACGAGGCGGCGGTCGCCGGCGGCATTCCCATCGTCAAGGCGTTGCGCGAGGGGCTGGCGGCCAATCGCATCGCCGCCATCTACGGCATCCTCAACGGGACCTGCAACTACATCCTCACCGAAATGCGGACGACCGGCAGGCCGTTCGAGGAAGTTCTGGCCGATGCGCAGGCGCTGGGCTACGCCGAGGCCGATCCCCATTTCGACATCGACGGCATCGACGCGGCGCACAAGCTCGCCATTCTCACCGCGCTCGCGTTCGGCACCGAGATCGACTTCGACGGCGTCCATGTCGAGGGCATCCGGCATGTCTCGGCCGACGACATCGTCTTCGCCGACGAGCTCGGCTACCGGATCAAGCTGCTCGGCATCGCCCGGCGCACCGGGCACGGGATCGAGCAGCGCGTGCATGCCTGCATGATCCCGCAAACCGCGCCGCTCGCCCGCGTCGAAGGCGTGTTCAACGCCGTCGTCGCCGAGGGGGACAGTGTCGGAACCACGGTCTATGAGGGGCGCGGCGCCGGAGCGGGCCCGACCGCATCGGCGGTGGTCGCCGATCTCGTCGATCTCGCCCGCGGCCTCCGTCTGCCGGTCTTCGCCGCGCCGGCGGCAAGCCTCCTGCCCGCGGAGACCGCGGCGATGGACCGCCATGCCGGCCCCTATTACCTGCGCCTCATGGTGGTCGACCGGCCCGGGGTCATCGCCGATGTCGCCGCTGCGCTCCGCGACGAGCAGATCTCGATGGAATCGATGATCCAGCGCGGCCGCGCGCCGGGCGAGCCGGTGCCGGTGGTGCTGACCACCCACGAGACCGGGGAGGCGGCCATGTCGCGCGCCCTCGGCCGGATCGAGCAGCTCGGCAGCGTGGTCGAGCCGCCGCGCATGATTCGCATCGAATCGCTGGTAAGCTGACCACCGAAGGGAGCGAGATCATGACCGAGCCCGCCTCGAAAATGGACCGCAACCTTGCGCTCGAGGTGGTCAGGGTCACCGAGGCGGCGGCGCTCGCGGCATCGCGGCTGATGGGCCGCGGCGACGAGCGCGCGGCCGACCAGGTCGCGGTGGATGCGATGCGGGACGCGCTCAACAGCCTCGCCATCGAGGGCACCGTGGTGATCGGCGAAGGCGAGCGCGACGAGGCCCCGATGCTCTATATCGGCGAGAAGGTGGGCGCCGGCGGCGGACCCAAGATCGACATCGCGCTCGACCCGCTGGAAGGCACGACGATCACCGCCAAGGGGCTGACCAACGCGCTCGCCGTGGTGGCGATGGCCGAGGAGGACGGGTTTCTCAACGCGCCCGACGTCTATATGGACAAGATCGCCGTCGGCGGCGGGCTGCCCGAGGGCGTGGTCGATCTCGACGAGAGCCCGGGCGACAATCTCGAGGGCCTCGCCGGGGCCAAGGGGGTGGATGTCTCCGACCTGGTCGCCTGCATCCTCGACCGCCCGCGTCACGAAGAGCTGATCGCACGGGTGCGCGAGGCGGGCGCCCGCATCATGCTGATCACCGACGGCGACGTGTCGGGGGTGATCGCGACCTCGCAGCCGGAGAGCGGCGTCGACATCTATCTCGGCTCGGGCGGCGCGCCGGAGGGGGTTCTCGCGGCCGCGGCGCTGCGCTGCATCGGCGGGCAGATGCAGGGCCGGCTGATCTTCCGCAACGACGAGGAGCGGCGGCGGGCGGCGAGTTGCGGGATCACCGATCTGGACCGCAAGTACGGGCTGCTCGAGCTCGCCGACGGGGATGTGATGTTCGCCGCCACCGGGGTGACCAACGGCACCATGCTGCGCGGTGTGCGGCGCGAGGCCGGGCGCGCCTACACCCATTCCATGGTCATGCGCTCGAAGACCGGGACGGTGCGGCTGATCGAGGCCCATCACAACCTGGAGCGCAAGGCCAGCCTCGGCTAGCCGTCATGGCGATCGAGGCGTCCGCCGCCGACAGCGCCTTTCTCGACGTCGACCGCTCGGTCACCGGCAAGCGCTGGCACGCGCGGACGGCCGACGATCGCCGGGCGCTGGCCATCGCCGAGGCGAACGGGTTGCCGGAAATCGTCGCCCGCGTGCTCGCCGGGCGGGGGATCGAATCCGACCGGGTCGACGAGTTCCTCAACCCCACGCTGCGCAGCGCGCTCCCCGACCCGTCCACGCTGCGCGACATGGACCGTGCCTGCGAACGGGTCGTCCGCGCGATCAACGACGGCGAACGCTTGGGCGTGTTCGCCGATTACGACGTCGACGGCGCGACCTCGGCGGCGCTGCTCTCGCGCTTCTTCGCTTCCATCGGCCACCGGCTTGCGGTCTACGTCCCCGACCGGATGAAGGAGGGCTACGGCCCGAACGCAGGCGGGCTTCGCGCACTCCGGGGAGACGGCGTCTCGGTGGTGATCGCGGTGGATTGCGGGACCACGGCGCACCAGCCGCTGGCCGAGGCCGCCGCGATCGGGCTCGACGTCATCGTGCTCGACCACCATGTCGCGGAGGCGGCGCTGCCCGAGGCCGTCGCGGTGGTCAACCCCAACCGGCTCGACGAGGACAACGATTGCCGCCAGCTCGCCGCCGTCGGCGTCGCCTTCCTGTTCGCGGTCGCGGTCAACCGCGCGCTGCGGGAAGCCCACTGGTACGGCGAAGGCCATCCCGAACCGAACCTGATGGCCTGGCTCGACCTCGTCGCGCTGGGAACCGTCTGCGACGTGGTGCCGCTGACCGGCGTCAACCGGGCGCTGGTGGCACAGGGGCTGAAGATCATGGCGCGGCGCGGCAACCCGGGAATCGCCGCGCTCGCCGACATCGCCAGAATCGACGAACGTCCCACCGCCTATCATGCCGGGTTCATGCTCGGCCCCCGGGTCAATGCCGGCGGGCGGGTTGGCGAGTCGGGGCTCGGGGCGCGGCTGCTGTCGATCGACGATCCGGCGGCTGCGGCGGAGATTGCCGCGAGACTCGAGGGCTACAACCGGGAGCGGCGCGAGATCGAGGCAGGGGTTCTCGAACGCGCGATCGACCTCGCCGACGCCCAGGACGCGGCGGCCGATGTCGCGCTGGAACCGGTGGTCCTGGTCGCGGAAGAGGGCTGGCATGCGGGCGTCATCGGTATCGTCGCCTCCCGACTGCGCGAACGCTTCAACCGGCCCGCCTGCGTGCTCGCCGTGGAAGGCGGGATCGCCAAGGGTTCGGGCCGGTCGATCCCGGGTGCGGCGCTCGGCTCGGCAGTGATCGCGGCCCGCCAGGCGGGGCTGCTGATCGCCGGCGGCGGGCATGCGATGGCGGCCGGCTTTACCGTGGCGACGGATCGGATCGCCGAGCTCAAGGCGTTTCTCGACGATCATGTCGCGCGACAGCTCGGCCACCGGATCCCGGCGGTCGGGCTGGCGATCGACGGCGCCTTGACCCCGACCGGCGCCACCGCAAAGATCGTCGAAGCGCTCGAAGCGGTGGGACCGTTCGGCACCGGCAATCCGCGGCCGCGCTTCGCCCTCCCGCGGGTCCGCGTGGCCCGCGCCGACGTGGTCGGCACCGATCACGTCCGCTGCTTCCTCGTCGGCACCGAAGGCGGACCCCGGCTCAAGGGTATCGCGTTCCGTTCCGCCGGTACCGCGCTCGGCGATGCCTTGCTCGCGACCGGCGGAGCGCCGCTTCACCTGGCGGGGCATCTCAGGGCGGATCGGTGGCAGGGCCGGGACGCGGTCGAGTTCGCGATCGAGGACGCGGCGAGGCTGTGATGAGAAAGCCGGAAAGCCGCCGCGCGGGCGGACGGGGATGACGAAGGGGCGGGGCTTGCCTACGGCGGGGACACAACCCTATCGGCGCCGGAACGGTCTGGTCCGGCTCTTGCGCTGGCTGCGCTACCGTTTTGTCGTTCCTATCAAGCGCAGCCGGCACCCGCCGCAATACACCGCCCGCGGCGTGGCGGTCGGGCTGTTCTGGGCGATGACCCCGACGGTAGGCATCCAGATGATGTTCGTCCTCGCCAACTGGATCGCATTCCGCCGCTTCGCGCCGCGCTGGGACTTCAACGTGATCCATGCGATGGCCTGGACCTGGGTGACCAATTTCGCGACCGTTCTGCCGGCCTATTACCTGTTCTACGTGACCGGGCAGGTGGTGCTCGGACGCTGGGACGACCTTACCGGCTACGCGGGTTTCCTTCGGCTCTGGGATGCCAGCACTGCCGGCGGGGCAACCACCGACTACCTGCCGGGCGCGGCCTCGTCACCGGATGTCTATTACGACGTCATCGTCGCCGGCTGGGGGCTGGCGATGCTGGTGGGCTGCCCTCCCTATGCGGTCGCCGCGGCCTGGATCGGCTACGTCTGGTCGCTCAAGCTGGCCGTGGCCCAGCGCCGGTTGATTGCGCGCCGACGCTACGGCCACGATCCGCGCGATCCCATGCAGACCGGACGGCCTCGCCCGGAACAGCCCGGCGAGAGGTAGCGGTTGATTTCCGCCGACTCCGCGGCTACCAATCGCGCCACGACCCCATCGTCTAGAGGCCTAGGACATCAGCCTTTCACGCTGAAGACACGGGTTCGACTCCCGTTGGGGTCGCCATAACTCCTCCGGTTGCCCGACATGACGCAGACCAGCTCCGCTGCCGGGTCCGAATTCTGGACCGACGACACGCTGATCAGCCTGCTGGAACGCTGCGTGCGGGACTGTGGCGGTGCGCCGGCGATTCTCGCCGCCGGGGAGGTCGTCGACTGGCGCGGCGTCGCGGAGCGGGTCGATGCGCTGGCCGGCGGGCTCGCCGCGCTCGGCATCGGCCGGGGCGACACGATTGCGGTCCAGCTCCCCAACCTGCCGGCCTTCCTCTACGTGCTGCTCGCCGCGTCCCGGCTCGGCGCGGTGACCAGCACCATCCACATGCCCTACGGCCCGCGCGAAGCCGCGGACATCATTCGCCATGCCCGCGCCCGGCTGGTGTTCGCCGCGGCGAAGGCGGGCGACCGCCGACCGGCCGCCGACATCGCCGCGCTCAAGCGGGACCTCCCCTCGCTCGCCCATGTCGTCGCCGTGAATGGACCGGTCCCCGCGGGCGCACTCGATTTCGACGACGTGCCGCGTCCCGGTGCCGCGCTGCCGCCGCCGCCCGCCGCGGACGACCCCTACGTCATGCTGTTCACCTCCGGCACGTCGTCGAGCCCGAAGGCGGTGCTCACCGACTATCGCCGGTTTCTGGCCAACGCCCGGCTCAATTGCAGCGAAAAGCAGATGGGCCCGGGCTCGATCATGCTGTCGGCCGCGCCGTTCAGCCACCTGTTCGGGCTGTATTCCTTCCACCTCACGCTCTATGGCGGCGGCGCCACGGCGCTCCTGCCGGCGTTCACGCCCCCCGGCCTGGTCGAGGCGGTACAGGCGTTCCAACCGACCCACATCTTCGCCGCTCCCGCGCATATCGCATCCTGCCTCGAAGCGGGGCTGCTCGCAGGCGACACGCTCGCCCCGGTGCGCTATTGCGTGGTCTCGGGCGCCAGGGCCGCGCCGGACTTCTATCGCGGGGCGCAGGCGGCGCTCAGGCAGGGCCGCATCGCGCAGCTCTGGGGGATGACCGAGTGCCAGTGCGGCATGTTCACCCGGCCCTGGGAGGATGCCGAACGGGCGGCATGGGGCTGCGGGCGGCCGAGCCCGGGAAACCGGGCCAGGGTGTGCGATGCAGACGACGTGCCGCTGCCGGCGGGCGAGGACGGCGCTTTGCAGATCCGCGGCGCCTCGGTGTTCGACGGCTATCACGGCAACGACGAGGCCAACGTGGCCGCGTTCACCGCCGATGGCTGGTACCGCACCGGCGACCGGGCGGTGATCGACGCGACCGGCGCGGTGTCGATCACCGGGCGCGAGAAGGACTTGATCAACCGGGGCGGCGTGAAGATCAACCCCGCGGATGTCGAGGAGGCGATCGACCGGCACCCCGATATCGTCCAGTCGGCGATCGTCCCCATGCCGGACCCGGTGCTGGGCGAGCGGGCGTGCTGCTTCGCCATCGCCCGCGACGGCGCGGCGCCCGAACTCGGCGATCTCGCGGCCTGGCTCGAAAGCCAGGGGATCGCCAGGCTGAAATGGCCGGAGCGGCTGATCCTGGTCGACGACATGCCGCTGACCCCGACCCGGAAGGTGATCAAGGGGCGCCTCCGGATCCCCGATTGAAGACTGGAGCGCGCGATGGAACCTTACCGGACGATCGGCGTGGAGACCGACGCGCGCGGGATCGCGTCGATCGCGCTCGACCGCCCGGAGCGGCGCAACGCGATCGATCCGGTAATGATGGACGAGCTGCTGGCGGCGTTCGACCGCCTCGGCGCCGACGATGGGGTGCGCGCCATCGTGCTCCGCGGCAATGGCAAGGTGTTCTCGGCCGGCGGCGACCTCAACTGGATGCGCGACACCAGGGGCGCGAGCGAGGACGAGGTGGCCCGCGACTCGGCGCGGCTGCAACGGGTCTACGCGGCGGCCGCCGCCTGCCCCAGGATGCTCGTCGGCCGGCTGCACGGCGCGGCGATGGCGGGCGCGCTCGGCCTGGTCGCGTGCTGCGACGTCGCCATCGCCGAAGCCGACACCAAGTTCTGCCTGTCGGAGGTGAGGCTCGGCCTCGCCCCCGGCATCATCGCGGGGTTCCTGCTGCCGAGGATCGGCGCGGGCTGGTTTCGCTACCTCGCCACCGGCGCGGTGGTGTTCGGGACCGAAACGGCCGCGCGCGCGGGCCTGGTTCACGAGGTGGCGGCGGACGAGGCCGATCTCGACGCAAGGGTGGAGGCGCATTGCCGCCTCGCGCTCGCCGCCTCGCCGGAGGCGATCGCCGCCACCAAGGCGCTTCTCGCCGACCTCGGCTACGCGCCGGACCCCGGGCTGTTCGAGACCGGGCTCGGCTGGAACGTCAGGACCCGCATGTCGGACGCTGCCCAGGAGGGCATCGGCGCGTTCCTCGAACGCCGCAAGGCGCGCTGGGTGGTCGACGCCTAGCATCCGCGATGCCACCATAGCGGCGTCGGGGAGGAAGGCATGTTCGTCAAACGGGCCTGGTACGTCGCGGCCACGGCCGCCGAAGTCGGCCGCACCCCGCTCGCGCGCTCGGTTTGCGGCGAGCCCATCGTGTTCTTCCGCAGCGAGGACGGGACCGCGCGCGCTCTTGCCGATCGCTGCATCCATCGCCGCCTGCCGCTCTCCCGGGGGCGGCTGGCGGGCGACCGGCTGATCTGCGGCTATCACGGCTTCGCCTACGACCCGGAGGGGCGATGCGTCGCCGTGCCGGGGCAGGACCGGGTGCCGCGCCGCGCCGCGGTGCACGCCTACCCGCTGGTGGAGCGATACGGCTGGATCTGGGTGTGGATGGGGGCGCCGGACGGCGCCGATCCGTCGCTCTTGCCGGCGATGCCTGGGCTCGACGAGGACGGCTGGGTGCCGTTCCGCGACCGCCTGCATGTCCGGGCGCATTACCAGCTCCTGGTCGACAACCTGATCGACCTGTCGCACGAGACCTATGTGCACACCTCCAGCATCGGCAACGACGCCGTCGCCGAGACGCCGATCGAGTCGCGCCGGGAGGGGAACGAGGTTTTCGTCGACCGCATCATGCGCGACATCCCGCCGCCGCCCTTCTTCGCCCAGGCGGCCGGGAGCGATGCCAATATCGACCGCTACCAGCTGGTCCATTTCCAGCCGCCCTGCTACGTGCATGTCGAGGTGCGGGCGGTACCGCCGGGGAACGACGACCCCAATGCCGGGGTGCGGTTCTTCGTGCTGGACTGCCTGACGCCCGAGACGGAGCGCACGACCAACTATTTCTGGGCGGTGTCGCGCAACTTCCGGCCGACCGACGGCGAATTCGGCGAATGGTGGCATCGGGTGGTCTGCGGCATCTTCGAGGAGGACCGCGCGATCCTCGAAGCGCAGCAGGCCTCGATCGAGACGGACAGCAGCGGGGTACGCACGGTCGATGTCGCGATCGACGGCGGCACCATCCTCGCCCGCCAGGCGGTCGACGACCTCCTCGCCGCGGAGAACGGCGTTTGACGGGCGCCGGCTAAGCGAACAGCGCCGCCGCCTCGTCCTCCAGCATCGGACCGGTGACCGCCATCCTGCGCACGCCGCGCCCGGCGACCTCGTGACAGCGCAGGTTCATCATCGGCGGCCCGCCCTCGCCGCGGATCTCGACCAGCCTGGGATGGGAGAGCCCGAAGACGATGCGCTCCAGCCCGGACCAGTAGGCGGCGACGGCGCACATCGCGCAGGGCTCGCAGCTCGTATAGAGGGTGTAGCCGCCGAGCGCCGGGCCGAGCTCGCGGCTCGCTTCGCGGATCAGATTGATCTCGGCATGGCCGGTCACGTCGCCGGTGGTGACCATGTCGTTCTCGGCTTCGAGGACGATCCCGCCCGCGCCGTCGACCAGCACCGAGCCGAAAGGCGGGTTGCCGTTCGCCGCCGCGCGCCGCGCCGCCGCGAAGGCCCGCCTCAGCAGTTCGTCTTCGCCCATCGCCTGTCTCCTGCCTGTTGCGCCCGCGGACCGAGCGGCAGCAAACTGTCCCGCCGCCGCCATAGTCGCCCCCGGGAGAGAGGTGGATGAAATTCGGCCTGTTCTACTTGCCGACCTACCTGCCGCAGATCCGCGACGCCCATACCCATTACCACAACATGGTGGAGCAGGTCGTCTACGCCGACCGGATCGGCATCGATTACGCCTGGATGGTCGAGCATCATTTCGTCCGCCACGGCGGGCTGCTGCCGGCGAACTACGCCTTCCTCTCCTACCTCGCGGGTCGGACCGAGCGCATCCGTCTCGGCACCGGGGCGACGATCCTGCCGCTGAACGACCCGGTGCGGGTGGCCGAGCAGGCCGCCGCGCTCGACCAGCTCTCCAGGGGGAGGTTCGATTTCGGCGTCGGGCGCGGCTTCATCCGCGACGAGTTCGACGCCTTCGGCATCCCGATGAAGGAGAGCCGGGAGCGGGTCGAGGAGGGCGTCGCACTGATCCGGCGGGCGTGGTCGGAGCCGACGCTCGAGTTCGACGGCGGGTTCCGGCCGGCGATGGCCGGGCTGCCGATCCTGCCGCCGGTCTACCAGAAGCCGCACCCGCCGATCTGGGTCGCCTGCCTGTTATCGCCCGAGAGCTTCGAATGGACGGCGAGGGAGGGCCACAACCTGCTCTACGTCGCCTATCACGTCGACCACGAGATCGCGGTCGAGCGCATCGGCTGGTACCGCGACGCGCTCGAGGACGCCGGGCGAAAGGTGGAGGATCACGAGATCTGCTGCGTCTATCACGCGTATTTCCTGGCCGAGGGGGACGATTCCAGGCTGGAGGCGGCGGTTCACGGACCGATGAGCGAGTACGCCGCCGCCGGGCTCGAGGCCACCCGCAATCCCGCCGACCCCGTCGCCTACAAGGGCTACGAGCAGCGCGACGCCGGCCAGCGGCGGTTCACCTTCGAGTCCTACTTTCCGGGGCGCGTCCTGATGGGCGGGCCGGAGCAGGCTATTGAGCGCATCCGGGTGCTGGCCGATATCGGCATCACCCAGATCGGCATGCTGGTCGATTTCGGCTCGCTGCCCCAGGCGGAGATCATGCGCTCGCTGGAGATCTTCGGGACGGACGTCCTGCCGCAGGTGCGGGACTTGTAGCGCCCCCGCTTAGCGCTCTACGCGAGCCCCTTCTTCGCGAGCTCCTGCTTCGCCGAGTCGGTCTTTTCGAGCCCGTCGAGCCCCATGCCGCGCAGGATCGGCTCGGCCTTGGTGAACTGGATGTCGTCGTAGGGCACGACCTCGACGCGGTTGCCCCAGGGGTCGCGGAAATTGAGCCGGTTGCCGATCATCTCGGCGCCGAGCTCTTCGAGCGCCGCGCGGACCGTGCTGCGGTCGTCCACCACCAGCCCGAAATGGCGCTTCGCGTCGGGCGAGCCGCCGCTGTTCAGGGTCAGCTGGATGAACTGGTCGCCCATGTCGATGAAGGCGTTGGTCTCGCCGCGCCCGCGCAGCTCGAACTCGAACACGGCGCCGTAGAAGGCGAGCGCCGCGTCGAGATCGTCGACCTCGAGCACGACATGGTTGATGCCCATCACGCGGGCCTTCCTGCGGGTTTCCGCCATTTCTCCCTCCCTCGCTATCGCGGCGGCAGACGGACCGCGCCGTCGAGCCGGATGGTCTCGCCGTTGAGCAGGGGGTTCTCCACGATGTGCTGGACGAGATGCGCATATTCCTCCGGCAAGCCCAGACGCGCCGGGAACTGGGTGATCGAGAGCAGCCCTTCGCGCACAGCATCGGGCACGTTGTCGAACATCGGCGTCTGCAGGATGCCGGGCGCGATGGTCATCACGCGCACGCCCATGCGGGCGAATTCGCGCGCCGCGGGCAGCGTGATCGAGGCGATCGCGCCCTTGGACGCGGCATAAGCCGCCTGGCCGATCTGCCCGTCATAGGCGGCGACCGAGGCGGTGTTGACGACCACGCCGCGCTCGCCGACCTCGTTCGGATCGAGCCCCGACATGGCGGCGACGGCGAGCCGCATCGCGTTGAAGCTGCCGAACAGGTTGATGTCGACCACGCGGGTAAAATCCTCCAGCGGCATCGGTCCGCCGCGCCCGACGATGCGCCCGGCAACCCCGATTCCGGCGCAGTTGACCAGCACCCGGGGCACCCCGACCGCGTCCGAGATTTCGGCGAGCGCCGCCTCCATCGCGTCCGGGCTGGTGACATCGCAGCCCACCCCGGTGCCGCCGATCTCCGCGCCGACGGCCTTCGCGCCGTCGCCGTTGAGATCGACGATGCCGACCTTCGCGCCGAGCTCCGCCAGACGCCTGGCACTCGCCGCGCCGAGGCCGGATGCGCCGCCGGTGACCAGCGCCGAAATGCCCGCGATATCCATCCCTGTCCCCCTCTCCGATACCGCCGTCAGTTTACACCGCCGGCCCCGGCCCCTATAGCTGGCGCGAAACAGCCGGGTCAATTCCGACGTGACGAACTTCGAGAGCGAGGTGCTGCGGTTCGAGCAGCGGGGTCCGGTCGCGATCCTCACCATCGACCGGGCGGAGAAGGGAAACGCGGTCAACACCCGGCTGATCGAGGACATCAACCGCTTCTTCCAGGCGGTGCCGAAGGAGGCGCGGGCGGTCGTGCTGTGCGGCGCGGGCCGGCACTTCTGCGCCGGGCTCGACCTCGCCGAGCACAAGGAGCGCGATCCCGTCGAGTCGTTCGAGGCTTCGCGCTACTGGCACCGCACGCTCGACATGGTGGAGTTCGGCGCGGTCCCCGTGGTCGTCGCCATGCAGGGCGCGGTGATGGGGGGCGGGCTGGAGATCGCCGCTTCCACCCATGTACGGGTCGCCGAGCCGAGCGCGATCTACCAGCTCCCCGAGGGCCAGCGCGGCATCTTTGTCGGCGGCGGGGCTACGGTGCGGGTTACGCGCATCATCGGCGCCGGGCGCACCACCGAGATGATGCTGACCGGACGCCGGGTGTCCGCCGAGGAAGGCCAGGCGCTCGGCCTGTCGCATTACCTGGTGGGCGAGGGCGAGGCGCTGGGCAAGGCGATCGCGCTGGCCGAGACCGTCGCCGGCAACGCGCCGATGGTGAACACGATGGCGATCGGCGCGATCGGCCGCATCGCCGACATGTCGCGGCAGGAAGGACTGTTCACGGAATCCGTTGCCACCGCGCTGACCCAGACCAGCACCGATGCGCGCGCCGGCATCGAGGCGTTCCTTGAAAGGCGCAAGGCCCGGTTCGACCGGGATTAGCCCGAATCGGCGTCTTGCGCGCCCGGGCGCGCCTCTTCGATCCGGACCGCGAGCACGGCGCCGATCACCAGCGCGGCTCCGGCGAGCTGGAGCGGGGTCAGAACCTGGCCCAGGATCAGGAACCCGGCGGCGATGGAGAACACCGGCTCCAGGTTCATCAGCAGCGAGGCGCGGATCGAGCCGATCAGCGCGATCGCCCCGAAGAAGCCGAGCATCGACACGGCGTAGAACAGCGGCAGCGTGATCAGCCCGGCCCAGCCCTTGACGGTCTGGGGCAGGGCGACGTCGCCGGCGATCAGGCAGATCGCGAGATAGATCAACCCCGCGGAGATCTGCAGATGGAAGGTGAACAGGCGGGGGTCCTGGGTGCGCAGCACCCCGCCGCTCGCGATCACGAGGATCGACCATGAGATCGCCGCCCCGATGGCGAGCAGCGACCCCCATAGATTGGGCCCTTCGCCGGTCACGTCGAAGACCAGGATCAAGCCGGTGAAGGCAACGACGAGCCCGACTGCGATTGCCGGCGTGATCCGGTCCTGGCGGAAGGCGATGGCGATCAGGGCGACCAGGATCGGATAGATGTAGAAGATGGCGAAGGTGAGCCCGACCGCGATATGGGCGATCGAGGTGTAGAGGCAATAGGCCTGGATCGCGGCGAGCCCGCCGAGGGCGAGCGAGATCAGCCGCTCGCGGCGCGGCAGGGCTAAGCCGATGCCGGTGAAATGGAGCAGCGGCACGAAGACCAGCATCGCGCCCACATAGCGGGCGCTGATCGCCGCCAGCGGCTCGCCGCCGCCCTCGTAGGAGAACACCGCCGCCACCGTGGAGGCGGTGAAGGTGAGCGTCGCCCCGACCGCGAGAGCGATCCCGGCGAGTGCGCGCCGCCGGGCCGGGTCGTCGAGGAGCCCGGCCAAGACCGGAAACCCGCGACCCGCCCGCGGCGGCGTCTCAGTTGAGCTTCAGGAGCTTCTTCGCGTTGTCGAGATAGAGCGCGCTGCGCTCGGCGTCGGTGACCTCGATCTTGTCCAGGATTCGGATGGTCTCGCGGATATACATCGGCCCGCCCTCCGGATCGAACGGGCAGTCGGAGGCGAACAGGCACTTGTCGATGCCGAAGAAGGCGAGCCCGCAATCGGTCGCCGCGTCCGACCCGAAGGTGGCGGTGTCGGCGTAGAACATCTTGAAGTAGTCGACGGGGCGCTTCTTCATCGAGGCCAGCAGCGCCTCGTAATCCTCGTCCGCCGTTCGCGTGCCGAGCTGGTCCCAGCCCGGACCGACGCGGCCCTCGAAATAGGGGATCATCGCGCCCAGATGGTGCGAGATGATCTTGATGTGGGGCAGCTTGTCGAAGATCCCGGAAAACACGATCCGGGCCATCGCGGCGGAGGTCTCGTAGGGCCAGCCGAAGGTCCACCAGATCTCGTATTTGGACTTGTCCTCGGTCAGGTAGTCGGGATGGTTGGCGGCGCGCGCGGGATGCAGCCAGATCGGCAAGTCGTGCCCCGCCATCTTCTCGAACACCGGGTAAAACTCGGGCTCGTCGAGCGGCCGGTTGTTGACGTGGCTGAAGATCTGCACGCCGCAGGCGCCAAGCTCGCCGACGGCACGGTCGATCTCGTCCACCGTCGCGTCCATGTTGTTCATCGGCAGCGAGGCGATGAAGCTCGGGAAGCGGTCCGGGTAGCGCCGGCAGAGCGCCGCCATGCCGTCATTGGCGAGCCGGGCGAGCTCGGGCGTTCGCTCGGGGCCGGCGATGAACTCGATCGGCGGCATCGAGTTGGACAGGATCTGCTGGTACTCGCCGAAGGTGTCCATCATCCGCAGCCGGGCGTCGACGTCGTAGAGCACCGGGATGTTGAGCCAGCGCTTGATCGGCCCCTTGTTGGGGATGACCTCCTGCATGCGCTCGAAGTACTTGACCGGAAAGATGTGGTTGTAGATGTCGAGCTTCATGGCGAACCCCCCGCTCTCCGCCGCGCCGCCGACGCGGCGCGCAACCCGCCGGCATTATGGCCACCGCCCGAAAGGCTGCCAAGGAGAGGCCCCCAAGCGTCGCGCGACTTGACAGTTGCAGCGCCCCCACCCAGCATGAACGGACCGGTTCGCCTCCCGAGACCGGCAAGGCGGGCCGCCGGACGAATCGAAGGGAGGAATGAGATGTTCAAGAAACGTTTGCTGCTCGGGGGACTCTCGGTTCTCGCGGCCGTCGCGGTCTCGGCGCCGGCGCTCGCCCAGGCGCTCAAGGAAGTGTCCACGACGGTTCCGAGGAACAGCGTCTTCATCCTCAGCGCCTACGGGGGCAAGGATGCCGGGATCTACGAGAAGCACGGGATCGACCTGAAGCTCGATCCCCGGCCGTTCCGCGGCCACGTCGCGGGCCTCCCCGCCAAGGAATGCATGGTCACCTACTACCCCGGCACGGCGGCGATCGCCCGCATCAACAAGGGGCTCGACTGGGTGGTCATCGGTGGCGGGCTGACGGTGATGCAGGAGGTCATGGTCCGCAACGAGACCCCGTTCAAGGCGGTCCCCGACCTGCGCGGCAAGAAGTTCTCTAGCTGGTCGACCGGCGCGGGCGCCTTCAAGGCGACCCGGGCCGCGCTGCTCGACGCCTACGGTCTCGACGTGCTCAAGGACACCGATTTCGTGCAGGCCGCCGCGCCGGCGCTGTTCAAGTTCCTGGAGAACGGCAAGGTCGATTCGATGTTCAACATCTCCTCGTTGACCGTCGCGGCCCTGGCGCAGCCGGACAAGTACCGCTCGATCTTCTCGGCCAACGCCTATTGGAAGGAGAAGACCGGGTACCCGGTGGTCTGGTCGGCTCCGATCGTGGCGTGGCGCAGCTGGGTCGAGGAGGACCCGGACCGCGCCAAGCGATTCGTCGCGGCCTCCCACGAGGCTTGGGAGTGGCTGCGCAAGCCGGAGAACCTCGCCGCGGCGGTGAAGAAGCACGGCAAGCTCGCCGCGGTGAAGAACCAGGCGCAGGCCGACGTGTACAAGCGCCTGCTGTCCGAGAAGCGGGTGTTCCTGACCGACTGGAACCAGAAGGTGATCGACACGCAATGGGCGTTCCTCGAAATGGCCCAGAAGCGCGGCGTGATCGACAAGGTTCCGGATAAGGCGAAGCACGGGCTGATCCTCGAATAGGGACGCCCTGACGCGAACGACGCCGGGCCGGAAACGGCCCGGCGCTTCGTGACGCTTCAGCGCCGGAACAGGGTCCCGAGCGACTCGGGCGCCGCATCGTTGCCGACGGCGCGCAACGCCGACCAGAGGATGGTCTGGTTGGAGCTCAGAACCGGGCGGCCGGTCATCGCCGCGAGCGCCCCGAGCGAGGCGAAGGTGGGAAGGTCGGTGGCGAGCAGCACCACCGCTTCCGAGTCGCCGAGGTCGAGCCGTTCCACCAGCCCGCGCAGACGCCCGGCATCGACCCGCGGGACATCGGCCATCTGGCGGATGTCGAGGGTCGCATCGTCGGTGACCGCGAATCCGCGCTCGGCGAAGAACGGCGGCGCGAGCGCGTGGATCGCCGCCGGGTAGGGTGTGCCGAGCACGAAACGTCTTACCCCGAGATGCGCAAGCCCATCGCGCAGCGCCGTCCAGGCCGAGAGGCATCGGCAGCCGGTGCGCGCGGCGATCTCCCCGGTGCGTGCCTCGTTCCAGCCGGGCTCCATGATGAAGGTCGTCACCATGTCGGCGTAGACGATGACGTCGACCCCGGTCGCCGCGAGCTCGTCGACCGCGCGGTCGACGTTTTCCTCCATCGCGTGCACCGCCGCCGGCGTCAGCTCCCCTTTGGCGAGGATCCTTGTGGCGTAGAGCGCGACTCCTTCGGGCAGGACCGACCACAGCTCCGGCTCCAGCACCCCGTTATTGGCGGGCACGACGAGGCCGATCCGTCCCGCTTCTCCGAACATCGTTCAGCTCCAGTCCACCGCGCCGCGGCGCAGCCAGCGCCCCTGCGGCGTGCCGCCGACATGGCGGCCGTCCTCGGCGATCACCCGGCCGCGCAGCACGGTGAGCACTGGCCAGCCGGTGAGCGCCATCCCCTCGAAGGGGGAGCGCGCCGCCCGGGAACGGATGGCGCCGCCATCGACGGTCCGCGCCAGCGCCGGGTCGACCAGCGCCAGGTCGCCGTCCGCCCCGACCGCGAGCCTGCCCTTGCGGTCGGCGATTCCGAACAGCCGGGCGGGCGTCGCGCACAGCGCCGCCGCGACACGCGTCCATGGGATCTCCCCCGCGGCGGCGAGATCGGCCACCGCCGGCACGATGGTGTCGAGCCCGGGCGTGCCGCCGGGCACCGTCCAGGGCGACGGCCGGTCCTTCTCTCCCACCGCGTGCGGCGCGTGGTCGGAGCCCACGAAATCGGCCGCACCCGATGCGAGCGCCGCGCGTGCCGCCGCGCAATCCTCCGCGCCGCGCAGCGGCGGCACCATCAGCGCGAACGGCCCGTGGCGGTCGACCGCGCTGCCGTCGAGGCGGAGGTGATGCGGGGTCGCCTCGACCGCCATCGACAGCCCGGGATCGTCGCGGCGTGCGGCCTCGATCATGACGAAGCCTCGTGCGGTGCAGACCTGCCGAGCGACGATTCGGGCACCGGTCGCGCGCGCCACCTCGATCAGCCGGGCGAGCCCCATCGCCTCGCCGATTGGGTCTCGGGCCTCCGCGAAGGCGGCGAAATCGGTGCGCCCCGAAAGCCGCTCCAGCGCCGCCCCGACCATGGAACGGTCGCCGGTATAGACGCCGATCACGGCGCCGCAGGCGGCGACCGCCGCGGCCGCCCGGGCGAGGCCGTCGCCGTCGAGCAGCATCGATGCCGGGGCGTCGGACAGCAGCGCCTCGAAGGAGCTCACGCCTAGATCCCAGAGCGCGGGGAGGTCGGCGATGTTGTCCGGCGTGACCCCGGCCTGGACGGTGAAGTCGACCAGGCTCGCCCCCTCCCCGGCGGCGCGCATCGCGGCGATCCCCTCCGCCGTATCGGCCGGCGGGTCGGTGTTCGGCATGCACATCACCGTGGTCACCCCGCCGCAGGCGGCGGCGAGCGAGCCGGTCGCGAAGGTCTCCTTGTGCGGAAAGCCGGGGTCGCGCATGTGCACATGGGCGTCGATGAAGCCGGGGAACAGGAGCCGTCCGTCGGCGTCGATGACGGTGTCCGCCTCCGGCCGCG
This sequence comes from Defluviicoccus sp., assembly GCA_028821395.1. Classification (GTDB taxonomy): domain Bacteria; phylum Pseudomonadota; class Alphaproteobacteria; order MPNO01; family MPNO01; genus MPNO01. The sequence goes on from JAPPGP010000124.1 coordinate 25,708, forward strand.
CGTCCGCCTCGACCAGGGAGGCGATGCGCCCGTCATCGCCGACGACGATGCCGCCCGGCCTCTCCCAGGCCTCGGTCACCAGGCGCGCGTCGTGTATCGCGAGCAGTGCCATCTTCTCTCCGCGGCAAACTATGCCATAGCCGGCGCGCGTTGACCCGGGACCGCGCGGGCGATATCGGTGGGCAGGGGGGCTCGCCGGTGCAGCTTCGAATCCTGACCGAGAACGACGTCCGGTCGCTGATCGACATGGATGCGGCGATTCCGATCCAGGAGGAAGCCTTCGCCCGGCTCGCCGCCGGCGAGAGCGTCGAGGGGTTGCGCAGCTTCGTGGTCTCGGAGACCCCGCCCGGGGTCGCCATCTTCAACCCGTGCTTTCTCCGGAACGGCGGCGGCTACGGGGTCAAGGTGGTCTCCGACTTCTTCGGCAACACCGCGCGCGGGGTGGCGCGGATGTCGGCCCTCGTCACCCTGTTCGACGGCGAGACCGGCCATCCACGGACGGTGATGGAGGGCGGCTACCTGACCGATCTCAGGACCGGGGCGGGAACCGGCGCCGCCGCGCGTCGCCTCGCCCGGCCCGAATCGCGCGTCGTCGCCGTGGTCGGCGCCGGCAGGGTCGCGCGCAACCAGCTCCGGGCGCTGGCGCGGACATTCGACATCGAACGCGTGTCGATCGCCGGGCGCAGCGAGTCCCGCGCCCAAGCCTTCGCCGAGGAGGTACGGCACGAGGACGGCCTGCCCGACGACGCGATCCTGGCGCGCTCGGCCGCCGAGGCGGTGCGCGAGGCCGATATCGTGGTCGCGGCGACGACCTCGTCCGAACCCGTGGTGTTCGGCCGCGATCTCCGCCCCGGCGCCTTCGTCGCCGCGGCCGGCGCCAATGTCGCGACCGCCCGGGAGGTCGACACCGAGACCGTGCGCCGCGCCGCCAGGCTCGTCATCGACAGCCCGGCCGACAGCCTGGCCCATGCCGGCGACCTCGCGATCCCGATCGCCGAGGGCGCGATCCGCGAGCGGGACGTGGCCGGGATCGCCGACATCATCGCCGGGACAAGGCCTGGGCGGGAGACGGCGGACGAGATCGCCTATTACAAGTCGATCGGGCTGCCGATCCAGGATCTGATCACCGCCCAGCATATCGAGCGCCGCGCGATCGCCGCCGGCGCCGGGACGGTGATCGAGATGGGCGGCGACCATGACTGACCCGAGTGTCGAGCCGGACGCATGAAACCCACCTCCCTGGCCTGCATCGGATGCGGCGAGACTCACCCGCTCGACGCTTTTGCGCGCGCCTGCCGCGCCTGCGCCGAGGCGGGCGTGACCGCGAATCTCGGCGTGGTCTACGGCGACGCGGCGACGCCCCGCCGGGACGCCATTCCGGCGGGGCCGGCCACGCTCTGGCGCTTCGCCGACGCTCTGCCGCTCGCGGCGGAAGACGCGGTGAGCCTGGGAGAGGGCATGACCCCTCTGGTCCCGATCGCCGCGCCGCATCGCGGTTCGCTCTGGGTCAAGGACGAGACCCGCAACCCGAGCTGGTCGTTCAAGGATCGGCTGGCGAGCGTCGCGGTCTCCTGGGCGAAGAAGATCGGCGCGCAGGTCATCGCCACCTCGTCGTCGGGCAATGCCGGGGCGGCGGCGGCTTCCTATGCCGCGCGCGCGAACCTCCCCTGCGTGGTGCTGACGTTCCGGGGCGCCGCGGGTCCGATGGTCGGGCAGATCCGCGCGGCCGGGGCCATGGTCCTCGAATGCGCGGAGAAGGAGGATCGCTGGCGCATCCTGTCCAGGGCGGTGAAAGAGTTCGGCTGGTTCCCGACCTCGCCCTTCTTCGGACCGGCGGCGGGCAGCAACCCGATCGGTATCGAGGGATACAAGACGCTGGCCTACGAGATCGCCGAAGGGCTCGGCTGGCGGGCGCCGGACTGGTGCGTGCTGCCGGTGTGCTACGGCGACGCGCTGTTCGGGCTGTGGAAGGGATTCGACGAGATGCGGCGCTGGGGCTGGACCGAAGCCATGCCGCGGCTGGTCGCCGCCGAGGTGTCGGGCTCGCTCGCCGCCGGGCTGGCGGGCGAGGACCCGATGCCTCCCGCGGTGGCGCGCGACGGGGACTCGATCGCGGTCTCGATCGACATTCCGCGCAGCACCGCGCAGGCTCTGCTCGCGCTGCGCCGGACCGACGGCATCGCGGTCGCGCTCGACGACGCGGAGATCGCCACCGCGCGCGCCGCGCTCGCGCGCCGCGAGGGGCTGTTCGTCGAGGCCTCCTCGGCCGCCGCCTTCGCGGCTATCGAACGCTTGGGCGCCGCCGGCACGTTCCGCGGCGGCGACAGCGTCGTCGCAATCGCCACCGCGTCCGGGCTGAAGGATGCCGGCTCCTCCCCCGCCGACGCGCTGCCCGGGGCGGGTACGGATCTCGACGGCCTTCGGTGCGCGCTGAAGCAAAGCTACGGCTTCGATGTCTGAGCTGGGCGTCTCGCTGGACTGCTTCTCGCCGGCGCGCGAGATCGCCGCGCAGGCCCGCGCGGCGGAGGCCGGCGGGGCGAAGACGCTGTGGATCGCGACCCATCTGTTCCTGCGCGATCCCGTCGCGCTCGCCGGTGCCGCGCTGGCGGCGACGGAACGGCTCGAGGTGGCGCTGATGGCGCTGAGCCCGTTCTCGATCCACCCGGTCTATGCGGCGATGACGGCGGCGACCCTCGACGAGCTCTACCCCGGGCGGGTGGTGCTTTCCCTCGGGGTCGGCGCGCCGGGCGATCTGGATGCCGCCGGGATCGTCGCCGAACGTCCGCTCGCGCGGCTTGCCGAGGCCATCGAGATCTGCCGCCGGCTCTACGCCGGGGAGACCCTCGACCACGCGGGCGAGGTCTACCGGATGGGCGGGCGCGGGCTGATCAACGCGCCGCGCGACATCCCGATCGTGCTCGCGGCATCGGGGCCGCGCATGCTGACGCTCGCCGGGCGGGCGGCGGACGGCGTGCTGCTGTCGACCGCGGTCTCGGTCCCGTTCCTGCGCCAGTGCATCGCGCGGCTGGGCGAGAGCCGGACGGCGCGCTACGGCCAAGTCTATACAAGGATCGGCGCAGCCTCGGCGGTGCTCAAGCGGGCGCTCGGCTTCGTGCTGCGCGGCGCCCATCACCGGGCCAATCTCGATGCCGCCGGCGTCGCGCTCGACCAGAACGCGCTGCGTACCGCCTACGCGGCCGAGGACTGGGCGGCGGTGGAGCGGACGATCGGCACCGACGTGCTCGCCGCCCACGCCGCCTGCGGCACGGAGGAGTTCGTGCGCGCGCGCATCCGCGAATACCGCGATGCCGGGCTCGATCAGGTCATCGTCGCCGGAATCACCGAGCCCGCGGAGATCGCCCGCGTGCTGCGCGCCATCGGCTGAACCCGGACGCCGCTTCGACTTCGCGAGGCGATGCTCTAGTCTTCGGGCGCTTTGGGGGTGAGGACATGACCACCGAAAACCTGGTTCTCTGGGGCGCCGGCACGATGCGGACGCACCGCACGCTGTGGCTCGCCGAAGAGCTCGGCCTGGACTACGAGCACCGCCCGATCGGCCCGCGTACCGGCGAGACCAAGACCGACCAGTTCCTCGCCATCAACCCGCGCCACAAGATCCCGGCCATGGTCCACGGCGACGTCTGCCTGACCGAGAGCGCCGCGATCATGAGCTACATGACGGAGGTGTTTCCGGTGCCGGATCGCGTCTTCGTGCCGGCGGATGCGCTCGGCCGGGCGCGGCTGCTGGAATGGTGTTTCTTCACCATGAGCGAGCTCGACGCCAATGCGATCTACAGCATCCGGCGCCATGGCGACCTGGTCCAGGAGTACGGCGCCTCGCCGATCGCCGTCCGCGCGGCGATGGCGTATTTCGACCACCAGCTCGAACGGATGAAGGACCGGATCGTCGCGTCCGGCCGGTTCCTGATGGGGGAGAGGATCAGCATCGCGGACATCCTGTTCATGTCCTGCCTCGACGCCGCCGAGCGCTACGAGCTCGCCTTGCCGGAGTTCCTGCGCGACTACCGCATCCGCATGCGGGCGCGTCCGGCCTATGCGGAGACCTACAAGCGCAACTATGGCGGCCGCGCCGCGCCGGAGATCTGAGCCATGCCCGGACCGCTCGACGGGGTTCGCGTCCTCGACCTGACGACCATGGTCTCGGGCCCGGTGGCGACGATGATGCTCGCCGACCAGGGCGCCGACGTGATCAAGATCGAACCGCCCGCGGGCGACATCATGCGGCAATACGGCCTCGTCCACCGCGGCATGTCGGCCTCGTTCCTGTCCTGCAACCGCTCGAAGCGCTCGCTCTGCGTCGACCTCAAGACGGAGGAGGGGCTCGCCATCGTCCGCCGGCTGGCGGCCACCGCCGACGTGCTGGTGCAGAACTTCCGCCCCGGCGCGATCGAGCGCATGGGGCTCGGCGAGGACGCGGTCCGCGCGCTCCGGCCGGACATAATCTTCGTCTCGATCAGCGGCTTCGGCGAGACCGGCCCCTACGCGCATCAGCGGGTTTACGATCCGATCATCCAGGCGCTCTGCGGGCTCTGCGACATCCAGGCCGACAACGAGACCGGGCGCCCGCAGATGGTGCGGACCATCGTCCCCGACAAGACGACATCGGTGACCGCGGCGCAGGCGATCGCCGCGGCGCTTTTCGCGCGCGAACGGACCGGCAAGGGCCAGCACGTTCGGCTCGCCATGCTCGATGTCATGGTCGCCTATCTGTGGCCCGAGGCGTCAGCGCCGCTCACCTTCCTGGAAAACGAGCAGGACCCGGCGCGCCAGCTGGCCGCGCCCGACCTGATCTTCGGGACGACGGACGGCTATATCACCGCCGGCGCGGTGTCGGATTCCGAATGGGCCGGGATGTGCCGCGCCTTCGGCCGAGAGGACCTGATCGATGACCCGCGCTTCGACACCGCCGCCGCCCGCGTCCAGAACCGGGCCGAGCGCCGCACCATCATGAACCGGGAGATCGCCAAGTGGCCGACGGCGGAAATCCTCGCCCGGCTCGACCGCGAGACCGTCCCCGCCGCGCCGGTGCTCGGGCGCTCGGAGGTGATCGAGGACGCCCAGGTGATCGAGAACCGGATCCTGGAGGTCCGCGACAACCCCGAGCTCGGCCCGGTGCGCCAGCCCCGCCCGGCCGCCCGCTTCGCCGAGACCCCGGCCGAAATCCGCTCGATGGCGCCCCGGCTCGGCGCCGACAACGCGGCGATCCTCGGAGAGCTCGGCTACGACCAAGCGGAGATCGCGCGCCTCGGCGAGACCGGAGTCCTGCACCGCAGGAAGCCGGAGACGGGTTGACGCCGCCACCGGCTCACTTGTGATCGTGGTGCTTCATGCCCGGGCCGCGCGCAGTCAGGGGCCTCACGGCCACCGGAACGGCGATCCCGCCCGCCTTCTGGAAGATCAGGGTGAGGGGGAAGGTGCCGCCCTGCTCTGGCGGGTCGGTCAGCCCGATCAGCATCACATGGTCGCCGCCGGGTTGGAGCTCTACCGCCTTGTTGCCGGGGACAAGGACCGCATCGATCCGGCGCATGCGCATCACCCCGTCCTGCATCTTGTGGCTGTGCAGCTCGACGCGCCCGGCGACCGGTGAGGACGCGCCGATGAGCCGGTCGGCCTCAGCGCCGGTATTGACGATCCTGAGATAGGCGGCCCCCGCCCGCGCCCCGCGCCCGATCCGCGCCCAGGGCGCTTCGATCGTGAGGGACCCAAGACTGTGCGCGGCGGAGCCGTCATTCTGGGCGCGCGTTGCGGAGACCGCAGCAAAGCCGACCAGTCCCACAGCGGCAGCCACGGCCAGGGCCTGCAACAGTTTCGACATGGCATGTCCCTGCGCGCGAGTTACCCTCAGTCTCAGCCGCCCGCCGCCTCGATCAGCGCCCTGAGCCTGGGCGGGGTCATGGGGTAGTCGGCGATTTTGATGCCGAAGGGCGAGAGCGCGTCCTCGACCGCGGCGACAATGGCGGCGGCGGCGGGGACGGTGCCGCATTCGCCAACCCCCTTGACGCCGAGCGGGTTGATCGGCGACGGAGTCTCCTCGTAGCGCAGGTCGAGCCGGGTGAGCTCGGCCGCCGTCGGCATCACGTAGTCGGCGAGCGTGGTGGTGAGCGGCTGTCCGGCGGAGTCGTAGCCCATCCACTCATAGAGCGCGTTGCCGACGCCGTGCACCACCCCGCCGGTCACCTGCCCGTCGACCAGCATGGGGTTCACGATCCGCCCGCAATCGCTGACCACGACGTAGTTGAGGAACTCGACCGCCCCGGTCTCGACGTCGACCTCGACCTCGACGGCGTGGACCCCGTTCGAGTAGGCGAGCCCGGACGGCTTGAAGTTGACGTTGGCCTCGAGCCCAGCCTCGATGCCCTCGGGCAGCGAATAGCCGGGGACGCCGGAGGCCGCCTCGGCGACCTCGCTCATCGGCACGGCGAGATCGGGGGCGCCGGCGACGCGGACGACGCCGGCGACGATCTCGAGGTCCTCGGGCGCCGCCTCCAGCATGTGCCCGGCGAGCCTGACCACCTTGTCGCGCACATCCGTGGCGGCGATGTGCACCGACGAGCCGGCGGTGACGGTCTGGCGGCTCGCGAACCCGCCGAGCCCGAGCGCGACGGTGCCGGTGTCGCCGCAGACCACGTCGATCTCGCCGGGCGCCACGCCGAGCGCCTCGCCGGCGATCTGGGCCAGGATGGTCTTCAGCCCCTGGCCGATGGCGAGCGCGCCGGTGAACACCCGCACCCGCCCCGAGCGGTCGATGCGCACGATGCCGGACTCGAACGGGCCGCGCCCGGTCCCCTTGAGTCCGTTGGCGAGGCCGAGGCCGAGATACCGCCCCTCCGCGCGGGCGGCGCGCTGGCGCCCGGCGAAGCCCGTCCGGTCGACGGCGTCCAGCGCGATCGCCTGGCATTTGGGGAAGTCGCCGCTATCCGCCTTGACCGGCGTCCCGGCGCGGGTCTTGAGCGGCATCTCGTAGGGCATCGCCTCGGGCGGGATCAGATTGCGCCGGCGGATCTCGCCGCGGTCCATGCCGATCCCGTCGGCGGCGCGGTCGAGCATGCGCTCGACGATGTAGTTGCCTTCCGGGTAGCCCGCGCCGCGCACCGGCATGGAGGGGACGGCGTTGGTCTCGACGACCTTCACCGCCAGCTCGTAGCTCGGCACGATATAGGCGCCGGGGACCGAGGTGGAGGCGTTGTAGGCGAGGTTGATGCCCTGCGGCGTGTAGGCGCCCTGGTCCTGCAGCATGGTGCCGCGGATGCCGAGCACCGTGCCGTCCGCCGCCACCGCGATCTCCATCTCCCAGTACTGCTCGCGCTCCTGGATCGACCCGGTGAAATGCTCGCGCCGGTCCTCGATCCACTTCACCGGGCGGCCGAGCAGCCGGGCGGCCAGCGCGACCACGAGCTCCTCGTTGTAGAGCAGGTACTTGCAGCCAAACCCGCCGCCGACATCGGGAGCGACGACGCGGATGCGGCTCTCGTCGGCGCCGAGCATCCTGACCAGCCCGGCGCGCGCCTCGTGCGACATCTGGGTCGACATCCAGATCGTGGTGCGGTCCTCGACCGGGTCGTGGCGGGCCAGGGCCCCCCTGCCCTCGATCGAATGCGCCGCGCCGCGGTGCTGGACGAAGCTCTCCTTGGCCACAAGGTCGGCGCGGGCGAAGGCCGCATCGCAATCGCCGTAGGACTGGCCGAACTCGAGCAGCACGTTGCTCTCTTGCCCGTCGCGGACGAGGGGGGCGTCTTCGCGCGCGGCTTCGCGGCAGCCCGCCACCGACGGCAGGGGCTGGTAATCGACCTCGACCAGCGCGGCGGCGTCCTCCGCGAGATAACGGCTGTCGGCGATGACGACGGCCACCGCCTCGCCGACATGGCTCACCTCGTCGGATGCGAGCACAAAGGGGGTGGCGTCATCCGGAATCCGATCGGTCTTGAAGCCGAGCGGCATCCGCCTCTGGGTCAGATGCGGGCGGACCTCGTCCCAGCCATAGACCGCCTGCACCCCGTCCGCGCGCGCGGCGGCGACGGCGTCGATGCCCGCGATCCGGGCGTGCGGGTGGGGGCTGCGGACGAAGGCCGCGTGCAGCGTGCCCGGGATATGGATGTCGTCGACGAACTGCCCGCGCCCGCGCAGCAGCGCCGGATCCTCGATCCGGCGGACCCGCTCTCCGATCGCGCGCAACGGCTCAGGCGCTTTTCAGATGGGCGTCGCGGCGCTGGAACAACTCTTCGTCGGCATAGCCCATGGTCTCCGGCCTGCCGCGCCCCAGCATGACCTGGAAATAGACCGGCTCCAGGCTGTCGTTGACATAGCCGTGCACGACGCCGGGCGGGCAGGCGGCGCATTCCCACGGGCCGAGCCGCTTCTCGATGCGCTCGCCGGTGCTCTCGTCGTCGAAGAACACGGTGAGATGGCCTTGGAGCACGAAGAAGATCTCTTCGACCTCGTGGGTGTGGGCGGCGTTCCCCTGGCCGGGTTCGACATACATGATCGACAGCGTGAAGCCGCGCGCCGGGATGGCCTCGGTGTCGTGGTGCTTGCCCGACCCGCCGGGGCCGATGAAGCGGTGCTGGGCGCGCTTGTAGCCCTCGATCCTGGCGTCCTCGAAGGCGGCCCAGTCCGGCGTGATGTCCCGGAAGGCGCGGGTATAGCGTTCGGCGATCTCATCGACGGGTACGCCGACCAGCTCGGGCGGGCGGTCGTGCCGGGCAATCGTCATCGGAAGCTCCTCGCAGTGTCGGCGGATGATGGCACCGGGGACGGCGACGGACAATGGCCGGGCGAGGTTGTACAGGCGCCGGCCGGTTGATACCGTCATGGCGGGACGGAAACAGAGGAGGCGATACCGTGAAGGACGAGAAGATTCGCAAGACCCCGACCCGGCGGTCGTTCCTTGCCAGCACGACCGGTCTCGGGCTGATCCTGGCGGCCGGGACGGCGCCCGCGTTCATCCGCGAGGCCGGCGCGTCCAAGATGCGCAAGGTCACGTTCATGCTGCCCTGGCTGTTCGTGGGTGGCCATTCGTTCGAGTTCGCCGCCCAAAAGATCTATTGGAAGAAGCGCGGACTCGATGTCGCGATCTCCCGCGGCTACGGCTCGGGCGCGGCGTGCAAGACGATCTCCGCCGGCAAGGCGATGTTCGGCGAGGCGAGCTACGGCGTGATGGTCAACGGCGTTTCCAAGGGGCTCGACGTCGTCGGCATCGGCGCCAAGCTGCAGCGCAGCCCGATCGCGATCTCGTGCCGCAAGGACTCGGGCATCAAGACCGCCAAGGATCTCGAGGGCAACCGCGTCGTCCAGGCCGCGGCGTCGGGCGACACGGTGATGTTCCCGGGATTCGCGCGGGCCGCGGGGGTCGACAAGTCCAAGGTCAAGCAGATCATCGTGCATCCGAGCAAGCTGATCTCGACGGTGGTCAACAAGCAGGCCGAGTGCACCGGCAGCTACTACGTGTCCAACGCGGCGACGCTGGAGATGAATACCCCATCGGTCCATTTCCTCTATGCCGATTTCGGCCTTCAGACCCTGGATCTCGGGCTGATCACCCGCTCCGACATGATCAAGAACGACCCGGATCTGGTGCAGGCGATGGTCGACGGCGCGATGGAAGGGCTCAAGCTCCAGATCCTCGACGCAGGCAAGGCGCTCGACACCATGATCGAGGCCAAGCCCGAGCTGAAGACTCGCGACCGCAATCTGTTGCTGACCCAGGCCGGCAACACCAACGCGCTCTGCCTCGGCCCGGCGGTGAAGGATCACGGGCTCGGCCACATGCTTCCCGACGACCAGACGCGCACCCGCGACGTGGTCATCAAGTACATGGAAGCCAAGAACGTCCCGCCGGTCGACAAGCTGTTCACCAACAAGTTCGCGGGCAACATCAAAATGTCGGCGAGCGAGTACGAGACGGCGGTCAAGATCAACGCCAAGTTCGATCCGAGCAAGGCCTGACGGGCGCCCGACCGGCGCCTCGACGGATCGGCGGTAGCAACCAGACCGGCCCCGGCCCGCCTTGAGGGGCGGGCCGGGTTAGGGGGTCCATGGCCGAACATTCAGTCCACGTGCAGATCACCGCGCTGCGCAAGATCTACCAGACCCGCCGCGAAGAGATCGAAGCCATCCACAACGTCGACATGGCCGTCAACGAGGGCGAGTTCGTGTCGATCCTGGGTCCCAGCGGCTGCGGCAAGTCGACATTGCTGATGGCGGTCGGCGGGCTGCTGCCGATCAGCGCGGGCACCATCAAGATCGACCGCGAGGCGGTGACCGGGCCGAGGCGCGACACCGGCGTGGTGTTCCAGTCGCCGGTGCTGATGCCGTGGCGCACCATAGAGAAGAACGTGCTGTTTCCCATCGAGAGCCTCGGACTCCGGGTCGCCGACTACCGGGACGGGGCCGACGCGCTCCTGGAGATGACCGGGCTCGACGGCTTCGCCGACAACTTCCCGAGCGAGCTGTCGGGCGGGATGCAGCAGCGGGTGGCGATCTGCCGCGCGCTGATCCACAACCCGAGCCTGCTGCTGATGGACGAGCCGTTCAGCGCGCTCGACGCGATCACCCGCGACGCCATGAACCAGGAGCTGCTGAGAATCTGGCAGGAGTTCCAGAAGACGGTGCTGTTCGTCACCCACTCGATCCGCGAGGCGGTGTTCCTGTCCGACCGCGTGTTCGTGATGTCGCCGCGCCCCGCCGTGATCAGCAAGATCGTCGACATCGACCTGCCGCGCCCGCGCAGGCTGGAGATCGAGGAGACGCCCGAGTTCAACGTCTATGTCGCCGAGCTGCGCAAGGCGATCGAGGGATAGGCCATGGAAAGAGCGGACGAGAACGGCATCGCGGCCAAGATCACGAACCAGGCGGTCACCCTCTTCCCCGCCACGGTCATCTCCGTCGCCATCCTGATCGTCTGGCAGGTGATCGTGGTCGTGCTGAAGATCCCCGAGGCGATCCTGCCGACGCCGACCCGCATCTTCGACGTCATGGTCGAGCGCTACGACCTGCTGCTGACCCACACCTGGCCGACCACGGTGCAATGCATCTACGGGTTCCTGCTCGCCGTCGCGGTCGGAGTCGGTCTCGGCATCATGCTCGCCTTCTCCAGGCTGTTCCGCACCGGGGTCTATCCGCTGGTGATCGCCTTCCAGGTGGTGCCCAAGGTGGCGCTCGCGCCGCTGTTCATCGTCTGGTTCGGGCTCGGCATGACCTCGCGGGTGCTGCTCGCCTTCGTGATCGCCTTCTTCCCGATGGTGGTCAACACCTTCGCCGGCATCCAGAGCACCGACCCGGTGATGATCCGCATGGCGCGCTCGTTCAGCGCGAGCCGATGGACCATCTTCTCCAAGATCGAGTTCCCCACTGCGCTGCCCTATATCTTCTCCGGGCTCAAGATCGGCATCACCTTCGCGGTGATCGGCATCATCGTCGCCGAGTTCGTCACCGCGCAGGAGGGGCTCGGCTACCTGATCGTCTTCTCCGAGGGCAATGTGGATACGCCGATGCTGATGGCGGCGATCTTCGTCTTGAGCGTCGTCGGCGTGATCCTGTATGCGCTGATCGTGCTGCTGGAGAAGCTGGTGATCCGCTGGGACGTGGGCCAGAGGCTGTAGGGGGAAGGGCCGCTTGAAACCGCCGCGCTTCGACTACCACGCGCCCGAGAGCCTCGACGAAGCCCTCGACCTGTTGGCCGACTCCGGGCCCGATGCCAGGATTCTCGCCGGCGGCCAGAGCCTGGTGCCGGTGCTCAACTTCCGCCTCGCCCGGCCGCGCGTGCTGATCGACATCAACCGGGTGCCGGGGATCGCGGGGATCGAGGATGCGGGCGACCGGCTGATCCTGGGCACGATGACCCGCCAGCGGGAAATCGAGGTTTCGCAAGCCGTCGCGCGGGCGGCGCCGCTGCTGCACGAGGCGACCCGCCATGTCGCCCATCTCCCCATCCGCACCCGCGGCACCATCGGCGGCAGCATCGCCAACGCCGACCCGGCGGCGGAAGACCCCGCGGTAGCCGCTGCGCTGGAGGCGACGATGGTCTGCCGGTCGCGCCGCGGCGAGCGCCGGATCGCCGCCGCCGGGTTCTTCGTCGACGTGCTGACCACGGCGCTGGAGCCGGACGAGATGCTCATCGCCGTCGAACTCCCCAAGATCCCCGCCGGCGCGGGCGCGGCCTTCGCCGAGATCAGCCGCCGCGACGGCGATTTCGCGCTCGCCGGCGTCGCCGCGCAGATCGCGCTCTCGGACGGCCGGGTGAGCGATGCGCGGATTTCCGCCTGCGGCATCGGCCCGGCGCCGGTCCGGTTCCGCGAGGCCGAGGAGACCCTGCTCGACGGCGCCTGCGATCCGGCGGCGATCGAAGCGGCCGCCAAGGCCGTCGCCGCCGCCTGCGACCCGCACGGCGACGTGCATGCGAGCGCGGCCTATCGCCGCCAGCTCGCCGAAGCGATGGCCCGGCGCGCGCTCCAGACCGCGCAGGCCCGGGCGGGAGGCAGCGCATGAGCGACGCACGACGCGTGACCGTCACGGTCAACGGCGAGAGCCGGACCGGCGAGGCCGAGCCCCGCATGCTGCTGAGCGACTTCCTGCGCGAGACGCTGGGGCTGACCGGCACCCATGTCGGCTGCGAGCACGGCATCTGCGGCGCCTGCACGGTGCAAGTGAACGGCGAGGCGGCGCGCTCTTGCCTGATGTTCGCGGTCCAGGCGGACGGCGCCGAGATCGCCACGATCGAGGGGCTGGCGGATGGCGAGACCCTGCACCCTCTGCAGCGGCTGTTCTCCAAGCACCGCGCGCTGCAATGCGGGTTCTGCACGCCGGGCATGCTGATGACCGCTCTCGACCTGGTGCGCCACCGGCCGGACATGACCGAGGCGGAGATCCGCTCGGGCATGGCGGCGGTGCTCTGCCGCTGTACCGGCTACGAGGGCATCGTGCATGCGGTGGCCGAATATGCGAGCGGGGTCGAGACATGAGCGCGACCTCGCCGGCCGGCTATATCGGGCGCTCGGTCCCGCGCCGCGAGGACCGGCGGCTGCTGCTCGGCCAGGGCGCCTATGTCGCCGATTTGGTGCTGCCGGGGATGGTGCATGCGGCGTTCGCGCGGAGCCAGCTCGCGCATGCCCGCATCGCCTCCATCGACCTCGCCCGGGCGGCGTCCGAGCCGGGGGTCGCCTTTGCGATGAGCGGCGCCGAGCTCGCGCGCGAGATGCCGCCGATCGGCGGCATGCAGGTCACCGCGCCCAAGGGCTGGGCGGAGCGGGTCGAGCACAGCATCGACCTGCCGCCGCAGAACCTGATGGCGAGCGACCGGGTGCGCTATGTCGGCGAGGCCTTCGCCGTGGTCTGCGCCGCCAGCCGCTATGCCGCCGAGGACGCGATCGAGGCGATCGACGTCGAATTCGAGCCCCTGCCCGCCGTGGTCGACCCGGAGAGGGCGAAGGAGGGCGAGATCCTCCACCCCGATATCGGCGGCAACGCGGTCGCCGCGCTGCATGTCGAGAAGGGCGACGTGGCCAGGGCCATGGAAAGCGCGCCGCACCGCATCCGGCGCCGCTTCCGCCACCACCGCTACGCCGCCATGCCGCTCGAATGCCGCGGCGTCGCCGCCGAGTACGACCGGCGGACCGACTCGCTCACCGTCTGGTCCTCGACCCAGGTGGTCCACTGGGTCAGGAAGGAGCTCGCCCATGCGCTCGGCATGGCGGAGGAGAAGATCCGCGTGCTGGCGCCGGATGTCGGCGGCGGGTTCGGCGGCAAGGGGCATGTCTACCCGGAGGACCTGATAATCCCCTTCCTCGCCAGGCGGATCGGCAGGCCGGTGCGCTGGGTCGAGGACCGGCACGAGCACATCCTCAACGCCGCGCATTCGCGCGACAACGTCCACGAGGCCGAGATCGGCTTCGACGATGAGGGCCGCATCCTCGCCTTCCGCGACCGCTTCGTCGTCGATTCGGGCGCCTATTCCCCGGTCGGCGCCGGGGTCGCCTACAACACCACGGCGCATCTGCTGGGCCCCTACGACATCGAGAATTTCTCCGGCACCACCGAGATGGTGGTCACCAACAAGACGCCCAACGCGCCCTATCGCGGCGCTGGCCGGCCGGAGGCGACGCAGGTCACCGAGCGGCTGATGGACATCGTCGCCGACGCGCTCGGTCTGGAGCCCGCCGAGGTGCGGCTGCGCAATATGATCGGCCCCGACCGCATGCCCTATGCGGTCGGGCTGCCCTACCGCGACGGCGTCGAGATGGTCTACGACAGCGGCGACTACCCGGCCTCGCTCAACCGCGCGATCGAGGAGGTCGGCGGGATCGAGGCGTTCCGCGCCCGCCAGATCGAGGCCCGCGCGGAGGGGCGCTGGCTCGGGCTCGGCCTCGGCTGCTACACCGAGGGCACCGGCGTCGGCCCGTTCGAGGGCGCGACGGTGAAGGTCGACGCATCGGGCAAGATCGTGGTGGCGACCGGCGCCTGCCCGATCGGCCAGGGGCACGAGACGGTGTTCGCCCAGGTGACGGCGGATGCCTGGAAGGTGCCGATCGAGGACGTGGTGGTGCTGCTCGCCGACACCTCGACGCTGACCATGGGCTACGGCTCGATCGCCAGCCGCTCGACGGTCACCTCGTCGATGGCGATCGGCGATGCGAGCGACAAGGTGAAGGCGAAGGTGCTCGCCGTCGCCGCCCATCTGCTGGAGGCGAGCGAGGCCGATCTCGAGCTCGCCGACGGCAGGGTCGCGGTCAAGGGCGTGGCCGAGATGTCGGTCACGCTCCGCGAGATCGCCGCCGCGGCGGCGCCCGGCTGGCTGTCGCGCCGCCCGGAAGGCAGCGAGGCCGGGCTGGAGGCGACCTCCTATTACGAGCCGCCCACCGTCACCTGGGCCTATGCGTCGAACGCGGCCATCGTCGAGATCGAGCCCGACACCGGTCGGGTGCGGATCGAGCGCTATGTCGAGGTGCACGACGCCGGCCGGCTCGTCAATCCCGGGCTCGCCGACGGCCAGGTCAAGGGCGGGCTGGTGCAGGGCTTGGGCGGCGCGCTCTATGAGTCGATCGAATACGACGACC
This sequence comes from Defluviicoccus sp., assembly GCA_028821395.1. GTDB lineage: Bacteria > Pseudomonadota > Alphaproteobacteria > MPNO01 > MPNO01 > MPNO01. The sequence continues at coordinate 40,776 of JAPPGP010000124.1, forward strand.
ACGGCCAGCTATTGACCGGGAGCTTCGCCGACTACCTGCTGCCGACCGCCGCCGAGACGCCGCCGATCGAGGTGGTCCACATGGAGACGCCGACCCCGCTCAACGCGCTCGGCGTCAAGGGGCTCGGCGAGGGCGGCGCGATCGCGCCGCCGGTGGTGATCGCCAACGCGGTGAGCGACGCGCTGAGACCCTTCGGCGTCGAGTTCAACACCCTGCCCATCCGCTGGCAGGACGTCCGCGCCGCGTTCGACGCGGCGGGGTAGGACCGCCCGAGAAAGAAGGGCCGGCGCGAAGCCGTGCCGGCCCTCTCGCTTGCGCGTGGCGCCGGGCGCTACATCTCGTAGATCAGCTTGCGCGCGCGGGCGACGACCTCGGGCGAGGCGTCGGTGACGGCCTGCGCGACCGCCTTCTGGATGTCGACGCCGGTGGCCGCCATCAGCCGCAGCTTGCGCCTCTGCAGGTCGGAGGCGAAGCCCTTGTCGGCGTTCATCTTGTCATAGGCCATCTGCAGGGTCTTGACCGCGTCGTCGGAGGCGTCCGGATGCAGGGCGAGCCCGCGCCCGAGGATTCCGGCGACCGCGATGAAGTTGACCACCGCCTTGTCCATCTTGTCCTTGACCAGGTCGCCGAGCATGGGCACGTCGGCGGGCAGGTCTGGATCGCGGAAGATGCCGACCTGCAGCACCGCCTTGGCGAAGGGCTTGTCGCCCTTGAACCATTGCGGGACCTTGGAGCTCCAGGCGAGCCAGTTGAACGAGGCGCAGTTGGTCTCGCCCTGCTCGACGGCGAGGATGCTGCGCGACGACCCCTTGTAGCCGGTCACCATCTTGATCTTGAAGCCGAGCAGCGAGGAGGCGAGCTTGGGCACGATATAGCCGGTCGAGCTCTTGCCGCTGGTCGAGCAGATCATGCCGGCCTGCTTCATGTCCTCCCAGCTGTTCACCCCGATATCGGTGCGCGACACCATGACCATGTTGGTCTGGTTGCTCGAGCCGACCCAGCGGAACTGGCGCGCGTCGTAGCGCATCTTCTTGGGCCGCATGAGCTGGTTCACGACCGAGTTGTCGAGCGGGACGATGAGGTGGGCGTTGTCCTTCGGCGCCGCGTTGGCGAACCAGTTCATCGCCTTGGAGCCGCCGGCTCCCGGCATGTGCTGGACGATGACCGTCGGGTTGCCCGGGATGTGCCTGCCCAGGTGGTCCGAGAAGGTCTGGCCGTACTTGTCGTATGTGCCGCCGGGCCCGTAGGGGATGATGATCCTGATCGTCTTCCCGTCATACATCTGCGCCGAAGCGCTGCCCGCCGCGATGGCGAGCGCGGCCGCCGCGAGGATCACCCCGCGCCCGAACCGCATCCCGGTCTTCGTCATGTCGTGCGTCTCCCGATTGCCGAACCGGACGCCCGCCGGCGGGCGCCGCTGCCACAAACTCGCATCGCGAAGCGGATTCCGCAACCCGCGATTGCCCCCGCGGCGCGGCGCAGCGCCGTTCAATCGAGCGCGTAGGGCACCTGCCTGGGGCCGAAGCGCTCGAGCCGCCCGCCGGTCTCCAGGTCGTACCAGGTCTGCGGGTTGGTCCCGACATTGGCGCTGCGCAGGATGATGCCGACGGTGCGCTTGGGGCCGTTATACTCGGCGTGGATCTCGCCCGGCGGCACGAAGTCGATATAGCCCGGCGAGACCTCGTGGTCGCCGACCATTTCGAGGTCGTCCGCGCCGCCGACCCGCCGGTAGCGGTGCACGGTCTCGCCGCCCTCGAGCACGCCGTAGACGGTCCACACCCTGCCGTGGTCGTGCACCGGCGTCGCCTCCCCCGGCTCCTTGATCAGCGCGTTGAGGACGAAGCCGTAATCCGGGTCCTCGTAGAACAGCAGGTTCTCGTAATGCCCCTTCGCCGGGTCGTTGCGCGACGGCCAGGAAGCGGCGCGCCGTTTGAGCTCCGGGTCCGCCAGCAGGTCCTTCAGGTAGGGCCGCGCCCTCTCGAAGCGCTCCGCCGCGTCCCCGGTGGCGGCGCAAAGCGCGCGCATCTTCCCGATGAAGTCCCGCATCGCCGGCAGCATCGCGCTCTCCTCCCCTGGCCCGGGCCGATCCTCGCACAACCGATGGACGTCGGGAAGCCCGCGCTCCCGGCTACTCCCTCGCCATGCCCGGACTTGATCCGGGCACCCATGGGCAGGGCGGGAAGAGCCAGGCGCGGCCCGCCTCGCAGGCTGAACCGGACGGAACAAGTCCGGCCATGACGAAGCCAGAGGAGAGATCGCGATGACCTCCTCGCTGACCGTTCGGCCCAGCGCCGCGGACGCGGCGCTCGGCGACGAGGCGCCCTACGACCGCGCCAGGGCCGGGGGCGGCGAGCCGTTCCCGGCCGAGATCGCCGACCGCCTGCTGGCCGGCGAGAGCCCGATCCGGGAGCACCGCCTCTATCGCGGCATGACCCAGAAGCGGCTGGCCGAGGCCGCCGGCATGGATCTGCCGCGCCGGGGGTGGCGCCGCTTCGCCGTCACCCCCGCTCGTCATGCCCGGCCCCCGGATCGAGTCCGGGGGTGATCCGGGCACCCATGGGCGGGGCATGGAGAGCCGCGTGCGGCCCGCACCCGTCGCCATCCCTCCAGCCGGAACGCCGTGCGTGCGGAGAGGCCGCGTGGATGCCGGCCTCATCCCTTCCCGGGCCTCCGGCGCCGGTGGTCCCTGGGGTCGAAGTTGTGGGCGTGATCCCACATGCCGCGCCGGGCCTCCCGCTCGACGTGCTTGTAGCGGTCGCTGTAGGCGGCGATGGCGTGCCCCTCGCGGACCAGCCACTCGCCGATGTCCCGGCCCTGGCAGGTCACGTTGCCGAGCAGGCGTCCGAACCTGTCCACGCCTTCGACCGAGACACGGACGTGCTTGCCGCCGATCTCGCGAATCAGCTCGCTCTTCACCCGCTTTCCGTGCGGGAACCAGGTGCCGTCCCGGTGCCTCGCCGCCTGGTCGTGCTCGGGCGCATCGACGCCGGCGATGCGGATGGTGCGTCCGCGCACCCGCAATCCGTCGCCGTCGGTCACATAAGCCTTGCCTGAGATCGTGTCCCCGGGCCGGTGGCCGCGGCCGCCTCTGCGGAGCAGCGTTCTGAGGACGAGGTAGCCCGCCGGAAGCGCGAGAACGAGCAGGAGTTCCACGGATCGCGCTTCTCCGGTCTGTGGATGGCTGCGGTGAGTATAGCCAAAGCGTATGACAGCCAGCGCGGGTTCGGATGCCCCCCGCCTGCTACACTCCGCTTGCGCGCGGGGGTTCGCCCGCCTAGGCTCCCCCGCGAGACTGTCAGCATACTGATGATCCGGGCTTGGCAATGAACGACACGCACGGCCTGAAATCGCCGCCCTGGCGGGTGGGCGTCGACGTGGGGGGGACGTTCACCGACCTCGTGGTCGCCGATGCCGGCGGGCGGACGGCGGTGTTCAAGGTGCCCTCGGTGCCGGACGACCCGGGCGCGGGGGCGATCGCGGCGCTGGAGAAGGCGTGCGCGGCGCTCGGCCTCGCGCTCGCCGAATTCCTCGGCGACTGCGCGTTCTTCCTGCACGGCTCGACGGTGGCGACCAACACGCTCCTGGAGGGCAAGGGCGGGCGGGTCGGGCTGCTGACCACCGCCGGCTTCCGCGACTCGCTCGAGGCGCGCCGGGGCTTGCGCAAGGATCCGTGGGACCACCGCACCCCCTACCCGCCCGTCCTGGTGCCGCGCTATCTCCGCCTGCCCGTGCGCGGGCGGATCGGCGCCGACGGGGGGGAGATCGAGCCGGTCGAGCTCGACGACGTGCGCGCCGCCATCGAGACCTTCCGCGCCGAGGACGTGGACTCGGTCGCGATCTGCCTGATCAACAGCTTCAAGAACCCGGCCCACGAGCACGCCGCCGCCGAAATCGTGCGCCAATCCGGGCTCTGCCGCTGGGTCTCGGTCTCGGCCGACATCGTCCCCATCATGGGCGAGTACGAGCGGGTCTCGACCATCGCGGTCAATGCCTATGTGATGCCGCGCGTCGCCGACTACCTGGCGGCGCTGGCCGACCGGCTGGCGGCGCTCGGGCTCAAGACCCGCCTGCTGATGCTGCAGAGCAATGGAGGCGCGGCCTCGCTCGACCAGCTCATCGAGCAGCCGGTGAATTTGCTGCTGTCCGGCCCGTCGGCCGGCGTCGGCGCGATCCAGCATCTGGCGGCCGGGCTCGGCGAGGGCAATCTGGTCAGCATGGAGATCGGCGGCACCAGCTGCGACGTGATGCTGATGCACGAGGGCCGCGTCGCCATCACCGATGCGCTCTCGGTCGCCGAGTACGACCTGGTGACGCCCTCGGTCGACATCCACACCGTGGGCGCGGGCGGCGGCACCATCGCGGGGATCGACGGCGCCGGCATGATGTATGCCGGGCCGCAAGGCGCCGGCGCCCGGCCGGGGCCCGCCGCCTACGGGCTCGGCGGTAGCCGGCCCACCGTCACCGACGCCCATCTGGTGCTCGGCCGGCTGCGCCCCGGGCCCTATGCCGGCGGCTCGGTCAGCCTCGACCTCGACGCCGCGGAGCGTGCCATCGCGGACGAGGTCGCCCGCCCGCTCGGCATCCCGCTCGCCGAGGCGGCGGCCGGCATCATCCGCATCGTCGAGCAGAACCTGCTGCACGCCGTCGAGCGCATCTCGATCCAGCGCGGCTACAACCCGGGGCGCTTCATGCTGGTGGCCTGCGGCGGGGCGGGGCCGATGCACGGGGCGAGCGTCGGCCGGGCGCTCGGCGCGCGCGCGGTCTACGTGCCGCGCCAGTCGGGCGCGTTCTGCGCCATCGGCATGCAGCACGCCGATGTCAGGCGCGACTTCGTCCAGGTGGTCATGCGCGAGCTCACGGGCGGCGTGGGCGGGGCGCTGGCGGAGGGCTACGCTTCGCTGGAGGCGCAGGCCGCCGACGCGCTGCGGCGCGAGGGGTTCGAGCCGGGCGACATCCGCTTCGGCCACGAGCTCGACCTGCACTACGAGGGCCAGCAATGGGACGTGCGCGTCGCCCTCGCCCCCGACGCCTCGCCGGGCGAGATCCGCGCCGCCTTCGAGGCCGAGTACGACCGGCAATACGGCCACACCAACCCGGGCGGGCGGATCAACGTCTCCAATCTCCGGGTGGTCGGCATCGGCAAGCTGCCGCCGCTCGCCGAGATCGTCTTCGAGGAGGTCGAGCGCCGCGCCGCGCCGTCCTCTTCCCGCCCGGTCTACGACCAGGCGACCGGCGGCTTCCTGGAGACCGCGATCCATGACGGCGCGGCGATGCGCCCGGGCGATTTCGTCGACGGCCCGGCGGTGATCGAGGAGGAGACCACCACCGTGGTCGTCGGCTCCGGCGAGCGCGCGGCGGTGGATAGACTCGACAACTACCTGATAACCTTCCGGGAGGAGGGGTAGATGGAGCTCGACCCCGTCATCCTGGCGCTGACCCAGAACCGGCTCGACCACATCTCGCACCAGATGGGCTGGGTCATGGTCCGCACCGCCCGCAGCCCGATCTTCAGCCAGGCGCACGATTTCTCCTGCTTCATTGCAGGCCCCACCGGCGAGGTCGTCAGCCAGGCCGACGGCATCCCGATCCATACCGGGAGCGGCGGGTTCGGGGTGCGCGCGATCCTGCGCGATTTCGGCGACGTCATCGAAGCGGGCGACGTCTACCTGCTCAACGACCCGTGGGCGGCGGGCGGCAACCATCTGCCGGACTGGGTGATCGCCAGGCCGATCTTCGCCGGCGGCGAGTTCGTCGGGCTCACCTGCAACCGGGCGCACCAGTCCGACATCGGCGGCGGGGCGGCGGGGGCCTACAACCCGTCCGCCACCGAGGTGTTCCACGAGGGCATCCGCCTGCCGGTGCTGCGCCTGGTCGAGGCCGGGCGGATGCGCGAGGATCTGTGGAAGCTGCTGATGCTGAACACGCGGACGCCGCATCTGCTGGACGGCGATTTGCGGGCGATGCTGGGCTCGACCCGCATCGGCATGGAGCGCGTCGCGGCGCTCGCCGACGAGCTCGGACGGGAGACCGCGCTCGCCTATTTCGCCGGCGTGCTCGACCACGCCGACCGCTGCGTCCGCGCCGAGATCGCGCGGATGCCGGACGGGGCCTACGAGGCCGAGGACCGCTCGGACAACGACTGCTTCGAGCTGCGCGACGTGACCGTCCGGGTCAAGGCGACGATTTCGGGCGACACGCTCGGCATCGACTTCAGCGGCACCGACGACCAGATCCGCGGCTTCAAGAACTCGTCCCTCGGCAACACCCATTCGGCGGTCTACACCGCGCTCGCCTCCTTCCTCGATCCGTCCCTGCCGCATAACGAGGGCGCCTTCCGCTGCGTCGACATCCACGCGCCGGAGGGCAGCATCGTCAACGCCGAGGAGGGCGCGCCGACCACCATGTGCACCGTGTTCTGCGCCCATGAGATCATTCACGCGGTGTGGAAGGCGCTCGCCAAGGCGGACCCGGCGCGGGGCTGCGCCGGCTGGGCCAAGAACGTCTTCGGCATCTCGGTCGGGCGCGAGGCGAGCGGCAACCGCTACGTGTTCTATCACGGCGCGGCGGCGGCGGGCGCCGGCGCGGTCGACGGGCGCGACGGGTTCAACCAGATCGGCCATGTCTGCACCCTCGGCGGGCTCACCATGCCCAATGTCGAGGTCTACGAGCAGCTCTACCCCGTCCTGTTCCACCGCCAGGAGTTCCGCTGCGACGCCGCCGGGCCGGGGCGCTGGCGCGGCGGCAGCGGCGCCGATTACGAGGTCGAGATGCTGACCGACGCGACCCATTCCTTCCGCGGCGAGGGGCTGGAATACGAGACCGGCTATGGCGTCAACGGCGGCGGCGCCGGGGCGGCGGGGCACATGCATCTCCGCTTCGCCGACGGGACGACGCAGCGCGCGCCCAAGTTCGGGCTGGAATCGACCGGGCCGGTGCGCTTCGTCACGCAATCGCCGGGCGGCGGCGGCTGGGGCGATCCGCTGGAGCGCGCGCCGGCCGCCGTGCTGCGCGACCTGCGCGACGGGATCGTCTCGGAAGCGACGATGCGCGAGGTCTACGGCGTGGTGGCCGACGCGGGCGGCCGCGCGGTGGACGCCGAGGCGACCCAGGCGCTGCGCGCCCGACTCGCCGATGACGCGTGACGCCCGGATGCGCTACGCGATGCCGCACGAGCTCGCCCCGAAGAAGCCCGGCGAGGCGGACCGGTGAGCGGCTTCGTGCGCAACGCCTGGTATGTCGCGGCCTGGCAGCACGAGCTGGCGGCCGGGAAGATCCTCGCGCGCACCCTGCTCGGCACGCCGGTGGCGCTGTTCCGCACCGAAGACGGCGACCCGGTGGCGCTGGAGGACCGCTGCTGCCACCGCGCGCTGCCGCTGTCGATGGGCCGGGTGCTGGGGGCGCGCATCGAATGCGGCTATCACGGGCTCCAGTTCGACGCGACCGGCGAATGCGTCAGGGTGCCGGGCCAGGGGCGGGTCCCGCCCGGGGCGCGGGTGGCGAGCTTCCCGCTGGTCGAGCGCGACCGCCTCGTCTGGATCTGGATGGGCGAGAAAGCGCGCATTGACCCGGACGGGATCCCCGACTTCCACTGGCTCGACCACCCCGACTGGCGGGCCAAGCCGTCCTATCTCCACATCGGGTGCAACCACCAGCTGCTGATCGACAACCTGCTGGATCTCTCGCATCTGCCCTTCGTCCACCCGACGACGCTGGGCGAGATGGGGGTGGCCGAGACCCCCGCGAGCACCGAGCGGACGCCGCGCGGGGTCCGCACGGTGCGCTGGATCGTCGACCGCCCGCCGCCGCCGATGCTGGCCAGGCTCGGCGGATTCACCGGCAATATCGACCGCTGGCAGATCGTCGACTTCATCGCCCCTTCCGCGGTCATCCTCGACGTGGGCGGCGCGCCGACCGGGACCGGCGCGCCCGAGGGCGACCGCAGCCGGGGCATGTCCAATTGCAATCTCAACGCCATCACGCCGGAGACCGCGGCAAGCCTCCACCAGTTCTGGGCCCAGGCGCACAGCGCGGCGCTGACCGCGCCCGGCATCACCGAGGGGATGCACGACCAGGTGCGTACCGCGTTCCTCGAGGACATCGCCTTCCTCGAAGCCCAGCAGCGGCGGAACGATTCCGGCCGCGATGCCGGGCGCATCGACATCAACGCCGATGCCGCCCATCTCGAAGCGCGCCGCCTGATGGACCGGCTGCGCGCCGCCGAGGCCGGGTAGCGCCCGCGCCGGCTTCAGCCGGATACGAACTCGGTCTTGCGCTGGGCCCATCCGGTCATGCGGCGCTCCAGCACCGCGAAGCACGCGTAGAGGCCGATCCCCATCGAGGCGAGGAGAACCAGCCCGGCGAACACCAGCGGCATGTTGAAGTCGGAGCTCGCCAGCACCATCATGCTGCCGATGCCGAGATTGGCGGCCACCGTCTCGGAGACCACGGTGCCGACGAAGCTCAGCGTGATGGCGATCTTCAGCGAGGCGAAGAAGTACGGCAGCGATCGCGGCAGCCCGACATGCCACAATATGTCGAGCTTGCTCGCGCCGAGCGCCCGCAGCACGTCTTCGAGCTCGGGCTCGGTCGTCGCCAGACCGGTGGCGACATTGACGACGACGGGAAAGATGCAGATCACCAGCGAGGTGAGAATGG
>JAPPGP010000181.1 GCA_028821395.1 Defluviicoccus sp.
ATTTACCACGAAATCTCGCCCCATGCACTACAGCTGGTGACGTATCCGGGCTAGCACAGCGCGGTTGGAGCTGGGCTCAGCGCAGCCGGATCAGCCGTTCGATGCCGATATCGCTCGCGTGGGTGTCGAGCAGCATGGCGCGGAACGGGGCGTGGTGCCGGGCGATAAAGTCCTCGCGGTCGCCCATGCTCTCGGCGAGGCGGGCGGCGATCTCCGTCGCCTCGGCGAGGACGGCGTGCTCGTCGATCGTCAGCACCGCGCCGTCGCGCACCACCTGGCGGCCGTCGATCCAGACATGCTCGGTGCCGGCGCCCTGCTCGTAGAACAGGATGTGCCGCCATGGATCGCCCATGGGCAAGTGCCAGTGGCTGCGCGTGTCGACGACCAGGATGTCGGCCCGCGCGCCGGGGGCGAGAATGCCGATCCGGCCGGGCTCGCCCATCGCCCGGGCGCCGCCCTGCATGGCGAGCGTCAGCATGCCGGGCGCGTCGATCCACCTGTCGGGGTCGGGCTCGGTCAGCCGCGAGAGATAGGTGGCCACGCGGACCGGCTCGAGCAGCGCCGCCGGGCTGCAATTCGTCCCGTCCGAGCCGAACGCGACCGGGATCCCGGCCTCCACCAGGCGCAGCATCGGACAGACGCCGGAGCCCAGCATCATGTTGGACGGCGCCGGGTGGATGACGGTGAGCCCCGCCGTGCGGGCGGCGGCGATGTCGTCTTCGGCCGACCAGACGAAATGGGCGAACGAGCTCTTGTCGTCGACGATCCCGAGCCGCGCGAGCCGGGCCACGAAGCCCTCGGCGGGCGCGCGCATCGCCGCCTGCGTCTTGGCCTCCAGCATATGGGTATGGAGCCCGAGCCCGGTGCGTTTCTTCGCGTCCGCCGTCATTTCGATCAGCGCGTCAGAGCATCGCTGCGGCCCGTCCACCCCGAGCAGCAGCCCGAGGCGCCCGTCCGCGGTATCGAGGCTGGCGAGCGCCGCCTCGACGGTCGCGAAGTAGGCTTCGGCGTCGGGCGGGTTCATGCGTTCGTAGAACGCCCGCAAGTCGTCCGGCAGGCGGGCGGCATCGATCGGCACGGTGTCGAGATAGGGCAGGTCGGCGAACATCGGTGCGATGCGGGCGCGCAGCCCGGCTTCGCGGTAGCCGGCCGCGACCGCCCCGAGACCCTCGGCGGTGGTTTGCGGGCGTTCGGAATAGTGGTCGATCACCGAGGTGACGCCCGATTTCAGCAGCGTGATACAATCGACCTGGGCGGATACGAAGATCTCGCGCGGGGTGCGGTCGCTGCCGCCGGCGATCGCGCGGATCATGTAGAGGTCGAGCGGCACCGCATCGACGGTGCCCTTGAGCAGCGCCGAGTAGGAATGCGAATGGGCGTTGATCAGCCCAGGCATGACGATGCGGCCATCGGCCTCGACGGCGGTAACCTCCGCGGCCGGCGGCGGCGCGTAGCCGCCCGCCGCGCAGACCGCGCGGATCGCGCCGCCCGAGAACCAGACCTCGCCGTTCTCGATCGTCCGGATCGAGCCGTCGCAGGGCAGAATCGTTCCGCCGCGGATGACGACGATGTTGCCGTCGGGCGTCGCTTCGGGCATTAAGGCCTCCCTTCGGGTGGGGGCTCATTTCAATCGGTCGTGCCATGGAACGCAAACGGACAACCGACGCGATCAAGGCCATCCTGGGAGACCTTATCGCCATTCGGTCCACCGACCCGCCGGGGGACACGACGGCGATTTGCGCCTATGCGGCCGACCGCCTGTCCGCCGCCGGATACGCGGTCGAGACCCTGTCCCGCGCGGAGGGCGTCGCCAACACCGTCGGGCGCATGGGCGAGGGCAAACCGACGCTGGTGTTCAACGCCCATGCCGATACCGTCGCCGTCGGCAATCGCGAGGACTGGCTCACCGACCCCTTCGTCGCCACCGAGATCGACGGCAGTCTGCACGGCCTCGGCGCCGGGAACAGCAAGGCCGCGATGGCGGTCCAGCTTTGGCTGGCCGAGCGCATCGCCCAGGCCGGCGGGCCGCGAACCGGCGAAATCGTGTTCACCTTCGTCGGCGACGAGGAGCGGCTCGGTACCGACGGGCTCGCCTATTTGCGCGAAATGGGGGCGGTTCGGCCCGACTACCTGATCATCGGCGCGCAGACCCAGCTCCAGACGATCGCCGAGGAGCGCGGCGTATTCTGGTCGCGGCTCACCGCGCGCGGCCGCGCGGCCCATGCCGGCGACCCCGCGGCCGGCGACAATGCGATCCTCCGCATGATGCGGCTGATCGAGACCCTGCAGCGCGAGCTGGTCCCGAGGCTCGCGGTGCGCCGTCGGCGCAGGCTCAAATCGACCATGAACATCGGCACCATCCGCGGCGGCCACAACACCAACGCGGTGCCCAGCGAGTGCGTCATCGAGATCGACCGGCGCACGCTACCGGAAGAAAAGACGGACGAAGCCTTCGCCGAGATGGAGGCCGCGCTCGCCACCTCGGGCGAGCCGGAGGTAAGCTACGCGTTCGAATTCCTGACCGGCACCAATGGCTTCGCTTCGGCGGGCGATGCGCCCTGCATCGCGGCATTCCACCGCGCGATCGGGCGGGTGACGGGCCAACCGCTGCGCGAACTCGTCGCGGTTGGCGCCAGCGACGGGCGCCATTTTTCCGATGACGGGATCGAGATTCTGACCTTCGGCCCCGGCGCGGCCGATCAGGGCCATGCCGCGAACGAGTGGGTGCCGACCGATCAACTGGCGCCCGCGGCGGAGATCCAGCTCGCCGTGGTCGAGGAGCTGCTCGGGCTCGCTCAGTCCGGCCGGTAGGCGGTGATCGCCGCGGTCGTCTTGTCGACATTGCGCGGCGCCGGCTCCGGCATGTCCTGGACGACCGGGCGGCCCCAGCCCGCCGCGTCCGCCAGCACGCCGTCGCGAACCACGATCCTGCCGCGCACCAGCGTGTGCACCACCCGACCCCGGGTCTCGAAACCGTGCCAGGGCGTCATGTGGCTGCGCGAATGCAGCGCCTCGCGCGAGATCCGCCCCTCCGCCGCGAGGTCGACGATGGCGATATCGGCGTCCGAACCCGGCGCGATCAGCCCCTTGCGCGGATAGCAGCCCCAGGCCCTGGCCGGCGCCGCGGCGGACCATTGGACATACTGGTTGAGCGTAAGCCGGCCCTCGGCCACCTGGGTCAGCATGATCGGCATCTGGGTCTCGACGCCGGGAAAGCCGCACTCGCACTCCCAGATGCTGTTGGACGCCTTCTCCTCCGGCAGATGTGGGGCGTGGTCGGTGGCGATCATGTCGATCGTCCCGTCATGCAGCGCCGCCCACAGCGCCTCGCCATGGCCCTTCTCGCGGATCGGCGGGTTGACCCGGAGCTGCCCGCCCAGCGCGTCCATGTCGTCGACCGTGAAGATCAGGTATTGCGGGCAGGTCTCGACCGTCACGTCGACGCCGCGCGACTTGGCGCGGCGCACCAGGTCGAGCCCGTCCGCCGACGACTTGTGAGCGATATGGAGCCTCGCACCGGTCCACTCGGCGAAGGCGGTGGCGCGGCCCACCGCCTCGACGGCGCAGATCTCCGGTCGGGCGGCGAGATGGGCGGGGGCGTCGTTGCGCCCGGCCTCCCTCATCTTCGCTTCGCGCCGCGCCATGATCGAGGCGTTCTCCGCATGCACGGTGCAGCGCATGCCGAGCCTCGCCAGGATCTCGAACCCCTCCAGCATCGCCCCGTCGGACGGTGCCGGCAGGTCGCCGAAGGTGTTTCCCATGAAGCACTTGAAGCCGCTGACGCCGGCCCGCGTCAGGTCCTCGAGAACGTCGATATTGTTCTCGTCCAGCAGCCCGTAGATGCCGTAATCGACATGCGCCTGCCGCTTCGCCCGGGCCTGCTTGTCGCGCAACGCTTCCAGCGTGCCGGTCGGCGGATGGGTGTTGGGCATCTCGAAGACCGTGGTGGTGCCGCCGCAGGCCGCCGCCGCGGTGCCGGTCTGCCAGTTCTCCTTGTAGTCGTAGCCGGGCTCGCGGAAATGGACGTGGCTGTCGACCGCGCCGGGGAGGACATGAAGCCCGCTGGCATCGACGGTCTCCCGCGCCGGCGGCGACATCTCGCCCGCGGCAATGCCGACGACGCGTTCGCCGTCGATCGCGATATCCGCCTCGATCGTGGCGGACGGCGAGACCACCGCCCCGCCCTTGATCAGGAGATCGACCGTTTTCATCGCAGCCCTCCTAAATCACCCAGCCGCCGTCTACGGCGAGGTCCTGGCCGGTGATGTTACGCGCCCGGTCGCTGGCGAAAAAGAGCACCGCCTCGGCAACGTCCGAATCGGTGGAAATCCGCTTCAGCGCGTATTCCTCCTCGTGCTGGCGGCGCGCCTCCTCCGGGGTGATACCGAGGCGCTCGGCGCGCTCGGCGCAGACCTTGCGGAAGCGCGGCCCGTCGACCATGCCGGGGCAGACGCAGTTGACGTTGATATTGTGCGGTCCGGCCTCGAGCGCGGTCGACTTGGTGATCCCGCGCAAGCCCCATTTGGACGCCGAATAGGCCATCCGTCCCTGGCGGCCGCGCAGCCCGAACGTGCCGCCGACATTGACGATCTTGCCGTAGCGCCGGTCGATCATGTGCGGCATCACCGCGCGCATGGTGAGCCACGCCCCCTTCATGTTGAGCTCGACGATCCGGTCGAAATCCGCGGGCTCGATCTCCCACGACGAGCGGCCCAGCGGGCCGGTGCCGCCGGCGACGTTGACCAGCACGTCGATCTTGCCATAGGCGTCGAGCCCCGCCTGCACCGCCGCCTCGACGGCGTTTGCGTCGGTCACGTCGCAGGGCGCGACGATGGCGCCGCGTCCCATCGCCTTGGCCTCTTCGGCGACCGGCGCGATGGCCGCGGTGTCGCGCCCGGCGAGCACCAGATCCGCCCCTTCCTCGGCGAACTGCCTTGTGATCCGCGCTCCCATGCCCTTGGCAGGGCCGGTGATGAGCACCGCACGATCGTCGAATTCGGCCACTGTTCCGTTCTCCCTCCGCTGCAACTTCCAATTCGCGTGAAAATGCTCTAGCCAATCCGCGGGCGAGTCGCAATGATCGGGCCGCCTGTGGGAGAGATGCGATGACCTGGTCTGAGAACGAAATCGCCGCCCTGGTCGAGCCCGACCGGGTGCACCGGAAGGCCTATGTGGATCCCGGGATCTTCGACCTGGAGATGGAACGGATCTTCGAGCGGCTGTGGATCTATATCGGCCACGAGAGCCAGGTGAAGAACCCCGGCGACTACTACCTCGCCCGCGTCGGCCGCCAGCCGATGCTGATGACCCGCGATCTGAACGGCGAGATCAACGTGCTCTACAACCGCTGCCCGCATCGCGGCGCGCAGATCTGCTCGGCGCGCAAGGGCAATGCGGGCAAGCTGTTCCGCTGCTCCTACCATGCCTGGATGTTCGAGCTCGACGGCAGGCTGGAGAGCGTGCCGGGCGCCAAGGGCTACGAGGGCACGCGGTTCGACATCGCGGACCCCGGCTTCCACATCCGCAAGGCGCCGAGAGCCGACAGCTATCGCGGTTTCTGGTTCGCATCGCTCGCCGAGGACGGCCCCGATCTGGAGACCCATCTCGGGCGGGCCAGGCTCGCGCTCGACCAGCTCGTCGACCGCTCGCCCGACGGCGAGATCGAGGT
>JAPPGP010000259.1 GCA_028821395.1 Defluviicoccus sp.
CATCGCCCCGGCGATGATGGTTCCGACCTTCTCCGCCGCCTCGACGAGGTGCCCGCGCTCGGCGAGGCGCGCCGCCGTTGGGCGGGCTTCCGACTTGCGGTTGTCGGACGGTCCGCGACCTTGCGGGCGGTCCGAGCCATTGTCCGCGCGGCTTGATTTGCTGTACGCAGTGGCATGGACTCAAGTGACCGCCCGCTTGACGAAACGGAGCAGCCATGGACCTGGATGTCGAACGCCTCCTCGGCGCCGTGGAGCGCACAGTGTCGTCCCTGGAGCGCGACGGACAGGCCGCGCGCGCGGTCACCCTCGCCCGCAGCTACGCGACGACGGTGGAGGACCTCTGGGACGCCGTGACGAGCGCGGAACGAATCCCGCGCTGGTTCCTGCCGGTCAGCGGCCGCCTCGAACCCGGCGGTCGCTACCAACTGGAGGGAAACGCAGGCGGCACGATCAGGCACTGCGAGCGTCCCTCGCATCTCGGGCTGACGTGGGAGTTCGGCGGTGACGTGAGCTGGGTGGAGGCGCGTCTGTGCAACGACGGTACCGGCCGCTCGCGCCTTGCGATCACGCATACCGCGCCGGTGTCGGACCACTGGCACGAGTTCGGTCCCGGTGCCGTCGGCGTTGGCTGGGAGATGGGCTTGCTGGGGATGGAGCTGCATCTCACGCGGCCGAACGAGCCCAAGCTGGACGGAGCAACGTTCCACACGACCCGTGACGGAAGGGCGCTCATCGTCGGCAGCAGCGCGGCGTGGGGCCGGGCGGCCGAGGCAGCGGGAACGGACCCCGACGCTGCGCGCGCCGCGGCGCAGCGCACGGCGGCCTTCTACACGGGCGACACGGTCCCGTCAGGCTGATGCACGCTTGCGACGTGCTCCGCGACCCGGAGCACAGTGGTACTGTTTTCGATAGGTTATCGGTCGTGGGCGTCGACCCGTCATTGCCGCGGCGATGATGGCTCCGACCATTTCCGCTGCCTCCGCAAGCGCTCGAACGGGAAGGCGTCCGTGCGGTCGGGCTCGCTCAGGCGGGCGAGGCCCGGCGTGAGGTCAACGTTTGGCATGTGCGCCCGATCCTGCCAGGGCGGACACCGACCGGAAGTGCGTCAGCCCCGGCCGCCCAGGCGCTCGCGGCGGCGGGTCATCTTCTCGGCGAGCCGGGGCGCGGTGCCGGTCCGGCTCCACGGGCAGACGGCGATGCAGATGCCGCAGCCCTGGGTGTCGTTGAAATACGGGATGCACTTGTCGAAATCGACATACCAGCGCTCGACCCCGCGCACCCATTCGCGGTCGCGCGAGATCGCGTCCGGCGGGCAGGCATCGGTGCAGACGTGACAGCTGGTGCAGAAATCGTCGGCGCCGAACACGTCCCTGCCGTCGCCGACCAGCGGCAGGTCGGTCAGCACGCCGGCGAGGCGGAAGGACGAGCCGTAGCTCCGGTTGATCATCGAGCCGTGCTTGCCGAGCTCGCCCAGCCCGGCCTCGATGGCGGCCGGGATCAGCGTCACCGGCCCCGCCGCCGGCCCGCCATGCGGCCGGGCGTGGTAGCCCGCCCCTTGGATGAAGTTGGCCACCGCCCGCGCCGCGCGGGTGCCCCGGTTGTACTGCGTCATGGTCTCGACCGCGGCGGGGATCGCCGGCGCCTTGGCGAGCTCGCCGTGGTCCATGGCGACGCCGATCACCACGATCCAGGGCTCCGGCGCCTCGTAGCCCTCGAACACCCAGCCGGGGTCCACCCGGGCGATACCCACCAGGTCGCCCTCGCTCGCGAGCGCGCGCTCCTTCACCCGGTGCGACCAGCCTTCGGGCGTGTCGGTCACCGGCGTTTCGGGCTTCTCGGGCGGCGTGCGCTTGCCGCGACCGCCGTACTTGAGGTGGAAGTCCTGCAGCTCGGGAAACGCCTCGAAGCGCTCCATGTAGTAGTCCTGCAAAGCCTTGTGCGGGATATCGACGCCGTAGTGCCAGAACAGCGGGCTCGGCCTCCGGGGGCTGCGCTCGCCGCGCCCGTTGACCGCGTTGCCGGAGATTTCGGGGAACAGCGCGCGCTGCTCTTCGGGGGTCCGGTAGACGGGGAGTTTCCGCATGTCTCACGCGCTCCGTTCGCTCAAACGATGGCCCGGCGGATCAGATTGGCCCCGATCAGGATCAGGAAGCCGAACACGCCCTTGGAGAACACCTCCTGCGACAGCCGGGCACCGATTCCCTGGCCGATCCACATGCCGGCGAAGGACGGCAGCAGCGCGGCCGCGCCGATCGCCGCGGTCTCCACGGTCAGCGCGCCCTCGGCGATCAGCGTCCCGCCCCAGGGCAGCGCGGTGAGGAAAAACGCGAGGCTCGCCGCCTGGAGGAAGGTCTCGCGGTCGAGCCCGAGCGCCTGGAAATAGATCGCGACCGGGCCGCCGACCGAGCCGGTCAAGCCGGTCAGCAGCCCCGACAGCAGCCCCACGCCGGGCGAGTACCAGGCCTCGTGCGCGGCCGGGACGCGAAACCGGACGGCGAAGATGTTGACCAGCGAATAGACGATGATGACCGCGCCCAGGAGGGCGCCGACCAGCGTCTCGTCGATGACGAAGAGCAGCACCGTGCCGAGCCAGGCGCCGATGCCGAGCGGCAGGATCATCGTCCAGAACCGCCGCAACAGCGGGACCAGCATGCCGCCACGGGTCATCTGCCAGGCATTGGTGACCAGCACCGGCACGATGATCAGCGGCACCGCCTCCCTGAGCCCCATGGGGATGGTCAACACGGCGATCGCGGCAAGCGGCAGGCCAAGCCCGACCACGCCCTTGGTGATCCCGGCGGCGGTGAACGCAAGCGCCACGGTCGCCGCGAATGCGAGGTCGAGGTCCATCGCCTGCGAAGCCTTCCAGGGGCGCCGGAGCATTGTTGCGCGCGGCCGGAGCGTTCATTAGCAATACCGCTTCGCGAGGAGTCCACCCCCAGAGCCGGAGTACCGCCCGATGGCGCTGAGCCCGCCCCTTCGCCGCCTGATCGAATCCGCCGCCCCCCTGTTCGCGGGCGAGGCGGAGGTCGTCCGCACCTACTGGGATTGGCCCCGGCGCACCATCGAGACCGACCTGCGCTGGCTCGAATTGCAGGTGTTCAAGGAGTTCAAGGGCTCGGGCGTCGGCGACTACGGCAACCGGGGCGTCATCATGGGGCCGCTGACCGAGGTGCTGGAGGTCCTGCCCAGGATGGACATCGAGGTGTCGCGCCACCGCATCCGCGACCTTCTGGAGGGGCTGTACGAGGAGTTCACCCACCTGGTCGCCTTCGCCGACGTCTACGACGCGATCCGCCCGGCAGGGACGCCGAAGCTCGACCCGCATCGCTGCCAGGGCTGGGAAGAGGACAACGCGCTCACCCAACTGCGCTACAAGACGCTCGCGGAGCACGGCGAGATCGGCGTGCGCGCCTCGAAGTTCTCGGAGGGCGGGTATTGCACGCTGTTCCGCGAGGGCATGCGGATTGGCGGGCGCGGCGGCAACGACGCGCTGATCGCCGAGGCCTGCGCCAGGGTCTACGATGACGAGTTCGAGCACATGCTGGGCGGCATTGTCGGGCTCGACGCCGAGGGCATGAACGAGGCGGAGTGGGCGCGCATGGAGGCGCTGGTCGCCGACCTGCTCAAGGCCCGCGTAACGATGCGGAACGGCCAGTTCTCCAACCCGCTCCCGCCCGAGCGGGTCGCCCAGATCCACGCCGGCGAGATCGACCCCATCGCCTTCGACTACGACCGCGCCGAGACCCTGATGGCGGCGTAGGGCGGTGTACCCGTCATGCCCGGACTTGCCCCGGATCACAGTCCGGGGGCCAGCCATGACGTGATGGGGGGCGGCGTGCGAAAGGACGCCTCAGTCGACGCCCTCGATCACCCGGAAGTCGCGCTCGACCGCGCCTTCCAGCCTTTCGACCGCGGCCTGGTAGTCCGCACCGTCATGGGTGGCGAGCGCCTGTTCGAAGCTCGGGAACTCGACCACGACGGTGCGTTCCTTGACGCCCGCCTCGAAAGCCTCGATCCGCCCGCCGCGCGCGAGGAACTTCCCGCCGCCGGCCTGCACGGCCGGCCCCGCCAGCTTGGCATACGCCGCCAGCGCGTCCGGGTCCTTGATCTCCCTGTAGCAGCTCACCCAGTAGCCCTTCGCCATTGCATTCTCCTTTCGGCGTTTCGTCGTAAAACTATCCCAACCCGTCGTCGACGGTGACGTCCTCGGCCACCAGCTGGTGGCCCGCGCCTTCGGCCTCGTGCTGGAGCAGGACGGAGAAATCGATGTCGGTATGCCCCTTGCCCACCACTGTCGAGAGGATCTCGCGGGTGAGCGCGGCGACCGGCATCGGCACGTCGAGCGCGCGGCCGAGCGACAGGCCGAGATCGAGGTCCTTGCGCAGCAGCGGCGGGGTGAAGGTGGTGGTGTAGTCGAGATTGACCAGCGCCGGCGACTTGTAGCGCGTGAAGGTCGAGCCCATCACCGAGGCGTTGATGAATTCGAGGAAGGCCGAGCGCGGAACGCCCGCCCGCTCGGCGAGCACGGTGATCTCCGCGAGACACTGGATGACCACGCCGAGCATCACGTTGTGGCAGATCTTGCAGGTCCGCGCGAGGTCGCCCTCGCCGACCCAGGTCACGCCGGACGGCGCCATCGCCTCGAGCAGCGCGCGGACCTCGTCGAACACGTCTCTCGGGCCGGAGGAGACGATGGTGAGCTTCCTCGCCTTGACCACCTTGCCGTTGCCGCTGACCGGGGCTGCGAGGAATTGCGCGCCGCGTTCGGCGAGCGCCCGGCGCACGTCCTCCGAGGCCTCCTCGTCCACCGAGGAGCAATCGACGACGATGCGAGGGGTCGCGGCGGGGTCGGACAGCAGCCCTCCCGGACCCGAGATCACCGCGCGCAGATCGTCGGGCCCGGCGACCATGGCGAACACCACGTCGCGGTCGGCGAGGCCGGCGGGGCTGGCGACGATACTCGCACCATGGGCGGCGAGCGGCTCCGCCTTGGCGGCCGTCCGGTTGTAGACGGTCACGTCGGCGCCGGCCTTGAGCAGCAGCTCGGCCATGGGATAGCCCATGCGCCCGGCGCCGATCCAGCCAACGGTGTTCCTGGTCACGGCATCGCTGGTCATGGCGGCTCCCCTCCGTTCGGTGTCGGCGGACAGAATGCGCACCGCGCCGGCTCAGGCAAGACCCAGGTCTTCGAGCTCGTCGGCGCGGAAATCGGGCGTGGTCGGGCCGAAGCCTTCGGGCTCCCCCGATGGCGGCGGCGGGGGCCTGGCGAGCGCCGCCTCGGCGGTCAGCATCATCCCCGCCACCGATGCGGCGTGGCGCAGCGCCGCCGAAACCACGTCGAGCGGATCGCTTATGCCGGCCGCGGCCATGTCGCGGACCTCGCCGGCGACCGCGTCGAAGCCGAGCGCCGCATCCCCGGACTCGGCCAGCCGGGCGGCGACCGCCCTGCCGTCATGCCCGGCATTGTCGGCGATCTGACGGAGCGGCGCGGCGAGCCCGGCGCGCAGCACGCGGCGCGCGTGTGGGCCGCCGGGCGTGATCGTCGACGCCGATCGCGGCTACGTGCTTTC
>JAPPGP010000018.1:0-38273 GCA_028821395.1 Defluviicoccus sp.
GGGCGCCACGCCGGTGCACCACGCCCGCGCCCGCCTCACCGCACGGTTCTGACCGGGGGCGGCCTACCCCGCCCTTGGCCGCTAGATCCCCGGCACCAGCGGTATGTCGCAGGCAGTCAAGACGAGGGCCAACCCCAAGGTCAGCATCCGGGCAATCCGCATGGTTTCCACCTCGGCAGGTGCGGTAATCCCGGAAGGCTACTCGGAGTCGGCACACCCAGCCAGCCACCTCGCGCGCCCGTTTCGGGCGTGGTCGACCCGGCCCTCTCCGCCGCGCCGTCATGCCCCGTCCCCCGAGCAAGTCCGGTCATGACGTGGCGGCGGCGGGGGCGTTCACTGCCGGAGACCGCGCAAGATATCCAAGTAGTCCGCCGACTCCGGGTCGATCAGCCCATGGCGGACGAAGAAATCGATGCAGACGAGGTTGCAGTTGAACTTGAACGCGGCGGTGTCGGCCACGGTCTCCATCACCCGCTCGACGGGCCAGAGGTAGAATTCCTCGATCTCGCCGTCCCGGGGCTCGGGCTCGAACCCGGCGGGCAGCTCGAGATCGTAGCAGTACATGACGTCGGGCTTCAGCCCTTCGCCGGTCTCCTGGCAGTAGGACACCGCCCCCGCGGGACGCGCTGTCGCGGCGAGATCGGCGGGGACCCCGGCCTCCTCGCCAGCCTCCTTGATCACGTTGTCCATCAGCCCGATCCCCGCAGGCTGCCCGCCGGCGACGAAATTGTCCAGCATGCCAGGGTAGGTGGCCTTGTCCCGGGCGCGGCGGGCGATCCACATCAGGATGCGGGAGCCGTCGCGGACATAGCCGTTGACATGGACGCCGAAGGCGCGAACCCCGAAGTAAGGGACCGCCGAACGGTCCATCAGCATCAGATGCGGGCCGGCGAGCGTACCGCCCACGGGATAGGCCTCGTCGCGCCAGCGCCCCAACGTCCCGGCATCGGAAAGCGCGCGCAAGACCCGCTCCACGGCCCCGGTCCGGGACTCGAAATCGTTGAGCGCCGGGACCGTCCGGACGCTCTCTTCGTCGACCGCGAAGGTCTCGGGAAATGCCTCCAGGCGGCGGGCGAAGCCGGGCTTCACCCAGCCGGGCCGGGCGTCGCCGATGCAAAACGGCAGGAAGCCCGAAAGGTCGTGCGCGTTGCACTCGGCGATGCGGTCGAGGAAGCCCATTTCCGCCTTATAGCATGGCGGGCGGTTGCTCGAATTCGCTGGCGGGCACGCACCGGGGCCCGTATATCTCGGCCATGACGACCACCGGCTCGGTCCTTATCGCCGTCGCCCTCGCCGCCGTGCTGGGCGTCCTCGCCATGGGCCTGATCGGCATGGCGCGCGGCGGCGAGTTCAACCGGAAATACGGCAACAGGTTCATGCAGGCCCGGGTGATCCTGCAATTCGGCGCCATCGCCCTGGTGGCTCTCGCCGTGCTGTTCGGCCGGGAGTGAGCGTGCGGCGCGGTTCGTTGACAGCTTGAAGTGCCGGACACTATGTTCGGCGCCTCGGTGGGAAGCCGATGGTTGGACGGCCTCGGACGCCGCCACGGCCCTCCCTCCATGACCCTCTCAGGATTCGGGAAAGCCCTTCCATGAAGGTACTTGTGGGTGTCAAACGGGTCGTCGACTACAACGTCAAGGTCCGCGTCAAGGCCGACGGGACCGGCGTCGAGACGGCCAATGTCAAGATGTCGATGAACCCGTTCGACGAGATCGCCGTCGAGGAGGCGATCCGCATGAAGGAGGCGGGGACGGCGGACGAGATCGTCGCGGTCTCGATGGGCGCGCGGCAGTGTCAGGAGACCATCCGCACCGCGCTCGCCATGGGGGCGGATCGCGGCATCCACGTGATGACCGACGAGGAGCTGCAGCCGCTCGCCGTCGCCAAGCTGTTCAAGGCGCTGGTCGAGCGCGAGAGCCCGGGGCTGGTGATCCTCGGCAAGCAGGCGATCGACGACGACAGCAACCAGACCGGCCAGATGCTGGCCGCCCTGCTCGGCTGGCCGCAGGGCACCTTCGCGTCCGACATCGTGCTGACCGGCGACGGCGCCGAGGTGACGCGCGAGGTCGATGGCGGGCTGGAGACGGTGGGGCTCGCGGTCCCGGCGGTGGTCACCACCGACCTCCGGCTCAACGAGCCGCGCTACGCATCGCTGCCCAATATCATGAAGGCCAAGAAGAAGCCGATCGACCAGATCGCGGTGGACGAGCTCGGAGTCGACGTGGCGCCCCGGCTGGAAACGCTGAAGGTGGAGGACCCTCCTGGCCGGGCCGGCGGAAAGCGGGTCGCCGACGTGGAGGAGCTGGTCGACAGGCTCAAGAACGAGGCGGGGGTGATCTGATGGCGGCCCTTGTCATCGCCGCGCATGACGGCGCGGCGCTCGACCCGGCGACGCTGAATGCCGCGACCGCCGCAGCCGCGTTCGGCGGCGCGATCGACGTCCTGGTGGCGGGCGGCGGAACCGCCCCGGTCGCCGAGCAGGCGGCGAAGATCGCCGGCATCGCCCGCGTCCGCCATGCCGACGACGCGGCCTACGATCATCTGCTCGCCGAGGCGGTGGCCCCGCTGGTGGTCGCTCTCGCTGGCGCGTATTCCGAGATCCTGTTCCCGGCCAACACCACCGGCAAGAACCTCGCCCCGAGGGTCGCCGCGCTGCTCGACGTGGCCCAGATCTCCGACATCGTCGAGGTGCTTGCGGCGGACACCTTCGTGCGTCCGATCTATGCCGGCAACGCGATGGCGACCGTGCGCTCGCGCGACCCGATCAAGGTGATCACCGTCCGCGGCACCGCCTTCGCCGCGGCCGCGCTCGACGGCGATGCGGTGATCGAACCGGTGGCCGCGGGCGAGGGGCAGGCGCTGTCGAGGTTCCTGCGCCAGGAGCTCTCCAAGTCCGAGCGCCCCGAGCTCACCAGCGCCCGGGTCGTGGTCTCCGGCGGGCGCGGCATGCAGTCCTCGGACAACTTTCACCTGGTGGAGGGCATCGCCGACCGGCTCGGCGCCGCGGTGGGCGCTTCGCGGGCGGCGGTGGATGCGGGCTACCGGCCGAACGACTTCCAGGTCGGCCAGACCGGCAAGGTGGTCGCGCCCGAGCTCTACATCGCGGTCGGCATTTCGGGCGCGATCCAGCATCTGGCCGGCATGAAGGACAGCAAGGTCATCGTCGCCATCAACAAGGACGAAGAGGCGCCGATGGTCCAGATCGCCGATTACGGTCTGGTCGACGATCTGTTCAAGGCGCTGCCGGCTCTCGCCGAGGCGCTGGACAAGGCCGGGGTCAAGCCGCGATGAGCGCGGCCGCAGCGAGCCCCGGGTCGATCGACGCGGCTCCGATTCGCAGGGTGGGCGTCATCGGCGCCGGCCAGATGGGCAGCGGTATAGCCAATGTCTGCGCGGCGCATGGCTTCGATGTCGTGCTGGGCGACATTTCGAAGGACCAGGTGGGCAAGGCGCTGGATGCGATCGCGGCCAACTACGATCGCCAGGTCCGGCGCAACCGCATGACCGAGGACCAGAAGGCCGAGGCGCTGGCGCGGATCGAGACCGGGTCCGGATACAGCCTGTTCGCCGATTGCGACCTGATCATCGAGGCGGCCACCGAGAACGAGGAGGTCAAGCGGGAGATCTACAAGCGCGTCGTCACCGAGATCAGGGACGATGCGATCATCGCCTCCAACACCTCGTCGATCTCGATCACCCGTCTCGGCGCCGCGACCGACCGCCCTGCGCGGTTCATGGGGATGCACTTCATGAACCCGGTGCCGGCGATGCAGCTCGTCGAGCTGATCCCGGGTATCGCCACCGCGCGGGAGACCTTCGAGGCGATCGAGGCGCTCACCTTCGCGCTCGGCAAGACGCCGGTCAATTCCGAGGACTTCCCCGCCTTCATCGTCAACCGCATCCTGCTGCCGATGCTCAACGAGGCGGTGTACACCCTGCACGAGGGCGTGGGCAGCGTGGAAGCGATCGACAACGCCATGCGACTCGGCGCCAACCATCCGATGGGACCCTTGCAGCTCGCCGACTTCATCGGACTCGACACCTGCCTCGCCGTGATGCAGGTGCTCTACGAGGGCCTCGCCGACACCAAGTACCGGCCCTGCCCGCTGCTGGTGAAATACGTCGAGGCGGGCTGGCTCGGCCGCAAGTCGGGGCGCGGTTTCTACGACTATTCCGGCGACACCCCGACGCCCACCCGTTGAGTCGTTTTGCGGTCGGCATCGCCGCCCGCAAGGTCTACAATCCGGCGGATGCGACGCGGAGGCCGCGATGACCGACTATTGGCTCAACAAGCTGATGTTCGACCTTCAGGGTCCGGGCGGGAAGGAGCGCTGGCGCGACGACCGCGCGGCGGTGCTGGACGGCTACCCCTTCGCGCCGGAGATGCGCCAGGCCCTGATGGACGACGACCTGGCGAAGATCCAGCCGCACGCGAACCCCTACCTGCTGCGCTTCTATCTGCTGATCTGCGGCTACGACGACGCGGGGTCGATCGAAGCGCTGAGCGCGCTCCGTAGCGAGAAGGACGAGCGGAGGGCGGCAAATGGCTGAGTTCGTCGGCAGCTTCGCGGCCTCGCACGGGCCGAACATCGCGCGCAACTGGGATACCCTGAAACACGAGACGCGGGACTGGGTGGCGACCCGTTTCGGCGATCTCGGCGACCGCCTCAAGGCGGCGAGACCGGATGTGCTGGTGATCCATTCGACCGATCACTGGGTCAATTTCTTCCTCGACGTGATGCCCGCGTTCTGCGTCGGCATCGGCGCCGAACACGAAGGGCCGCCGGAGCCGTTCATGAAACCGGTCTATCCGCACGAGACGTTGCCCGGACATGAAGGGCTCGGCCGTCACATTCTGGAAGAGGCCTTCGCGGCCGATTTCGACCCCGCCTATTCGATGCGGCTCAAGCTCGATCACGGCATGTGCGTGCCCATCTGGCAGTTCGGCCTCGATCCGGAGCTGCCCATCGTGCCGGTCTTCATCAACCTGGTGGAGAAGCCCTTCCCCTCGCCCAGGCGCTGCCTCGCCTGGGGCAAGATGGTGCGCCGGGCGATCGAGAGCTATCCGGAAGACATAAGGGTCGCGGTGCTCGGCACCGGCGGGCTCAGCCATTCGATCGGCGAGACCACCATGGGGTGGATCGACGAGCCCTTCGACCACGCCTGCATCGATCTGTTCCGCAACGCCCCGGACGAACGGCTGGCCGCCGAGCTCGACGCGATGCTGGAACACACCGGCAATGGCGGGGCGGAGCTCCGCGCCTGGGTGGTCTCGCACGCCGCCGCCGGCAGCAGGGGTTTCGACATGGTCGACTACATCCCGATGCCGGAGGCGCTCATCGGCTGCTGCCTGGCGGAGTGGCGCGTCTAGGCTTCGATGTAGTGCCGCAGCAGCGCCAGGGCTTCGTCCGAATCCCACTCGGCGTGTCCGACAAGGCGGCCGAGCTCGCGCCCGTCGCGGCCGTACAGCACCGTCGTCGGCAGTCCGCGGACCTTGGCGGCGCGCGCGGCGCGCGCCTTGGGGTCGTGGAGCGCCGTCAGCCCTTCGAGACCGTGCTTTTCCCAGAACGGCGCGATCCGGGCCCAGCCGCCCAGGTCCTGGGATAGCGCGAGAACCGCGAACCGGTCTCCGCCGAGGCGGGCGTTCAGGCGCTTCAGCGAAGGCAGCTCGCGGACGCAGGGACCGCACCAGGTGGCCCAGAAATTCACCAGAACCACTTTGCCGCGGAACCGTTCCAGCGTATAGCTCTCGCCGTTCCGGTCGGTGAATGCCGTGGCCGGCGCTGGCGGGCCCATCTCGGCGACGGTAAAGTTCTGCATCCAGCCGGTGCGGGGCGGGGTCGCCGCGGCTTCCGCCGGGAGGAGGAACCAGGCGAACGTCGCGACCGACAGCACGGCGCCGAACGCGCGCCGCCCCATGAGCCTCGAAGAGCGATGAACGACACTCCATCCCATCCGAAATCCGTTCCTCCGGGCTCGTCGGCGCTCTGGGGCGGCCGTTTCGGGGCCGAGCCCAGCGAGGTCATGGAGCGGATCAACGCCTCCATCGACTTCGACAAGCGGCTTTACGCGCATGATATAGGGGCGTCGAAGGCGCATTGCGAGATGCTGGTCGCCTGCGGAATCGTGAGCGAGGCGGACGGCCGGGCCATGCTCTCGGGGCTCGACCGGATCATGGACGAGATCGACGCCGGCAAGTTCGCGTTCTCGCGCCGCCGCGAGGACATTCACATGAATGTCGAGGCCCGGCTGGCCGAGCTGATCGGCCCGGCCGCCGGACGCCTGCACACCGCGCGTTCACGCAACGACCAGGTGGCGACCGACCTCAGGCTCTGGCTGCGCGACACCGTCGACGCGGCGGAAGACGCGCTGCGCGAGCTGCAAGCCGTGCTGATCGACCGGGCGGAACAGCACGCATCCAGCGTGATGCCGGGGTTCACCCATCTCCAGGCGGCGCAGCCCATCACCCTCGGCCATCACCTGCTCGCCTATGTGGAGATGTTCGGGCGCGATCGCGGGCGGCTGGCGGATGCGCGCAGACGGTTGAACGAGTCCCCGCTCGGGGCCGCGGCGCTCGCCGGCACGCCCTATCCGATCGACCGCAACAGGACGGCGGCGGCGCTCGGCTTCGACCGGCCGGCGGCGAACGCGCTGGACGCGGTCTCGGACCGCGATTTCGTGCTCGAATTCCTGGCCGCCGCGGCAATCGCCGCGTCTCACCTGTCGCGGCTCGGCGAAGAGCTGGTGCTCTGGTGTTCGGCGCAGTTCGGTTTCGCCCGGCTGAGCGACGGCTTTACCACGGGCTCGTCGATCATGCCGCAGAAGCGCAACCCGGACGCGGCCGAGCTGGTGCGCGCCAAGACCGGCCGCATCGTCGGCGCGCTCGCCTCGCTGCTGGTGGTCATGAAGGGGTTGCCGCTCGCCTATTCGAAAGACATGCAGGAGGACAAGGAGCCGCTGTTCGACGCGGCCGATACGCTGGGCCTCGCGATCTCGGCGATGACCGGGATGATGCGCGATGCCGAGTTCGACACCCGCGCGATGCGCGGCGCGGCGGAGCGGGGTTTCGTCACCGCGACGGACCTCGCCGACTGGCTGGTGTGCGAACGCGACATGCCGTTTCGCGAAGCGCACCGGATCACCGGCGCGCTGGTGAAATGCGCCGAGGAAGCCGGCTGCGACCTCGCCGGGCTGCCCATCGAGACTCTGAAGGGGATAGAGCCGGGGCTGACGGAAGAGGTCTACGACGTGCTCCGGGTCGATCGCGCGGTCGCGGCGCGGGACAGCTACGGCGGCACCGCGCCGGGGCGGGTGCTGGAGGCCGTGCGGGGCGCGCGGGAGCGCTTCCTGTGAGCCGGCGCCGCAGCTTCCTGTTTCTGGCCGCGGCGTTGTCGTCCTGCCTCCTCGCCGCTTGCGGCAGGAAGGGCGATCCGGAGCCGCCGGAAGCGCGGGAGGATTCGTTCCCGCGAAAGTATCCGTCCGGCCCGCCGCCGCAATGAACGCCTTCGCCTATCGCGACGGCCGCCTGCACGCCGAGGGCGTCTCGCTCGAAACGGTCTCCGAGGCCTACGGCACACCCGTCTATGTCTATTCCCAGGCGGCGATGGAGGACGCGTATCGCGAGCTCGCCGATGCGCTCCAGGGCCTCGGTGCCAGGATCTGCTACGCGGTGAAGGCCAACGGGAACGTCGCCGTGATCCGGGCTCTTGCCCGGCTCGGCGCCGGGGCCGATGTGGTCTCGGGCGGGGAGCTCGCGCGCGCGGTCGCCGCCGGCATCCGCCCGACGGACATCGTGTTCTCCGGAGTGGGCAAGACGCGGGACGAGATCGCGCAGGCGCTGAAAGCCGGGACCGGCCAGTTCAACGTCGAATCGGAGGCCGAGTTGGCCGTGTTGGGAGAAGTCGCCGCGACACTCGATTTGCGCGCTGACACGGCGATCCGCGTCAATCCGGATATCGCGGTCGATACGGCGGATCGGATCGCGACCGGCAGCTACGAGCACAAATTCGGCGTTCCGATCCGGGACGCGGCACGGATCTACCAGCTCGGGTCGAGGGCGCCCGGAATCCGCATGGTTGGAGTTGCCGCCCATATCGGCTCGCAGATCCTCGACCTCTCGTCTTTCGAGAGCGCCTTCGCCGTGCTCGCCGAATGCGTGCGGGAGCTGCGCCGGGCAGGTCTTGCGGTCGAGCGCCTGGACCTCGGCGGCGGGCTCGGCATCACCTATACCGACGAGACCGCGCCCAGCCTCGCGGGTTTCGCCGACATCGTGCGGCGCACCGTCGGCGGGCTGGGCTGCGAGATCACCGTCGAGCCGGGGCGGCGCCTGGTGGGCAATGCCGGGGTGTTGTTGAGCAGGGTGCTCTATACGAAGGAAACGCCGCTCCGGCGGTTCGTCATCGTCGACGCGGCGATGAACGACCTGCTGCGGCCGACCCTCTACGGCGCCGAGCATGCCGTCCTCCCGGTGGCGCAGCCGGCGGCAGGGCGGGAAACCCGCCCCGTGGACGTGGTGGGCCCGGTCTGCGAGACGGGCGACTGGCTTGCCCGGGAAGCGGATCTGCCCATCTTGCAAGAGGGCGATCTGGTTGCGATCGCCGGCGCCGGTGCATACGGCGCGGTGATGGCGTCGTTTTATAATGGCCGCGGCCTGGTCGGAGAGGTTATGGTCCACAACGGCGCGCATGCCGAGATCCGGCCGTTTCAGGATCCGGCGGCGCTCCAGGCGCTCGACCGCCTGCCGCGCTGGCTTGAATAGGGGGCGGGAGAAGGGCTCAAGCTGCGATGACCCGCCCGAGCGAACCGATCGCGAGCGAACCGAGACCGCCGCGTTACGGCGGCAAGCTCCTGGCTACGCGCGCCTCGATGATCTGGGAGCAGCTCTGGCGCGGCCTCTGGCCGGCGCTGTCGGTCGTCGTCCTGTTCCTCGCGCTCGCGCTGTTCGGCGTCTTGCCGCTGCTGCCGGGATGGCTGCATGCACTCGTGCTGTGCGCGCTCCTCGGCGGATTTCTGGTCCTGCTGTGGACCGGCCTCCGCGGCCTCGCGGTCCCTGATTCGGACACGGCGCGGCGTCGGCTGGAACGCGCGAGCGGGTTCCCGCACCGCCCGCTGGAGACCCTCGAGGACCGCCTGGCGGACGGTGTGGGCGGGCCGGACGCTGCGGCGCTGTGGCGGGAGCACAGGGCACGCGTCGCCCGATCGGCCCGCCGCATCAGGCTGGGGCTTCCGCGGCCGGGCGTCGCCTCTCGCGATCCGATGGCGATCAGATTCGCCGCCGCGCTCCTCGTCGTCATCGCGGCGGTCGCTGCGTGGCCGGAGCCCGGCAAGCGCCTCGGCGAGGCGGTGAGCCCGGTGCTGTGGGATGCCACGCCGGCCGCCGAATCGATCCTCGAGGTCTGGATCGCGCCGCCCGACTATACCGGCGAAGCGCCGATCTTTCCCAAGCTTCCCGGCGCCGCCCCGGCGGCGGGCGACGAGGTCCCGGCGCCGGGCGTCGCGCCATCGATCCGGGTTCCGGCGGGCAGCGTGCTCACCGCGCGGCTCGCCAACGCGCCCGACGGCGCGGAGCTGGTCCTCGGCGAGTCGCGCAAACCGTTCGAGCGGGTCGATTCCGGGAACGCGTCGATCACGGCGCCGATCGTGGAGACCGGCCGGCTGGCGATCGAAGGCGGCGGTCGGGTTCTCGGCGACTGGCAGATCGAGGTGGTTCCGGACCGGCCGCCCTCCATCGCCTTCGCCAAGCCGCCGGGTGCGAGCGAACGCAAGTCCCTGACGCTGGTTTACAAGGCGAGCGACGATTACGGGCTCGACCGCGTCCGGGCGGAGATCCGCCGGACCTATGAACGGGGGACGGTGATCGGCAAGGAGGTGGAGACGCTGGAGCTCGCCCTGCCCCGACCCGGGGCGAAGGCCGCGGAGGTGGCGAGTTACCACGACCTCACGCCGCATCGCTGGGCGGGGATGCCGGTGGCGATCCGTCTCGTCGCACGCGATGGCGCCGGGCAGGAGGCCGCCAGCGAGGACGCCCGATTCACGCTGCCCGAGCGCGTCTTTCGCCACCCGGTCGCGCGGCAGGTCATCGAGCAGCGCAAGCGCCTGACCACGGAGCCGGAACGCAGGGAGGCGATCGCCCAGGCTCTCAGCGCCATCGCGGCCCGCCCGGGCGCCTATCAGGATCGCACCGCGACCTTCCTCGCGCTGACGGCGGCGTATCATCGGCTGGTCTACGAGCCGGGAGACGGCGCGCTCGACGGCGTCAGGGATCTCTTGTGGGACACCGCGCTGGGTATCGAGGACGGCGAGCTCTCCATCGCCGAGCGCAATTTGCGCCGGGCCCAGCAGGACCTGATGGAGGCGCTGGCGCGGAACGCGCCGGACGCCGAGCTCGAACGGTTGATGGACGAGCTCCAGGGTGCGCTGGATCGGTTCCTGCGGGAGCTCGCACAGCAGATGCGCAACGTTCCGGACCGGCAGCAGGCGCTGCCCTTCGACCCCAGCCAGCGCCTGCTGGAGAGCACCGACCTGCAACGCGTCCTGCAGCAAATTCGCGACCTCATGCGGTCGGGGGCGCGGGATGCCGCGCGTCAGATGTTGGCCGCGTTGCAGAACATGCTGGAGAATCTTCGCGCGGGCCGCATGCCGCAGATGAGCCCCCAGGCGCAGGCCGGGAATCAGGCGCTGCAACAGCTGCGCGAGCTCATCGAACGGCAGAAAGCGTTGATGAACCGGAGCTTTCGTCAATCGCAGCCACAGAGCGGGCGGCCCGACCCGCGGAGCTCGCGGCAGGGCGCCATGACCCAGCGCGAACTCCGCGAGGCGCTGAAGCGGCTCCGCGAGGCCTTGCGCCGGATGGGGATGCAGCCGGGCGGAGGGCTGCAATCGCCCGGCCGAGCCTTCGACGATGCGGATCGCAACATGGGGGACTCGGCGGGCGCGCTCGACCGAAACGCGCCCGGCGATTCGGTGGCACCCCAGGGCCGCGCCATCGACGCGCTGCAGCGCGCCGGCCAGGGCATCGTCCAACGGATGATGCAGCAGATGGACCGGGGGACCGGGATAGGGCTGAACCGCGACTTTCGGCCCTTGCAACTGAGGCGCGATCCCCTGGGCCGTTTCCTGCCCAACGAGATGGGGATCGACACCCGCGACATGGACATTCCGGACGAGAGCGCCATCGAACGCGCCCAGCGTATTCTGGAGGAGCTCCGCCACCGCGCGGGTCAGCGCTACCGGCCGCAACCGGAGCTCGACTACATCGACCGGCTGCTGAGACGGTTCTAGTCTCACCGGGGTCACGGGCGGCGGGTCGGCTCAGCTCTGCACGACCCCGATGAAGGGCAGCCCGCGATAGTGGTGCGCATAGTCCAGCCCGTAACCCACGACGAAACGATCGCCGATCTCGAACCCGCAATAGTCGGCCTCGATCGGAACGTCGCGCTTGCCTGCCTTGTCGAGCAGCAGGCAGGTCCGCACGGTCGACGCGCCGCGCGTCCGCATCAGGTCGCAGGCGAAGTCCAGCGTGCGGCCCGATTCGAGAATGTCGTCGACGATCAGCACGTCGCGTCCGGACACGTCTTCGGAGATATCGCGCACCAGGGCGACCGCGCCGGAGCTCTCGGTGCCCGCGCCATAGCTCGATAGGGTCATGAAATCGACCTGGGGTTCGACCCCGGCGCGTTCGAGCGCGCGGATGAGGTCGGCGGCGAATACGAAGCTGCCCTTGAGAATGACGACGATCAGAAGGTTCTTGCCGGCGGACCCGGCGATCTCCCCGGCCAGGCCGATCACTCGGCCGGCGATGTCTTCTTCCGTTATCAGCGTTTCGATAGCAGGTCTGTGTTCCGACATGTCACCTTGGTTCGTCAAAAGCGATCGATATCCGCACCGCCTCCGGCGGCGGGTCAATGACTTCGGTATTGAACTCGACCTCCCGGTCGGGCGCGAGATTGGTCACCGGGGCAGCGATTGTCCAGTGACGCAACTTGCGCTCGTCCTCGTCGAACAATGCGCCGCGTATGTCCGGCACGCTGCGGAACCGCGACGTCGTGTTCTCGATCCTGGCGGTAATCGAAAGCACCCGGGCGCCCTCCCTGATCGCGTTTTCCGAGCTCTCGATCGTCAGGTCGAGGCCGAATCCGTGCGGCAGCGCGTCGACACCGACGGCGGAATAGACGGTCTCGGCGAACGGCCAGGACTCCGCAATCTCGGCGCGGTAGCGCCACGTGCCGGCGGCGAGCAGGGCGAACGCGACCGCTGCGACCGCCGCCCATGCCACGCGGGCAGGCCAGCGCCTGCGTTCCTGCCTGAGCACCGGAAGCTGCGCGCGCGCGGGCGGCCTGTCGATCCGCAGCTCGTCCGGATCCCGCAACGGCGGGGCGGACAACGCCTCCTCGGCCGCAACGGGGGGGTCCAAGAACGGCGCCGGCTGCCGGCCGGCCGAGTCGGCGGCGGACCGAACGAGTTCCGGCGGCGGCGCGGCAAACCAGACATGGTCGCAGCGTCCGCAGCGCACCACTCTGCCCCGCACCCCGATCGCGCCCTCAGGCACCAGAAAGCGGGCGGAACAGTTAAGGCAGGCAAGTATCATTTCGTTCCGCCTGCTGTGAGATGCCGGTTTATAGGGCTGGGCGAATAGGGAGGCAAGGCGAGCACAAGGTTTGCGCATTGCGGTTGCTCATGCGAGTTTGCCCGTGCAACCGCGGAGGGCTCGGTGGCGGCGGAGACGGAGATCGTCCGGCTGGAGAATGTCGGTCTACAATACGGCTCGGGTCCGGAAGTGCTGCGCGACATCTCGCTCTCGCTGGAGGCCGGGTCCTTCCACTTCCTGACCGGCGCGAGCGGGGCGGGGAAGACGTCGCTCCTGCGCCTGCTCTATCTCGCGGTTCGACCCAGCCGCGGCTCGCTGCATCTGTTCGATCGGGACGTCTCCACGATCGGCCGCAAGCAGAAGCCCGCGCTGCGTCGGCGGATTGGCGTGGTCTCCCAGGAATTCGGGCTGATCGCACACCTGACGGCCGCCGAGAACGTCGCGCTGCCGCTGCGCATCTCGAACGCCAGGGAAACTCAGATTCGCGATTACGTGACGGAGCTCTTGCGCTGGGTGGGGTTGGGACAGGATCTCGACGAGCTGCCGTCCGCCTTGTCGGACGGGCAGAGGCAAAGGGTGGCCATCGCGCGGGCCGTCATCGGCCGGCCCGACCTGCTGCTCGCGGACGAGCCGACCGGGAGCGTTGACGACAACGCCGCGATTCGGCTGATACATCTGCTGGAAGAACTCAACAAGGTCGGAACGACCGTCCTCGTGGCCACCCACAACGATTCGCTGGTCAACCGGTTCGGCCACCTTGCATATGCGCTCGACGGCGGCGAGTTGCGCCGCCTCGGTTCCATGGCGGGCATTCGCCTCGCACGGCGGCCGGGATGACCGGCGCCCGCCGCTATATGGGTCGGGCCCTGCCGCTCGGCCGCGACGCGTCGAGCCGTTACGGCCCCTGGATCATCGCCGCGACGGTTTACATTGCGGCCCTCGGGCTGGCGGCGGCGATGGCAATCGCCTCGGCCGAACGAAGCTGGCGCGGCAGCTTCGCCGGTCGGATCTCCGTCCAGGTCCCCGCGAGCTCGGACGGCACGCAAAGCCGCGTTGCGGAAATCGTCGCGCTTCTCCTCGCCACGCCGGCGATCGAGGACGCCGCGCCGATCGACGAGGCGGAGTCGCGCGCTCTTCTCGAACCCTGGCTGGGGACCGGTCCCGGGCTCGACGCCCTGCCCCTGCCGACGCTGATCGACGTTCGACTGCGCCGCGGCGCCGAGCTCGACATCGTCGCCCTGGAGGTCGCGCTCGACGCTGCGGTGCCGGGCACCCGGATCGACGAACACGGGCTGTGGCTGGAAAAGGCGTTGCACTTCACGCGCGCCCTGCAGGCGTTCGGCGCCGCGCTCACCGTCCTGTTCGCCCTGGCCGCGGTCGCGACCGCGGTCTTCGCCACACGGGCCGGGCTCGCGGCGCATGGCGAGGCGATCGGGATCATGCGGCTCGTGGGCGCCCAGGACACCCGAATCGCGCGCCAGTTCGTCGCCCACTCCCTCAATCTCGCGATCAAGGGCGGGATCGTCGGTTGCGCGCTCGCTGCGGCGACGCTGTTCCTGCTCGGCCGCTATGCGCCGGGCGGAACCGCCCTGATGCTGCCGGAGATGACGTTGTCCCCGCTGCAGTGGGGCGCACTCGCGGGACTGCCGCTCATCGTGGCGGCGCTCGGCATGGCAAGCGCGCGGCTGACGGTCATGCGTGCGCTGTCGCGGGTGGGTTGACGGCGGAGCCGTGTTCTTCCGGCCGAACCGGTTGGGTGGCAGGAAGCGTTCTGCCATGCGGTGGCTGTTCCAGGCGTTGGGCGTCGCCGTCCTGGTCCTCGCCGCGTGGTTTGCCGGACTGCTCTGGTACGCGGACCGGATTCCCGCCACCCCGGCGGAAGGGGAGGACGCAGCCGACGCCATCGTCGTGCTCACCGGCGGCCGGGGCCGGCTGTCGGAGGGGTTGCGGCTGCTCGCCGAGGGACGCGGCAAGAAATTGTTCGTCTCGGGCGTCTATCGCGGGATCGACGTGGATGCGTTACTGCAATTGGCGCGGCAGAAGCCGGACGACGTGGAGTGCTGCATCACCATCGGCTATGCGGCCGACAACACCGCCGGCAACGCGCGCGAAACCGCCGAGTGGATGCGCGCGGTCGGCAGCCGGTCGCTGCTTCTGGTGACCGCGAACTACCACATGCCGCGCAGCCTGCTGGAGTTCCACCGTGCCCTGCCGGACATCAGGATCGTTCCCCATCCGGTCTTCCCGGCGGCCTTCAAGCGCGACTGCTGGTGGTGTGGGCGCAACTCGCTCCTGCTGGTGGCGAGCGAGTTCCACAAATACCTCGCCGCGCTTGCCGGTCTTTCTTCTCCTGGCGCGGTGCGCGGATGACATGGCTGCGCTCGCTCGCCTTCCAGGCCGCATTCTACGCCTGGACCGGGGGGCTCGGCGCCCTCACCCTGCCGGTTCTGCTGCTGCCCCGATCCGCCGTGCTGGTTGTCGCACGGCTCTGGATCGATGGCACGTTCTGGCTGCTTGCCCGTATCGTCGGACTGACATACGAAGTCCGCGGTCGCGAGCACCGCGTCGCCGGCCAGGCGATATACGCGCTGAAGCATCAGTCTGCCTGGGATACGCTGGTCCTGATGCGCCTCTTTCGCGACCCTGCCATCGTCATGAAGGGCGAGCTCGCCTGGTTGCCTCTCGTCGGGTGGTATCTGATCCGCCTCGGGATGATCCCGATCGACCGCCGGGCGGGCGCCGGCGCGCTGAGGCGCATGGTGCGGTTGGCGAGGACGAGAGTGGCGCAGGGGCGGGATGTCGTCGTCTTTCCGGAGGGAACGCGAACCGCCCCGGGCGAAGCGCCTCCCTACCGCCCGGGCGTCGCGGCGCTCTATGCCGCGCTGGAGCTTCCCGTGGTGCCGGTGGCGCTCGACTCGGGGCTCTACTGGGCGCGGCGCGCGTTCACCAGGCGGCCCGGCCGGATCGCGGTCGCGATGCTGCCTCCGATCCCGCCCGGCCTCGACCGCGCGAGCTTCATGGACCGGCTCCGCGAGAGGATCGAGACGGAGGCGGCTCGCCTGCACGACGAGGCCGGGCGGGACCGCGGCCGATCGGGGACGCCCTGATGCCGCCGGTGGAGCTCAATGCCACCCGGTCCGGCGCGGGACCGTCGGCGGTCATCGCGCACGGCCTGTTCGGCTCGGCCCGCAACTGGAGCTCCATCGCCCGCCGGCTCGCCGTCGGGCGCTGCGTTCACGCGCTCGACATGCGCAACCACGGCGCCTCGCCCTGGGCGGACGAGATGACCTATCCCGCCATGGCCGAGGACCTGCTCTTCCATATCGGGAGGCACGGGCTGTCGCGCCCGATCCTGATCGGCCACAGCATGGGCGGCAAGGCGGCGATGGCGGCCGCGCTGGCCGCGCCACACCGGATCGGCCGCCTGATCGTGGTCGACATCGCACCGGTGCGCTATCGTCACGGCTTCGCATCGCTGGTGGACGCGCTGACGGCGCTCGACCTCGACGGCGTAGACCGGCGCGGCGACGCCGATGCGCGCCTCGCCGATGCGGTGCCGGACGCTGCGCTGCGCGGCTTCCTGTTGCAGAACCTGGTGTTGCGCGGCGGGCGCTATGTCTGGCGTCTCAACCTGGCGGCGATCGCCGCGGCCCGGCAGTCGTTGCAGGACTTCCCGGACCTGCCGCCGTCGGCGGTCTTCGACGGGCCGACGCTGGTGCTGGGCGGCGGCGAATCGGACTATCTCCGCCCCGACCATGCACCGGCGATCGGGCGCTACTTTCCGAACGCGGAACGGCGCTGGATACCCGGCGCGGGCCACTGGCCGCACGCCGACCGGCCGGACGCCTTCGTCGCGGCGGTGGAGGACTTCCTCGGGCGGACCGGGGGCCGGTGATCGCCCGGCTTCGGCTACTCGGCCGCCTCGCGGGCGAGATAGGGGTTGTCGAGGCCGAACAGCTCGGCCGCGTTCTCGCCCATGATCCTCCGCTTCTGCCGCTCGTTGAGGAACGGCAGGTCCCAGATCACCGACGGCGAGTCGAAGTCCCAGTGCGGCCAGTCGGAGCACCAGAGCAGCTGGGTCTCGGCGTCGATCGCCTCGAAGGTCGCTTCCATCAGCTTGGGGTGCTGCGACTCGAGCGGCTGGCTGGAGAAGTACATGTCCGTGATGTACTCGCTCGGCCTGCGAGTCAGCAGCGGCGCTTCGGATGAACGCATCATGTATTCCGAGTCGAGCCGCTGCATCAAATAGGGCAGCCAGGCGATGCCGCTCTCGATCCACAGCACCTTCAGCCCGGGGAAGCGCACCGGCAGCCCGTTGATGACCCAGTTGGTCATGTGGATCAGGTTGCAGTGAACGAAGCTCAACGCATGCATCGAGAGGAACCGGTTGAGCTGCGCCATCGAGCCGTCGTTCCAGTTGAACCCGGCATGGAAGGCGAGCGGCAGGTTGCGCTCCTCGAGCGCGGCGTAGAGCGGCATGTAGGCGTTGTGATGCACCGGGCGGAAGCGCGTCGAGGTGACGGTAAACCCCATCGTCCCGGGCTTGTCGCCGAACTCCTCGACGAAGCGCGGGCAGGCCTCGGGCGTGTTGAAGGGCAGGTACAAGAGCCCCTTCATCCTGGGCTCCTGGGGCAGCACCTCCTCGGTCAGCCAGCGATTGAAGGCCCAGGCGAGCTCGACCTCCACATCGGGCTGCGGGTGGGTGCCGAGCGACAGCATCGGGGTCGGGAACACCACCATGTAGTCGATACCCATCGAGTCCATGGCCCTGCGGGTCAGCGCCACCTGGCGGTGTACATCCGAGTCCTGGACGGGTTCGGCCAGGCTCTGTTGATGCGGGATGCGGCCATATACGTCCTGGTAGGCCATCCCGGGCACCGCGTTGAGCAGCCCGGGCGGTGAGCCGGTGCGATCGCGGAACGATGCCGCCATGTGCTGGTAGACGTCGCTGTCGATGCGGTCGACGACTTCGCCCCAGAACGCCGTCTCCGTCACGTGGGCGTCGACGTCGATGATCAGCATCTCGTCGAAGCGGTGCCTTTTGCGCTCGCGCGAAGCATGCGCGAGGATGTCCCGGGTATCCGTCCGGACGGTGATCTCGTCGAGGGCGCGTGTCTGGCTGCTCATGCGCTGCGGCCTCCGCAGATGGGGGTCGATGGCGGTGCTTGGCGCGTACTATAGCGGCGAGCCCGGCAGGCCGCCAAGCCGCTTACTCGGCGGGGGCGACGTCCGCTCGCGCCACCCTGGCCTTCTTCCCTGCCCGGCGCTCGATGATCCCGACCGTGATCGACATCATCGGCGGGACCACCGCCATGGTGAGAACGGCGGACAGCGAGAGCCCGCCGAGCACCACCGATCCGAGCCCGCGATAGAGCTCCGAGCCGGCGCCGGGGAACACCACCAGCGGCAGCATGCCGAACACCGAGGTCAGGGTCGACATGAAGATCGGCCGGATGCGGTTCTCGGTCGCCGCCTCGATCGCATCGCCCGCCGTCATGCCCTCGCGACGGATGTGGTGGAGCGTCTGGTGGACCAGCAGAATCGCATTGTTGACCACGATCCCCACCAATATGACGAAGCCCAGCATGGTCAGCATGTCGAGTGGCTGGTTGACATAGGTGTTGAGCGCCGACAGGCCGGCGAGCCCGCCGGCCGCGGCGATGGGCACGGATAGCAGGACGATCAGGGGGTAGACGAAGCTCTCGAACAGCACCGCCATCACCAAATAGACGATGATCACGGCAAGCGCGAGGTCGAGCACGATCTCGTTCCAGGTCAGCGTCAGCTTGTCGGCGGAGCCGGACATGCGGATATGCACGCCCTCGGGCAGGCCGCTCTCGCGAAGCGGCTCGATCACGTCGGACCTGACCTTGTCCATCGCGGCCTGGAGCGGCATCACGCGGGCCGGCGAGACCGACATCGTCACCGTCCTCACACGGTCGATCCGCCGGATCTGGGTGGGGCCCGCGGTCACCCCCACCTCGGACAGGCTCTGCACCGGCAGTATCCGCCCGTCCGTCGTGACCACCGGAAGAACGCCGATCGACTGGGTCGATTCCTGCTCCCGCGCGGGACCCTTGAGGGTGAGGTCGATCCGCTTGCCGTCGACGTTGATCTCGGCAATCCGAACCCCGTCGTTGAACGCATCGACGGCCTGGGCGAGGTCGCGCGCCGACAGCCCGTTATCGGCGAGCTTGACCCGGTCGGGAAGCACCCGGACTTCGGGCTCTCCGAGGGTGAGCGCGGGTCGCGGCCGGGTCCGGTGCCCGTCGCGCGGGGACAGCGCCCCCATGGTGCGGAAGAACACCTGCCGCCCGGTCGCGAAGATCGTCTCCAGGTCGGGGCCCGAAATGTCGATGTCGATCGACCGGCCGCTGCCGATGGAGCGCCCGAACAGGGACGGCTGAAAGACGAATCCGAAGGTTCCCGGCTCTTCCCGGGCCGGCGTCTGCAGGATGGGGATCAGCTCGGGCGCCTTCTGGTCGTCGACATGGCGTGCGGCGATGAAGGCGCGCCCCCTGAGCGCGACGAAGAAGAACCGGTCGATCATCTTCTGCGCGTCGGCGGTGCCGGGAGGGTGCGTGCCGCCGCTCTCGGCAAGCGCGGCATCGGACCAGTGCATCTTGGTCTTCTCCTGCACGCCGCGGGCGATGGCTTCGGTGGTGTCGAGGTTGTAGCCCGCGGGCGGGAGCACGAAGCCGATGACGAAATTGCGGTTGCCGATCGGCAGGTAGTCGAGCTTGGGCAGGAAGGCGATCGCGAAGACCGTGGCAGCCGCGGTGATCGCCGCGACCACGAGCAGCGCCAGCACCTTCGAACGCACGACGACGCGCGCGAAATACCGCCAGAAGGAACCGAAGCCGCGCGCCAGCCAGTCGATGCCAAGGATGCGCGGCATCGCGTTCAGCGTGGGGACCCGGCCGGCCAGCACCCGATTGGAGAGCGCGGGGATCAGGGTCACGGAGACCAGCAGCGACAAGAGCACCGACACCGAGATCGCCACCGCGATATCGCGGAACAGCTGGCCGACCTCGAGATCCATGATCAGGATCGGGATGAACACCATCACCGTCGTAAGTGCCGATACCAGCACCGCCGGCCAGACCTGGGCGGTCCCGTGATAGGCGGCCTCGGTGCGGCTCATGCCGCCCTGGCGCAGGCGGTAAATGTTCTCCAGCACGACGATCGCGGCATCGACCACCATGCCGACGGCGAAAGCGATGCCGGCGAGGCTGATCACGTTGAGCGACCGCCCGAGCAGCGCCATGGCGACGAAGGATCCGACCACGGAGACCGGGATCGCGAATGCGACCACCACGGTCGGGCGCCACGACCGCAGGAATAGCAGCAGGATCACGATCGCCAGGACGCCGCCGAAATAGATGTTCTGCATGACGAGGGCGATCGAGGAGTTGATGTAGTCGGTCTCGTCATAGACCTGACGCACCTTGAGGCCCGCCTCCTTGATCGGGCCGTCGCGCAGCCTGGCCATCGTCTCCTGGGCCAGCCTCATGGTCTCGATCACGTTGGCGCCCTGCTCGCGGGTCAGGTTCAGGGCAAGGGCCGGGACGCCGTTGGACGACATCCTCGCGCGCGCCTCCTTGTAGGCGAGCGTGACGGTCGCGATGTCCCCCACCGTCACCCGGCCGAGCCCGGCGCCCCGCGCGTTGGAGCGGAGCACGACCGCTTCGACCTCGCTCCGCGTCGCGAAATCGCCCTCCGTTCGCACCGTGTAGCGGCGCTTGCCTTCGTCGATATCGCCGCCGGTGATCGAGGCGTTGGCGGCGCGCAGCCGGGCGATGACCTGACCCACGGTGAGCCGGTACTGCGCCAGCCGCTCGGGGTCGATGACGATCTGCATCTCGCGTTCGGTCTCGCCGAAGATGTTCACCCCGCCGACGCCCGGCACGCGCTCCAGGCGCTCCTGCACCACGTCGCGCAGGAAGTCGCCGTATTCGAGCATCGGCGTGTCGTTGCCCTCGGCCCGGCTGAACACGAACCAGGCGATGGCGTTGTCCTCGGTCCCCGAGGTCCCGAGGGTCGGCTCTTCGGCCTCCTCGGGATAGGTGTTCACCCGGTCGAGCCGGTTGGAGACCAGCAGCAGCATGCGGTCGAAATTGACGCCGGGAGAGAACTCGAGCGTGATCTTGCCGCGTCCGTGGCTCGCCTCCGAGAGCACGCGCTGGACCCCTTCGAGCCGCTTGAGCTCGTCCTCCTGCGGGATCACGATTTCGCGCTCGACCTCGGCGGGCGCCGCGCCGCGCCAGCTGGTGGTGACGATCAGCACCGGCTGGCGTACGTCGGGCGCCATCTGGATCGGGATCCGCTGCAGCGCCACATAGCCGAACAGGATGATCATCAGCACCATGGCGACGATCGCCATGGGCCGCTCTATGGAGAGGCGGATCAGGTTCATGGCGGACCCACCGTCACCGCCGTCAGCTCCCGGTCGCGCCGCGGATGCGCACCGGGCCGCCGCGGCCCAGGGTCTCGTTGCCGCGGACGACGACCTCCTGCCCCGGCTTCACACCGTCGAGCACGACGAAGCGCGGGCCGAGCCCGTCGCCGAGACGGACCTTGACCCGCCGGGCGAGGTTGTCCTCCACCACGAACACGAAGGCGTCGGCGCCGCTGCGGACCACCGCGTCCTTGTGCACGGTGGCGACCTGGCCGCGCCCGCCGACGGGGATCAGCACGGTGACGCTCTGGTCGGCCGCGAGTCGCATCCCGGTCGTGCCGAAATCGGCGGTGAAGCGCACGGGGCGGGTGCGCGTCCTGACGTTCTCGGTCGGGACGATGGCGCGAACCGTCGCCTGGTGGCGCGAGCCGTCGTCGAGGGTGAGCGTGACCAGCGCGCCCACGGAAAGTCCTCTCAGACGGCCCGAGGGCACCTCGGCCTCGGCCTCCAGATCGGTGTCGTTGAGGATGCTGACCACCCGCGCCCCGACATTGAGATAGGTGCCGATGTCGATGTGTTTCTGGGTGACCACCCCGGGGAACGGCGCCTTGATCCGGGTATCGGCGAGGTCGAGCTCGGCCTGGCGCAGTTGCGCCTGCGCCTCCTGGAGCTGGCCGCGGCGATCCGCCAGCGCGCCTTTGCGTGCCTGGACGTCGCGCTCCAGGTCTTCGTAACGCGCCCGCGAGAACGCGGCCGACTTGCGCAGGCGGTCGATCCGCCGCAGCTCGCCGCGCTTCTTCCGGTATTCCGCCTCCGCGGCGGCCACCACGCCGCGGAAGCGCGCAACCGAGGCTGCGGCCCGGTCGCGCGCGGCCCCCATCCGCCCGGCGGCGAGCACGGCGACGATCTGGCCGCGCTTGACCCGGTCGCCCACATCGACCCGCATCTCGACCACCGCGCCGCGCACCTGGCTGGCGACGACACCGGACTGGCGCGCGACCAGACGTCCGATGACCGGAACCGTCCGCGCGCCCGGCTCGGCGATCACGCTGTCGAGCGTGACCATCGCGGGCGGCCGCCCGCCGCCACGGGGCGGGCCGCGCTGGCGCCGGTTGGATCCGGGGGCCGAGGCCGACGGAGCCGGCGGCGAAGCCGCGGCAACCGACTTGCAGCCGCCGCCGGTGAAGTGGGCGCGGATCTCGTTGGCGTCGAGCGAATTGCTCTCGTCGCAATCCATCGCCGCGAAATTCGTTTCGAGAGGGCCGCGCGCCTCGTCGCGATCGATGACGTCGTTGTCGTTTGCATCGAGCGTCTTGGCGCGTGGCGGAAGCGGCGGCGGCTTGGCCTGCGCGGATG
Organism: Defluviicoccus sp.; assembly: GCA_028821395.1. GTDB lineage: Bacteria > Pseudomonadota > Alphaproteobacteria > MPNO01 > MPNO01 > MPNO01. The sequence continues at coordinate 22,341 of JAPPGP010000018.1, forward strand.
CGGGACCGCCGGGTGGCGCGGCGGCAAGCGACCGGCAGCCGGCGCCGGTGAAGAAGGCGCGGATCTCGTTGCCGTCGAGCGAATTGCTCCTGTCGCAGTCCATCTCCGCGAAATTCGCGGCGAGCGGGCCGCGCGCCTCGTCGCGGTCGATCACGCCGTTGTTGTTGGAATCCGATGCCTGGGCGCGCGCGGAAAGCGGCGGCGGCTTGTCCTGCGCGGAAACGGGGACGGTCAGCGCGGCCAGGACCACTGCCGCGCAAGGCAGATGGCGCGCCCGCCGGCGGGGCCCAACCCAGGCCTGACCGTTACCCATTCCCATCGCGCGTCCGATCCGTGCCGTCCGCAATCCGTCCGTGCGCCGCAGAAAACTAAGACCCTTTGAGAACAAGACAATAGCCCGAACCGGGGCGCGCTCACAGACGTCACGCCGGACGGGGCTGTTTTCCGTCGCCTTGCGGACTCAGACCCGTTCGAGAATATGGACGCCGCGAACCCGGTCGACCAGGTAGATCAGGCCGCGATCGTCGACGGTCACGTCGTTGGCGCAGACGCGGTCGGCGCCGGCCGGCGGGTCGGGCAGGAAATGGGCGACTTCGACGGGCCTGCGCGGATCGGCTATGTCGACCACCCGCAGCCCCTGGGCGAACCAGGCGAAGGGGATTTCGCTGCCGGTCACCACCTCGGATGGCTGGTGGCAGCCGGTCATAGGCATCTGTGGCGCGCCGTCGGGATCGAGTCCGTCGACCTGGAAGGTCGAGATCGGGATCGGCCGCTCCTCGTCGGTGATGTCGAACACCCAGGCGATGGCCGGCGCGCTGGGGCGGAGCTTGGCGACGTCCTCGTCGGCGACCACCATCAGCCGCTTGCCCTGCACAGGAAAAGGGATCGGCAGGGCGGTGTGCTGCGGGTGCGGATAGGCCGGGCTGATCCGGTATTCGGAGATCGTCCGGGGGCTCGCCATGTCCTCGATGCCGAGGATGAACACCCCGTGATGCCAGTAGCTGGTATACAGCCGGTCGCCCAGCCGCAACGGGTGGTGGCAACGCGGGGCGGGCCCGTCCTCCCACGGATAGTCCTCGCCGCCGGCCTCCCACTGACCGGGGATCCACCAGCGCCCGACCTCCTCCGGCCTCTCGGGGTCGTCGAGGTCGAGGATCATCATGATGTTGCCGACATAGCCTTCGACCGTCGGCGAGATGTAGGCGAAGCGCCCGTCGAAATCGAAGCGGTGGACGCCTTTCCCCCAGGTCTCCCAGTTCACGATGCGGCGCGGCCGCGCCGGATCCTCGACGTCGTAGATGCCGAGCCCGCCGACGAAGCCCTCGGTCTGCGGCCCGCCGATGCGCTCGTGGTTGACCACCATCAGCCCGTCGCGGGCGCGCACCTTGTGCGAATGGCTCCCGGGCGGCATGCCGATCTCGGCGAGCAGGAGGGGGGAGGCGGGATCGGAAACGTCGAAAATCGAGGTCCCGAAGGGCGCTGCCATGTGGCCCACATAGGCGGTGCTGCCGTCTACCCTGACCTGGCCGCCCCCGGGGCAGTCGATATGGGCGACCTCGCGGACGCCGCTCATGCTTGCCATGGTTCCCCCCTTTCAGGCGACCTCGGACGCCCGCCGGCCCTCATAGAGGTCGCGCCCGGAGACGATCGCGGCGATCTTGCCGTCGGCCATGAAGCGGCGCAGGTTCCACAACCCGCAATCGGGATGGACGTAGCGGATCCGGTCGGTGCCGAGGACGCTCGCGGCGCGCTCGATCCGCCGCGCCACGGTGTCCGCGCTCTCGATCTCGGTGGCCTTGACGTCGACCACCCCGAGCCCCATGCCGATTTCCGGGCGCAGCGCGCGAAAATGAATCAGCTCGTCCGCCGGCCGGTGGGCGTTCTCGCACACCACGTGGTCGGCATGGAGCGCGTTGAGATAGGCGATCAGCGGCTCCCAATGCGCGCCCTTCTGCGACACCTGGCCGCCGTAATTGCCGAAGCAGAGATGGACCGCGGGAGTCGTCGGCACCGCGTCGAGAACGATGTTCATCACCCGCGCCGCCCACTCCCATTCGTCGGGGGCGCCGGGCAAATTGGCCTCGTCGATCTGGACGATATCGGCGTCGAGGCGGGCGACCTGCTCGGCCAGCACCCGCGCGATGGCCTCGGCGAGCGCCACCCGGTCGCCGTAGTGACGGTCGACCAGGGTCTTGGCCAGCATGTGCGGTCCGGTCAGCGCGAATTTGAGCGGCTTCGTGGCCAGCGCCCTGGCCCGGCGGCAGGGCGCGGCGAGGTTGAGCGTGCCGCTGGTGACCGGACCCTCGGCGACCGCCGCCGGCCGCGTCCTGAACCCCATGGTCGGCTGCGCCTCGAAGGCGACGATCTCCTCGAACGCCAATCTCGCCCGCACGCCTCCCATCGGGTGGACGAAATACTCGATCATGCCGTTGGTCTCCGGGTGGTTCGGGTCGAAACGGACGAACTCGCCCTCGCAGACCACATCGATGCCGGCCTTCTCCTGAAGGTGGATCACCATCCGCGTCGCATCGTCGATCGCCTCGGCCGTCGGGTGGGCATGCAGCCATTCCGGCCAAGGGTATGAGCCGACCAGCGTGGTCTTGATCCGAGGGTCCGTCATCTCCTTGCCCGATCTCCCGCGACCGGCCGGACCTTGCCAGAGATCGCCGGCTCGGCCAAGGTCGCGGGCGTGAACAACGCCGAGCTCATCGTCGCCACGTTGAAAGCCGCCGGGATCGGCCACGGATTCGGCATCCCGAGCGGCAACGTGCTGCCGCTGATCGAGGCGATGCGGAAGGGCGGAATTGAATTCGTGCTCACCGCCCACGAAGGCTCGGCCGGGTTCGCCGCCGACGTCATGGGCCGCCTGACCGGCCGGCCGGGTCTCGGCATCGCGACGCTCGGACCGGGCGCCACCAATCTCGCGACCGGCGTGGGCGATGCCTTTCTCGACCGGTCGCCGATGATCGCCATCACCTGCAACCTCAACCGCGACCAGCTTGGCCGGCGCATCCAGATGCTGATCGACCACCACGCCCTGTTCGGGCCGATCGCCAAGGCGAGCCTCGCGCTGCGCCCGGGACGCATCGGCGAGACCGTGGCGGCCGCGATCCGTATCGCGCTGACCGAGCCGCAGGGTCCGGTGCATCTCGACCTGCCGGAGGACGTGGCGCTCGCCGCGGCCGAAGAAGGGGTTCCGGCGCTCGGCGACGTCCCCGCACCCGACCCCCCGTCGGCGGAATCGGTCGCCGCGGCGGCGGAGCGCATCGCCCGGGCGAAACGCCCTGTCGCGGTGATCGGGACCAGCGCGATGCGGCTCGGCAAGCCCGGGCTCCTGCGCGATTTCGTGGAGCGGCACGGTCTTCCCTTCGCCTCGACGACGATGGCCAAGGGGATGATCGACGAGGACCATCCGCTCGCCATCGGCTGCATCGAAAGGGCCCGCCGTCAGGTCCAGCGGCGCTTCCTCGCCGGTGCCGACCTCATCGTCGGGCTGGGCTACGACCCGATAGAAGTCGAGTACGAAGCCTGGATCGGCGCGACGCCGCTGCTTCATGTCGACATCGAGGCGGCGGATACCGACGGATCGGTCGATATCGTCCACCAGACGGTCGGCGACCTCGATGCGGCCCTGGAGGGGCTGGTTGGAGCGGCACCCGCGTCGAATGACTGGACCGATGCCGAAGTCGCCGCTCACCGGGACGCGTTCCAGGCGTCGCTCCGGCCCGACGCGCCGGGCTTCGCGCCGCATCGGGCGATCGACGTCGTCCGCCGGGCGTTGCCGGCCGACGGGATCCTCTCATTCGACGTGGGCGCCCACACCCACCAGATCGCGAGCCAGTGGACCGCGCATGAGCGGCGCAGCTTCCTGATCACCAATGGCTGGTCGTCGATGGGCTTCGGGCTGCCCGCGGCAATCGCCGCCAAGCTGGCCGAGCCGCACCGCCCGACGGTCTGCCTGATCGGCGACGGCTGCTTCCAGATGACCTGCGGCGAGCTGGCGGCGGCCCGGCGGATGGGTCTCGCGATCCCGGTCGTGGTGCTCAACGACGGCTGGCTCGGCCTGATCAAGGTCAAGCAGATGCGCCGCCAATACGCCCATGTCGGGACCGCGCTGGGCACCGCGTCGGGACTGGATGCGGGAGCGACTCCCGAACACTATTTCGGCGTGAAGGCGGTGGGCACGCACACCCCGGAGGCGCTGGGCGACGCGCTGGAGGATGCGCTGGCGTCCGGCGAGCCCCGCGTCATCGAGGCCTTCGTGGACCCGACCCACTACGACGATACGGTGTTCGACTGAACGGGCGCCGGAACCCGCATCGTCCCGCGGGTTCCGGCGGTCCCCGCTGCCGCAAGCAGGCCGATGCTAGTGGTCGTGCGCAACCGCGCCGGCGCCGATGACGACACAATCGCGGTTCGTGGCTTTCCGGCACTGCGCGAGAGCTTCGGCCCGCGCCGCGTCGACATCGTCCGCCAGCGCGGTATGGGCCTTCGCCGGAAGCGACAGCGAGGCGGCCTTCGTTTCGGCGGTCGCCATCGCGTAGTAGACCGGATGGGCGACGGCGACGGATGCAGCGCAAATCGCGGCAACCGTCAGTGGCCCGGCTATCCAATGGTGCATTCTCGCCTCCTGTTGGTGACCTTGCTTACGTGGGAGGAGGCAAGAAGTCCTTCAAATATAGGATTTTTATTACTTCGATAAGTTTGGCTGACGTAACCGTCATTATTTCAAACACGCCCAAAATCTTGGATGATTATGCAACACCCATACGGTGGCGCCGAAGTAGAAGGCGGTGGACCGCGCCGCCGCGCGGGTTCGGCGATTCTCAGAACTGGGCCGGGCCCGGGGGCAGGCCGAGGGCGACGCGGCCGTAGAGCGCCGACACCGCGTCGAAGTTCATGCTGATATGCATGGCGGCCGCATGGATGTCCCGCCAGTAGCGCTGGATGCGGGCCGAGGTGAACAGCCCGCCGCCGCCCCCGGCCTCGAACATCAGATCCGCCGCCCGGGTCGACAGCCGGGCGGCGAAGGCGAGGTTGCGCTTGTTGCGGGCGCGCGCCTCGACGGTCAGCTCCTCGCCCGCCGATACCGTCCGCATCAGCGCCTTGCAGTCGCGGTCGACGAGCAGGCGGGCGGCGTCGATCGCGGCCGCGGCCTCGCCCACCTTCATGTGGATGTTGGGGAGCGACGCCATCGGCACGGGCTTCGACAGCGCGGCGCCGCGGGTCACGCGGTTGCGCGTCGCGTCGACGAATTCCTCGTATGCGCCCTGCGCCATGCCGAGGATCGGCGCGCACAGGCTGATCGAGATCATCGAGAACAGGGGAATCCGGAACATCGGCCCGGGGTTGACCGCAGCGCCGGGCGGCTCGCCAGACATAGTATCGGCGAGGGGCAGGAAGCGGTGCGCGGGGACGAACAGGCCGTCGCTATAGGCCGTCTTGGACCCGGTGCCGGCGAGGCCGACGACGGACCAGTTGTCCTCGATCCCGAAATCCGCCGTCGGCGCCAGCGCATAGCCCTTAACCCCCTCCCCGCCGTCGGGATCGGGAACGGTGGTGGCGACGATGGTCCAGGCGGAGTTGTCGATGCCCGAGCAGTACATCCAGTGGCCGGACAGGCGGTACCCGCCGTCGACCGGCACCGCGGTGCCGCTGGGGGCGATGGAGACCACGAGCACGGCGTTCGGATCGCCGCTCCAGACCTCGTCCTGAGCCTGCTCTTCGAACATGCCGAGGAAGAGGTGGTACTTGGCGGTCACCGAGTACACCCAGCCGGTCGAGCCGCAGCCGCGGGCGATCTCGAAGGCGACGTCGACATAGGTGTCGAGCCCGTGCTCGAAGCCGCCGAACCGCGCCGGCAGGAGCAGGCGGTAGAGCTCCGCGTCGATCATTCGGCCGAATATCTCGTCGGAGACACGGCGCTCCGCCTCGGTGCGTTGCTGGCGGTCGCGCAGGGCGGGCACCATGGCGCGGGCGCGCGCGACGAGCTCTTCCGCCGCTACAACCCTTCCCGCCCCGCCCATCGGCGCCCGGCTAGTCGGCATTCCACGGCAGGCTGGCGCCGTAGCCGTGGGTCAGGGTCTTGACGTCGTCCGGGTTGTGGACGTGGCGCGGCGGGGTCTCGAAGGTCGCGTAGGGCTCGATGCGGACGACCACCCGCCCCTCCTCGGCGGCCAGGCGGCGGAGATCCTCGCGCTCCGGCGCCGGCATCGCCTGGCCCGCCATCAGCTCGCAGATCCGGATCAGCAGGTCGTCGCCGCCCTCCTCGTCGATCTCGGCATTGCCGAAGACCAGCAGATAGGTCGGCGGCCATTGCTCGTCCAAAATGCAGAGCGAGACCTTGGGATCCCGCCTGACCGCCCTGGCCTTGGCGCGGCGGATCATGGTCGACACCAGGATGTCGTCGCCGTCCATCACGTAGTAGCAGACCGACATGGACGGCCCGTCCGCCTTGCGGGCAAAGCCGAACACCGCCGTCCGATGCGCCCGAACGAACGCCCGTCTCTCCGCTCCGTTCATCGCCTCACCCCATCGACCCGACAAGCAATCCCCCGCGACCGCCCCACCATAGCCGCCCTTCGATGCGCCGTCAGCGGCGGGAAACCGGCGGATCAGTAGGCGAGCGTCCCGGTCAATACCGGATGCACCTTGCCGCCGACCCGGATCGGATCGGCGACCTCCAGATAGAGCCGCGAGGGACGGCCGATCTCAAAGCCCTGTTCCACCACGACCCGTCCGCCGGCGCCGAGGGAGCGCAGATGAGCGGCGAACGCCGCGTTCGCGCTCCCGGTCGCGGGGTCCTCGTGCAGCCCGTGATGGAAGGTCAGCATCCGGGCCGAGAAGCTCGCATCTTCGTTGTAGGGCTCTTCGGAGAAGACGAACAGGGAGAGCCAGCCGCCCAAGGCGAGCTCCCGGTACGGTACCGGATCCACGGCGATCCGGCGCAGCGCCTCGAGCGTCTTCACCCCGGCCAGCAGGAACCACGGACCCACCGTCGCGAAGCGGCTCGGGTAGCGATCGTCCAGCTCGGCCGCCGCCAGGCCGAGCAGCGCCGCCACCCGCTCGGGATCCGCCGCCTCCCCCAATGCCACTTCCGGCGGCTCCATCCAGACGATGCCATCGGCCCCGAAAGCGACGCGCACGCGTCCGGCGGCGAGATCGAGCACGTAGGAGTCCCGGTCCCGCGCCAGCACCCAGGCGGTCCCGAGCGTCGGGTGTCCGGCGAAGGGCAGCTCCCGGTCGGTGGTGAAGATTCGGACGCTCGCCTCGCCGTGACGCTCGTCGACCACGAAGGCCGTCTCCGAAAAATTCATTTCCCGCGCTATGGCCTGCATTTCCGCCTGGTCGAGACGGGCGCAGCCGCGCACCACCGCCAACTGGTTGCCGGCGAGCGGGCGCTCGGCAAACACGTCGACGATCGAACAATCCAGCGCCGCCCGGCCCTCGGGCCCCGTCATCCGTCCCCACGCCTCCGATACGACTGCGACCCGACCGACGCGATACTTCGCCCGGAGCGTCCCGGCGGGCGAACGGACCGGCGGAGACCGGCGGGCGATGCCGGACGGACGGGTCGATGGTTCAGCGCCGGGCCGACTCGTCGAAGAAGGTCAGCGACCTACGGGCGAACGGCTTCGCCCTCCCCTTCTCGGTGAGCAGGCCGCAGAAAAAATTGTCGAACTCTACGAACCCGCCGGCAAGGGTGACCAGCGCGCCGGTATCGAGATACCGTTCGACATGATAGCGGCGCCCCAGCGCGATGCCCCGACCGGCAGCGGCCGCCTCCACGACATGGGTGTAGCTGTCCAGCTCCACGAGATGCGGATTGCGGTCGGGGCGCGAAGCGACCTGGAACCACTCCTCCCAGGATGCCCAGCAACGATCCGGCGGGGCGAAATCGAGGAAGGTCAACGCGCCCCAGCCGTTCACGGGTCCGTTCAGGATATCCGCATTGGCCGCCGCATAGCCGGACGAGCAAACCGGCCTGACGGCCTCCTTGAGGGCGAAGGCCGCCGGTCCGGGCCGATTTGCGGACCAGGTGAACACCAGGTCGGCGTTCGGGTCCGATTGCAGGGTTGGCAAGTCGCGATGGTAGAGCCGGGCGCGTACCCGGATGTTGTCGCCGAGCGCTTTTCGCAGCTCGTCCAGCCGTGGCATGCAAACGAGCTGCCAGGAATCGTGCGAGCAGGCGATGACCACCTGCGCGTCGCTCGGCATTTCGCCGGCCTCCAGCACGCCCCGATGGATCAGCCGGAGCCCGTCGGAGACCGCGTCGCGCAGGCGGACCCCCGCCTCGGTCAGGCTTACACCGGTGCGAGACCGCTCGAATACCCGTGTCGCAAGCTGCCCCTCGAGCTTGGCGATGTGGCGGCTGATGGCCGACTGCGAGGTATGCAACTCCTCCGCCGCACGCGAGAAGTTGCCGTGCCTGGCGGCGCTTTCGAATGCGATCAGGGTACTCGTCGCCGGGATCTGGAACGGACCGCGCCTGGTCATAGCCATACCGATACATCAAACATGCAAGAAAAGCAAAGTCCCGAACTGCGATGCGCAATACATCGCTCTACCCAAGTTATCCTAGATGTAAGACGCATGAACACGACTATTCTCTTGCCTAGGTGAACATAAGTCGATGTGGCATCGTGCGCAGCCGGACCGCTAACCCCCGGGCCGTGATCTTGACCTCCCGCCGTGCCGCCCCGGGATCGCGCTGCCTGCGCCGACGCGTTGTTCGCGCCACAGGCCGAGCCGTTCCTGCACCGCCAGGTCGCTGACGCCGAACAGGACCGCGCCTGCGGCGGAGGCATGCCGGTGCCGGCACCAGCCGGGCACCACGAAGATGTCGTGCGCTCGCCATTCGACGATGGCGTCCTCGATCTCGGTTTCGCCCCGCCCCTCGACGACGCAATAGATCGTACCGTCGGTTGCACGTCGGGGCAGCCCTTCGAACCCGCCGGGCAGGCGCTGCAGGAACGCCGCCATCGTTGGGCAGGGGTCGTCGTAACGGAACCGCCAGCCGAGGCAGGGGTCGGGCGCGGAGTCGCCGGCGATCCGGTCCAGCGCGTCGCGGGCCGAACCAGCGCGGCAGATCCGCCGCCCGGCTTCGGACCCGGTGAGCGGCTGCAGGATGTCGGCATGGGTTTCCCGGAACACGGTATCCAGCGCGTCGATCAGCGGCGTGTCGAGGACGTCGAGCCAGATCACCGGCTCCTCGCCCGGGTTGCGGTGGTCGTGCCAGGCCCATTGCGGCGTGACCACCAGGTCGTGCGGTGCCATCGCCAGCGCCGCCCCGTCGACGGTGGTGAGCGCGCCCTCGCCCTCGATGACGAAGCGGAGCGCGGTCTGGCTGTGGCGGTGGCAGGGCGCGATCTCGCCGGGCAGCACCAGTTGAAGCCCGGCATAGAGCGTCTGCGTCGCTTGCATGGCACCGCCGAAGCCGGGGTTCTGGAGCACCAGGACGCGACGGAAGGCATCCTCGGCGCTGACCAGGCGGCCGGCTTCCATCAGCCGCGGGCGCATCTCGTCGAAACGCCAGACCGCCGGGCGGGCGGGCGTCCGCGGCCGGGACAGGTCGACGCCCCGGCGTCCGACCCAGAGCGCACCGAGATTCGCCTCGCCGATGCGCGCGTGGAACGCGGCTTCGCGGTCTTCGGGCTCTCGGGACCGCTGCACCATGCCGATTCAGGCGGCGGCCGGCCGCAGCTGCCGCGGCCCGATCCGGTAGATCAGCACCGAGAGGATGACGAGATTGGCGACGTTGAAGCCGACGCCGAGCAGGAAGGCGGAGATGTAGGTTCCCGTGGCGTCGAACAGCACGCCGCCGATCCAGCTGCCGAAGCCCATCGCCAGAGCCCCGAACAGAAACACCAGCCCGGTCCGCCGCCCCGCCTCGGCGACCGGCATGAGCTCGCGGATCGCCACCGCGTAGACCGGGAAGATGCCGCCATAGCCGAGGCCGAAGAGGACCGCCACGACGTATAGCGCGACCAGCCCCCCGACCGTGGTGAAGGCGGCGAGCATCACGGCCTGGACACCGCAGAACACGAACAGCGCCCGCAGCCCGCCGATATTGTCGGCCAGCAGGCCGACGAAGACCGCGCGGCTCACGAATGCCGACATCAGCATCAGCGAGAGCACCCCGGCCGCGCTGGCCGGCGCATGGCCGAGATCGGTGACATAGGAGACGAGGTGGCCGAGCGGCAGCCCCATCGCAACGCAGCAGCCGACGATCGCGGCGCACAACCCGATCTGCAGGGAAGGCACCGTTATCGGCGAGCGGGAGCCGATCGGACCCCGCCCGTCGGACGCGGCCGTCGCGGCCGTCGCCCGGCGGGGCGATTGCGGGCTTCGCCTGAGCACCAGTGCGAGCGGAGGCAGGAAGACAAGGGCGACGGCGCCGAAGGCGAGCGCCATGATGCGCCAGCCATGGGCCTCCATCACCAGGGTGAAGATCGGCGGCCACATGATGCCGGCCAGCGCCTGGCCGCCGGCCACCACGCCGACCGCCATCCCGCGGCGACGGATGTACCAGCGCGCGATGTTCGCCATCGCCGGGGCGGCCAGCGCGCCGGTGCCGAAGAACCCGATCATCAGCCCGTAGATCGCATAGAGCTGCCAGGCCGCGTCGAACCGGCTCAACAGGATGGCGCCGCACGGAATCATCAGCGCGGCGACGATAGCCGGCGGCCCCATCCCGTAGCGGTCGAGCACGCGGCCCATGAAGAAGCCGCCGAACCCGGCGCCGAGGAATTGCAGCGAGAAGGCGAGCGAGGGCACCTGGCGCGGCCAGGAGAACTCGGCCGCGATCGGCTTGAGGGCGACGACGACCAGGAACATGGCGCCCGAGCCGATCAGCAAGGTCAGCACGGAGGCGACGAGCACGTAGATCTGGCCCGCCGGCTCGTCCCGGTTCGGATTTCCCTCCGCTTCGGCCATACCCGTCCCCCTGCGCCGGGTAGACTACAGGGTTTGCCCCCGCCGGGTCAGGCGTCCCAGGCGGCCGCCAGGGCGGGGCGGGCCTGCAGGCGTTCGTTGTAAGCCTTGAGATTGGGCATGTCGGAGAGGTCGGCGCCCCGTTTCTCCGCCATGATGCTGGCATGGCCGGTGATGGTGTCGGCGGCGGAGAACGATCCCACCAGATACTCCCGGCCCTCCAGACGCGCCTCCACCGGTCCCAGGGTGCGGTTGAGAAGGCGCAGAGCGCGGTCGGCGTGCGGCTGGCTCCGCCGTTCCGGCGGCAGCAGGAAGGTCTCAACCACGATGGTGTTGATCGGCGGCATGATCATGCCTTCGCCGTAGTGGAGCCACTGGAGATAGGCGGCGAAATCCGGCGAGTCGGGGCCCCGCGCGAGACCGCCATCGCCGTGGCGCGCGACGAGATATTGCGCGATCGCGGTGCTCTCGGACAGGCGTATGTCGCCGTCGTCCAATGTCGGTACCCGGCCGTTCGGATTGACTGCGAGATATTCGGGCGAGCGCATCGCCTTCTCGCCGAGCTTGTAGCGCTCGAGCTCGTAGTCGAGCCCGAGCTCGTTCAACAGCCACACCGTGCGGACCGCACGGGTATAGGGCGCGTAATAGACCTTCATCGGAGTCCCCCACCGGATTTGCCGCATCGGCGCGCCGACAGATGCCCGAAGCGTGCCTGCCGCGTCAATCCGACCGCCCCGCTATGCCGCCCCGCGCTTTGGGCTAACATGGCCGCGGGGTTCCATTCGCTCGCGAGGTCGCCGGTGCGGTTCGGCATGCAGTTCTTTCCCGATGTCCGGACGGAGGAAAAGCCGGGCGCGCAGTATTTCGCCGAGGCGCTCGACCTCGTCGGGCTGTGCGACCGCTACGGCTACGCCCATGTGCGGATCGTCGAACACTATTTCCATCACTGGGGCGGCTACAGCCCGAACCCGATCGTGTTCCTCGCCGCTGCCGCGCAGCGCTCAAGCACGGCGCGCATGGTCACCGGCGCCGTGCTGCCGGCGTTCAACAACCCGCTCAAGCTGGCCGGCGAGATCGCCATGCTGGACGCCATCTCGGGCGGGCGGATCGATGTCGGCTTCGCGCGCGCGTTCCTGCATCACGAGTACGCGCAATTCGGCGTCGACATGGAGGAGAGCGTGGCCCGCTTCGAGGAGGGCCTGGATCAGGTCCGCCGGCTCCTGGAGGCCGAGAACGTGACCTGCCGCGGGCGGTTCCACAGCTTCGAGGGCGTCACCTCGCTGCCCCGCCCGACGCAGATGCCGCGCCCGCCGATCTACATCGCGGCGGTCGGGACGCCGGCCTCGTTCGAACGCGCGGGCAGGCTCGGCCACGCGGTGATGGCGATCCCGGGCGTGGGCTCGACCCCGTCCGAGCTGATCGGGGTCTATCGCGAGGCCTGGCGGCGGGAAGGGCATCCCGGCAAGCCCACGGTGATGCTGGCCGTCTTCATGTATTGCAGCGAGAGCCGCGACGAAGCCTTGGACATCGCCAAGCCCCTGATCGAGCGCCATTTCGAGTCGATCGTCGACGCAACGGCGGGCTACGCCACGGGCGCGCCGCCCTCGACCTACGAGAATTACGACAGGATGCGGGCGCGGATGGCGGCCGAGACCTTCGAGTCGCAGCTCGCGCACCACGCCGCTTTCGTCGGCACGCCGGACGACATCGTCGAGCAGTTGCACGCCTTCGACGCGGCGATGGGCGGCGTGGACCACGCCTCGATGCAGGTCAATTTCAACGACATGCCCTACGCGCTGGCGGAGCGCTCGGTGCGGCTGTTCGGCGAGAAGGTGATCCCGCGCTTCACCCCGACTTAGCGGCAGCGGCGTGCCGCACGGCGTCGAGGCCGACGGGGATGCCCTCGAACTCCGCCATCGCATCGACCAGCACGCCCCAGGCATAGGCGGCCGAGGCGCTGTCGCCCAGCAGGTGGAAGGCGGGCACCTCGCCGAGCGCGACGCCGATCACGATCGTCGACAGGCGGGCCACCGATGTCTGGGCGACGCTCCCGGCGGGAAAGGCGCGCGCCCGGAGATCGACCGCGCAGAGCGTCGCCATGGCGTCCGCCGCATGCGCGCCGCCGAGCAGGAAGTGGAAGCTCCCGTCGCGCCGCATCGCCTTGTAGCAGCCGGGACGGGGCGCTGCGTCCAGCGCCGCCTCGAGCCGGGCGCAGAGAACGTCCCGGCCCGTCAGACTGCCCAGTATCAGGGCCTCGGTCGGCGCCAGCCGGGCGGCGAGCGCCCCGCGCGCCTGGGCATCGGCTCGGTTGTCGCGAGCGAGCCCGTCGACCCGCCTGTCCCGCAGCCAGTCCAGCGCGGCGGGGCCCTTGAAGCCGACCCGCGGCAGCGGCGAGAGATCGCACAGGCCCAGCCGCTCCAGCGCGCGCCGTTCGTCTTCCGGCCGGCCGAAATCGGACGCCACCGCGGCGCCGGCGAGCCGGCGGAACCGCGCCCCGCGCGCCGCGAGCTCGCGGTAGACGAAGCTGCGGCGGGTATAGCGGTCCGGGTCCGGCACTAGGCCTCCTGTCGCGCGCCTTCCGCGTCGTAGAACGGCAGCGCCGCGACCTGGGCCGTCGCCATCTCGCCGTTCGCCCGTCGGATGTCGAAGCGCGTGCCGGGCTCGCCGGTCTGCGGCGGCAGGAAGGCGAGCCCCACCACCCGGCCGAGATGGGGCGAACGCATCGCCGAGGTCACGCGGCCGGCGATCTCGCCGTCGCGGATGACCAGGCAGCATTCCTCCGGCGCGGTGGCCTCGGCATCGTCCAGCACGAACCCGACCAGCTTGCGGGCGGGGGCGTCCTGATCGCGGACCTTGAGCGCCCGGGCGCCGACGAAGAACGGCTTGTTCCGCGCGACCGCCCATTCCATGCCGGCCTCCGCCGGGGTGGTCAGACCGTCGGTGTCCTGGCCGACGATGATGTGGCCCTTCTCCAGCCGCAGCAGGCGTTGCGCCTCGACCCCGAAGGGCCCGATCCCCTCGGGTTCTCCCGCCTCCATCAGGCGGTCCCAGAGCGCCTCGCCGCAGCCGGCGGGAACGTGGATCTCATAGCCCAGCTCGCCGACGAAGCCGACCCGGAGCAGGCGGGCCGGTATCTCCGCGACGCGGGCTTCGCGCACCCCGAGATAGGGGAAGCCGTCGGGCGAGAGATCGACCTCCGGCGCGAGCCGGCCCAGTACATGGCGCGACCGCGGGCCCGCGATATTGACGCCGCACCAGGCGGCGGTGACGTTGGCGATGTCGACATCGAGGCGCCACTGGGCGTTGTGCCACAGCATCTCCCGGTGAACCCGGTCCGCCCCGCCGGTGGTCGCGGTGACGTAGAAATGCTCCGCGTCCAGGCGGCAGGCGACGCCGTCGTCGATGATCGCTCCGGCCCGATCGCACATCAGCACATAGCGCACCCGACCGACCGCCTGACGGCGGTAGGTGAAGGTGTACATCCGGTCCATGAACTCGGCCGCGTCCGCACCGCGGATTTCGATCCCGCCGAGCGTCGACACGTCGATCAACCCGACCGCCTCGCGGACATGCGTCGCTTCGGCGGCGACCAGTTGCTCCCGGTCGGCCTCGGCGCCGTAGAATGCAGGCCGCATCCAGTCTCCGGCGACCATCATCCGCGCGCCGGCCTCGACATGGCGGTTATGCATCGGGGTCAACCGGACGGGCTCGAAGCTGCGCCCGGCGAGCACGCCGAGCGTCGCGCCGGTGACCGGGGGCCGGACCGTCGTGGTGTCGGTGCGCGAGGGCTCCCGGCCGGTCGCCTCGGCGGCGATGCGAAGCGCGTTGACGGCCGAGTACCGGCCCTGCGACGGGCCCATGCCGACGGTCGAGTAGCGCTTCATCAGCTCGGCACCGGCATAGCCTTCGTCCACCGCGTCCCGCAGGTCGCGGATCTCCAGATCCTCGTCGAGATCGACGAACTCCTTGCCCCTGGGGTGGGCGAAGACCGGCCAGGAATGGTTGCGCCCGCGCCCCCGCTCGTCCGGCACGGCGGGGGCTTCCCCGGCGTCGAGACCGAGCGAGATCGCGGCCGCCCATCCTGCCTTGCGACCTTCCGCGACGACCGCGGCGAGGTCGTGGCTGCCATTGGCCGCGCCGGCGACGAACATACCGTCCGGCACGTCGACGATGCGCAGCCCGGACGTCGCCCGGTCATAGGCGAGGCGGGCGCCGGCGTGACAGGCGATATGGGCGGCGGGCGCGTAGCCGGCGGCCATGCAGACGAGATCGCAGGCGATGCTCTCTCCGCCCTTGCCGAACCGCCCGGCCGCGGTGATCGGCGAGACCCGGACCGACCGGACGCGGCCGGACCGCCGGCCCTTTGTGGCTTCGGACGGCGTATGCCCGGCGATGACCCGGATCCCCCGCTCCGCCGCCGCCGCGGACTCGCCGCCCGGGTCGGGGTGCCGGCGCAGGTCGACCACGGCGGCCACCTCCACGCCGGCCTCGCTCAGCTCGAGCGCGGCGGCATAGCCGTCCCGGCTGGCGGTCGCGACGAGCGCGCGCCGGCCCGGCCTCACCCGATACTGCCGGACCAGCCGCAGCGCCGCCGAAGTCAGCATCACCCCTGGAAGGTCGTTGTTGCGGAAAACGATCGGCTGCTCGATCGCGCCGGTCGCGACGATCGTCCGTTTGCTGCGGATCTTGTGCAGCCGCCGTCCGCTGACGACGGCGAGCCAGCTATCGGCGAACCGGCCTTCGCAGACGGCGCCGGTCATCACCTCGACGTTCTCGGCGCGCTCCACCGCCGAGACGAGGGCGCGAAGCTGGCGGTCCTGCGGCGTGCGGTCGACGCCGAAACGCGCATAGGTGAGCGCCCCGCCCGGCGCCGGCTGATCGTCGACCAGCAGCACTTCCGCCCCGGCCGGGGGGCCCGCGCGGGGGGGGGGGGGGGGCGCCCGGGCCGGGCCGCCGCCCCCCCCCGCGGGGGAGGCGGGTTTTTTGTTGGTAAGCCCCCGG
>JAPPGP010000018.1:38283-48521 GCA_028821395.1 Defluviicoccus sp.
GGGCCCCCCCCCAACCCCCCAAACGGCCCCCCCCCCCCCCGCCCGCGGGTCCCCCCCCCCCCCCCCCACCCCCCCCCGCCCCCCCCCCGCGCGGGGGGGGGGGCCGAGGCCAGCCGGGCCGGCGCCGACGACGACCACGTCGTAGAAGCCGTATTTCTTGTCGAACCGCCCGGGCTCGGCGTCCGGGTCGACCTCGCCGAGACCCGCGCGGGCGCGAAAGATCGGCTCCCAGCGCTGCCACGCGCCGGCCGGCCGGAAGAACGACCTGTAGTAGAAGCCGACCGGAAGAAACCGGGAGAACAGCCCGATCCAGGCGCCTCGGTCGCGGTCGAGGCTGCCGTCGTAGTTCTGCCCCGAAACGACCAGCCCGTCCTCGAGCGCCCGGGTCGCGGCCGGCACGTTGGGCTCGCCCGGCAGCTGAACCAGTGAGTTGGCGTCCTTCTCCCCCATCGAGAAAATGCCGCGCGGCCGCCGGTACTTGAAGGAGCGCGACAGCACCGAGACCCCGTTCGCGGCCAGCGCGCTCGCGACGGTGTCGACGGCGAAGCCCTCATAGCTCCTGCCCTCGAAGCTGAAGCGCAGGACGCGCGCGCGGTCGATCCGCTCTCCGGCCAAGGGCGGAAGGCGATGCGCGCCGCCGGTCACGCGCCGTCTCCCGCTTCGCCGCGGGGCCCGAAGACCTCGGAGGCGGGGTAGGTCCTGAGCACCTCGTCGGTTCCCGTATGACGCTCGGCGATGAACCAGTAGGCGGTCGGTACGTGGAACCACCATTCGCGCACGACGCCGCTTTCAGTGCCGGCGCCGAAGACGTAGTCCGCCCAGTCCCCGTCGCTCGCGGTCTCCGGGTCCATCGTCCCAACCGCCTCGCCGCCATAGACGAATTCCGAGATGTTGCGCGGGCCGTTGAGCGGACATACGAGGATTTTCACGGCGCGTCCCTCAATGCCCGACCGAGGCGGCGCCCCGTTCGCCGAGCTGCCGGAAAACGGCGAACCGCTCCAGCGCGAAGGGCTCGATCAGTGGCGGCGCCTGCCCGGTCGCGACGGTCTCCGCCATGCGCTTGCCGCAGACCGGCGTCGCCTTGAACCCCCAGGTCCCCCAGCCCGCGTCGATGTAGTAGCCGCCCAGCGGGGTAAGCCCCATGATCGGGCTGAAATCGGGCGTCATGTCGGCGAGGCCCGCCCATTGCCGCAGCACCCGGACCTCGGCGAGGAAGGGGAATAGTGCCAGCATCGGCGCGGCGAGGCCTTCCTTGAATTCGAGGGTCGGGCGCTGCGCATAGAGCGCGTAGGGGTCGGTCGGCCCGCCCATCACCAGCTCGCCGCGCGCGGATTGGGAGACATAGACGTGGAGCGATCCCGACACCACGATGGGATCGAGAAAGGGTTTCAGCGGCTCGGTGACGCAGGCCTGGAGCGGCACCGTGCGGATCGGCAGGCGGAACCCCGCCATCGCGGCCAGCAGCGGGCTCGATCCGGCGACCGCCTGCAGGATCTTGCCGCAGGCGATCCGCCCGCGCGTCGTCTCGACCCCGGCAACCCGGCCCTTGTCGGTCAGGATCCCGGTGACTTCCGTCCGTTGATGGATCTCGACCCCGCGCCGCGCCGCGGCGATCGCGTAGCCCCAGGCGACCGCGTCATGGCGGGCGATGGCGCCGGGCTTGTGATGCAGCGCGCCGAGGATGGGAAAGCGCTCGCCGCGGTCGAGGTTAAGCGGCGGGCAGAGCCTGGCCAGCTCGTCTAGGTCGACGATCTCGGAGTCGACCCCGAGATGCTTGTTGACCTCGGCCCGCCAACGCATGGTGCGGAGCGCCGCGTCGGTATGGGCGAGCGTCAGGTGGCCGCGCTCGGAATAGAGGATGTTGAAATCGAGCTCGCCCGACAGGCCGCGGAACAGGCGGATCGACTCGTCGTAGAACCGCACGCCTTCCGGCGTCAAATAGTTCGAGCGGATGATGGTCGTGTTGCGCGCGGTATTGCCGCCGCCGAGCCAGCCCCTGTCGAGCACCGCGACATCGGTGATCCCGTGGTCCCTGGCGAGGTAGTAGGCGGCGGCGAGTCCGTGCCCGCCGGCACCGACGATCACCACGTCGTAGCGCGGCCTGAGGCGCGGCGTGGAAGGCAGCGGGTGGCGCGCCCGCCGCCTGCCCGGGAGCCCGTACTTGATCAGCCCGAGCGGCATCGCGGCATCGCCGCAGCCGGCGGGCTCCTAGACGTCGAGCGTCCGGTCGAACTCCCATTGCGAGAGCGTGGTGGCGTAGCTGCGCCACTCGTCCAGCTTGAGCTTGACGTAGCTGTCCACGAACTCGTCGCCGAACGCGGCCCGCGCCACCCGGTTCTTGTCGAACAGCCGCAGCGCGTCGAGCAGGTTGAGCGGCAGCCGGCGGATGCGGCGCAGCCGGTCGCCCTCGGTATACATGTTGATGTCGAGCCGCTTGCCGGGGTCGCGCCCGTTCTCGATCCCGTCGAGCCCGGCGGCGAGCACGCCCGCCTGCGCCAGATAGGGGTTGGCCGCCCCGTCCATCAGCCTGAGCTCGAACCGACCGGCGTCGGGAATGCGGATCATGTGGGTGCGGTTGTTGCCGGAATAGCTGATCGCATTGGGCGACCAGGTCGCGCCCGACAGCGTCACCGTGGCGTCGATCCGCTTGTAGCTGTTGACCGCCGGGTTGAACAGCGCGCAGAAAGCATCCGCCGAGTGGACGATGCCGCCGAGGAAGTTGTACGCGAGCCCCGACAGCCCGAGCTCGCCGTCTTCGTCGAGGAACAGGTTGCGGCCGCCCGCGTCCCACAGCGACACATGGGTGTGGCAGCCGTTGCCGGTGAGGTTGGCGAAGGGCTTGGGCATGAAGGTCGCCCTGTAGCCGTGGCGCTCGGCGACCGTCTTGACCATGAACTTGAAGAAGGCGTGCCGGTCTGCGGTGACCAGGCAGTCGTCGTACTCCCAGTTCATCTCGAACTGGCCGTTCGCGTCCTCGTGGTCGTTCTGGTAGGGCTTCCAGCCGAGCTCGATCATCGCGTCGCAGATCTCGCCGATGACGCCGAAGCGGCGCATCAGCGCGGCCTGGTCGTAGCAGGGCTTTTCCTGCACGTCCCGGGGATCGGAAATCGCCACCTCGTCGGGCGCGAGCAGGAAATACTCGCACTCGACGCCGGTCTTCATCCGGTATCCGGCGGCGTCCGCGCGCTCGATCTGGCGCTTCAGCACCACCCGGGGCGAGGCCTCGACCGGGGCGCCGTTCATCCACAGATCGGCGGCGAGCCAGCCGACCTCGCGGTTCCAGGGAAGCTGGATCAGGCTCCCCGGGTCGGGGATGGCGAACATGTCGGGATCGGCGGGCGTCATGTCGAGCCAGGCGGCGAAACCCGCGAAGCCGGCGCCCTCTACCTGCATGTCGGCGATGGCGCGCGCCGGCACCAGCTTCGACCTCAGCACGCCGAACAGATCGACGAAGCTGATCAGGAAATAGCGGATGCCCTTGTCCTCGGCCACCGTGGCGAGATCGATGGTCATGTCCTTCTCCCTGCCAGACTCGGCCGCCTCATGCGCGGCCCGGTATCCAGTCGGTCCCGGCGAGCGGCACGCCCGCCATCGCCGCCGCCTCGACGGTGAGCGCGACGAGATCCTCGGGCTCGAGGTTGAGCACATGGCTCTTGCCGTTGGCCCGGGCGATGGTCTGGAGCTCCAGCACCATCACGCTCAGATAGTTCCTCAGCCATCTCGCGCCCTGCTCCGGGTCGAGGCGGGCTTCGAGATCGGCGTCCTGGGTGGTCACGCCCACCGGGCAGCGGCCGGTGTGGCAGTGGTGGCAGGCGCCGGGCTCGGCGCCGATGGCGCGGTAGTCCTCGAGATGGACCGGGCGGTTGCAGCCGAGCGCCACCATCGCCGCCGAGCCGATGGACACCGCGTCCGCGCCGAGCGCCAGCGCCTTGGCGGCGTCGGCGCCGGTCCTGACGCCGCCGGAGACGATGAGTTGCACCCTGCGGTGCATGTCGAGCTCCTGCAGCGCATCGACCGCCTGGCGGACCGCCGGCAGGGTGGGAATGCCGACATGCTCGATAAACACGTCCTGGGTCGCGGCGGTACCGCCCTGCATGCCGTCGAGCACGATCACGTCGGCGCCCGCCTTGACCGCGAGCGGGACGTCGAATTGCGGCCTGGACGCGCCGATCTTGACGTAGACCGGCTTCTCCCAATCGGTGATCTCGCGCAGCTCCTGGATCTTGATCGTCAGGTCGTCGGGGCCGGTCCAGTCGGGGTGGCGGCAGGCGCTGCGCTGGTCGATGCCGACCGGCAGATCGCGCATCGCGGCCACCCGCTCGGTGATCTTCTGGCCGAGCAGCATGCCGCCGCCGCCGGGCTTGGCGCCCTGCCCGACCACGATTTCGATCGCGTCGGCGCGGCGCAGATCGTCGGGGTTCATGCCGTAGCGCGAGGGCAGGACCTGATAGACCAGGGTCTTGGAAGAGCGCCGTTCCTCCTCGGTCATCCCGCCGTCGCCGGTGGTCGAGCTGGTTCCCATCGCGGTGCAGGCCCGACCGATCGCCTCCTTGGCGTTGGCGCCGAGCGCGCCGAAGCTCATCCCCGCCACGGTGATCGGGATCGCGAGCTCGACGGGCCTGGAGGCGAAGCGGTCGCCGAGCACCACGTCGGTGTCGCAGCGCTCGCGATAGCCTTCGAGCGGGTAGCGCGACATCGACGCGCCGAGAAACAGGAGATCGTCGAAGCTCGGCAGATGGCGCTTGGTGCCGAAGCCGCGGATCTCGTACACGCCCTGGTCGGCGGCGCGGTGGATCTCGGCCAGCACATGGTCCGGGAAGGTGGCGGACGGGCGCAGCGCGCGGCGGTCCACGCTCATCGATAGGCGTCCGCGTTGTCGACATGGAAGTTGTACAGCCGGCGGGCCGATCCGAAGCGGCGGAACGCCGCCGGATCGGCATCGATCCCGGCGCGTCGGAGGAGGGCCGACAGGCGGTCGCGGTGGTCCGCGGTCATCTCCTTCTCGACGCAGTCGGCGCCGAGCCGCCCGGTCGCGCCGCCGACATAGATCGCCGCCTCGTAGATCGAGTCGCCCAAGTCTTCGCCGGCGTCGCCGCACACCACCAGATTGCCCGACTGCGCCATGAACCCGCTCATATGGCCGACCGAGCCGCCGACCACGATGTCGACGCCCTTCATCGAGATGCCGCAGCGCGGCCCGGCGTCGCCCTCGATCACCAGCAGCCCGCCATGTGCCGACGCGCCGGCGCATTGCGAGGCATTGCCGCGCACCCGCACCGTCCCCGACATCATGTTCTCTCCGACCCCGGTGCCGCAGTGACCGTTGACGGTCAGCGCCGCCGCCTGGTTCATCCCGCCGCAGTAATAGCCGACATGGCCGTCGATCTCGACCGAGACCGGGACGGTGAGCCCGGCCGCGACCGCATGCGCGCCCCTGGGCTCGGCAACGCGCCAAGCGGTTTCGTTGCTATCGGCGGCGAGCGCGTGCAGCCGCGCGTTGAGCTCGCGCACCGAGCAGGCGGAGAGGTCGATTGTGGTCATGCACTCCCCTGCAGCGACCACATATAGACGGTCGCGGGTTCGGGCTCCCAGATTTTCGCCTGGTTCACCCCGGGAAGGTCGGCAAGCGAGCGGAACTCGGACGCCATCGCGACCCAGTCGTCGTTCTCGGCAAGGACGGCGGGCTTGCAGGCGAACGCATCGCGCAGCACCGCGAAACCGTCCGCCGTGCCGACCGCGAAGGTGTAGAAGCCGTCGAGATCCACCAGCCCCGCCTCCATCGCCTCCCTGAGGCTGGCGCCCTCGTCCAGGCGGTGGGCGAAGTAGCGCGCCGCGACCTCGGTGTCGTTGTCGGACTCGAATTCGAGCCCGCGCCGCTGCAGCCACAGCCGCAGCCGGTTGTGGTTGCTGAGCGAGCCGTTATGCACCAGGCAGACGTCGTCGGCCGCGATGAAGGGGTGTGAGTGCTCCGTCGTCACCGCGCTCTCGGTGGCCATCCTCGTGTGTCCGATGGCGTGGGTGCCGCTCATCCCGCCCACCCCTAAACGCCGGGCTATCTCGCCCGGCAGGCCCTTGTCCTTGAACACCTCGATCAGCCGCCCGTAGCCCATGACGCGGATGTCCGGCCGGTCGGCGGCGAGCCACTCGACCACGCGGCGGGCGGTTCCGGCGGCGCGCAGCACGGCGTGGTTCGACCTTACCTCGATGTCGGGTGCGGCGCCGAGAGCGGCGCCGAGCGCCTCGCCGAGCGCGTTCCAGTCGTGCTCCGGCTGGGCGGCAAAGAGCGTGAGCTTGCAGCCGGGCTCGGGGACCGGGTCGTGAAACACCGCCAGCCCGGCGCTGTCGGGACCGCGATCGGCCATGCCGGCGAGCATCGTCGCGAACCGGGCGCCGAGCTCGTCCCGGAGCGCGGGGTTCTTGAAGAACAATCCGACGATGCCGCACATCGGCGCCTCCCGGCTTCGCGACCGGAAACCTAGGCCGGCGCTCGCCGATATTCAATAACTAATTGATATGGCGACCTTTTTCCCGACATCACCACGTTCCATCCCTGAATCAATCCCACACCACGCATGACACTTGTGGACCCTCCCGCAGACCTCCGGATGCCTCGATCATCGTGGCTGATGTCACCACGGTAATCTCTCTGTGGGCCGGGATGGCCCGGGCGGACAGCCATGTTGGACGTCCGTTGCGCCGACAGAATGATGCCTGCACACGATGGTTTCAAGGCTGCAACCCTCCGGCGGGGCCATTCCACGGCTTGGCCGAAGCCTTGCCAACCATGTCAGGCGTTCCGTCACGCCGGCGAGCCCGGCCAAGCGGCCGGTCAACCTTGCCAGAGCCCAGAACGTGAACTTGTACTCCGCCGCCGACCGGAACATGGAGCAGTTGTGCGACGCCGCGCTACGCATCGCCGATCGCGTCCACAGCCTGATGCGCGACGACATCCCGGCGGGCACTGGCCGATCGGATGGACAGCGCCGGCTGCACGTGGATCGAGGCCTTCGGCTTCCCGGTGCCATACGATCGTCACCGTGGTTCTCGCCGCCGGTGGGCTCGATCGAGCGTAGTGCGAGTATCGGTCAGTGCTGCTTGATTTTCGTCCAGTCCTCGATGTCCTCTGGTAGGACGAAGCGCTCCGGCACAGGGTGCGCCTCCACGAACTCTGCAACGCGTGTCTTTCCGGGCGAGACGGGCGGCGGTCCTTTGTAGGACACCCATCCGATGCCCAACCCGCCGCGGCCGCGCGCTCCAGAACATGGGACACCGTGCCCGCGCTCACCCCGGTCGCCGCCGCGATCCGGTCGCGCGTCAGGCCAAGACCGTGACGCTGCCGAAGAATGTCCTTGATGTCGTTCATGCCGATCCTCTTCATCGAGCCCCGCCTCCTCGCTTCGGTCGATCGACCGATGAGGCAGTGCCGGAAGAGAATCAGCGCGTGGGGTCGCCTGGAGTGCCGGCCAGGCCGACTGTCCTCAGGCCTGCCGGAGAACCGAACACGGGCCATCAAATTGCGCCGGAACCTCCGGCAATTGTCGCCGGATCCTCCGTCAAGCGTTTCCGAAATCGCCGTCAAATGTGGCCAGATTTTGCAACCTGCAGGCCCGGCACATCGCGGAGCAGGTCGCGAGCCGCGTCGACGGCGCGGATTTCCGCTTCTTTCACTGTTTCATGTGATTTCAACATTGGCTGAATATCGGGTATCCACTGAAACATGCAAGAGCGGTCGCCGCTGAGTGCCTCGACACGCCGCTTGGCCGTCGCGTCCGATCGCGTAGACCTCGACCCGCGGGTGCCGCCCGATGGCGACTGCCGCCTGGGACATACCCACTCTGGATATTTTGTAAGGTTCATACTACATATTTCTCCGATCTGTAGTGCAAAGGTGCCACATGCCGACTCCCCACAATCCTCCCGCCGCCGTTCGGCGAGCATTGCGCAAACTTGGAGCGGACATCCGTGATGCCCGTCGCCGCCGGCGGCTGCCCATGGCGGTCGTGGCGGAGCGCGCCTTCACGTCCCGCTCGACCCTTCAAAGGGTCGAGGCCGGCGACACCAATGTCGGCATCGGAATCTACGCCGGTGTCTTGCAGGCGCTCGGCCTGCTCGACGGCCTGAGCCAGATCGCCGACATCGGCAATGACAGCGTCGGACAGGCCCTCGCCAGCGCGGAGCTGCCCAAGCATGTCCATCTCAGGCGGCCGACCGGATCGTCCCGCGATGGCTGACTTCGAGGTCCATATCGATCTTGAGGGCCGTACGCGGCAGATCGGGCTGGCGAGAATCAATCGCGCCCGCGGCAGGGAGACCATCGTCTTCGGGTACGACGACGCCTGGCTGGAAGACCCTGACAGTTTCTCGCTGGAGCCTGCCCTTGCCCTGGGACCGGGCGACTTCCCGCCGCCCGCCGGCTTCGCGACCTTCGGATCGATCGGTGATTCGGCGCCCGATAGCTGGGGCCGCCAGCTGATGCAGCGCGCCGAGCGCCGCCTCGCCCAACGCGGAGGCCGCGCCGTGCGCACGCTCCTGGAGAGCGATTATCTCATTGGCGTGATGGACGAGACCCGGCTGGGCGCATTGCGCTTCCGCTGGGCTGGGGACAACGTATTTCAGGCTCCGCCTCGCGCGGGAGTGCCGGCCCTGATCGAGCTGGGCCGCCTGCTTCGGATCACCGAGCGGATTCTTCGCGACGAGGAGACCGACGAAGATCTCCAGCTCATCTTCGCTCCCGGCTCGTCCCTGGGCGGTGCGCGCCCGAAGGCGTCGGTCAACGACCGGCACGGCCGCCTCTCGATCGCCAAGTTTCCGAGGGAGACCGACGATTACTGCATGGAAACCTGGGAGGAGATTGCGCTACGTCTCGCCGGCCAGGCCGGAATCGCCACGCCCATGCACGATCTGATCGACTGCGCCGGCAGGAAGGTCATGCTGTCACGGCGCTTCGATCGCCGGGGCGCAATCCGCATTCCGTTCCTGTCGGCGATGGCGATGATGGGCGCGAAAGACGGCGAGCGCGGCAGCTATCCCGAGATCGTCGATGCTCTCGCGGAACATGGCGCCCAAGGAAAGACGGACGCCCATGCTCTTTATCGGCGCGTCGTCTTCAGCGTGTTGATCTCCAATGTCGACGATCATCTGCGCAACCACGGCTTCCTGTGGCTCGGCAGGACGGGATGGTCGCTCTCTCCCGCCTACGACCTCAATCCCGTCCCCGCGGAACTCAAGGCGCGGGTCTTGACGACCAACATCGATCTCGACGAGGGAACCTGCTCACTCGATCTGCTGGAGGCCGCTTCCGGGTTCTTCGCGCTGACGTTGGCGCAGGCTCGCGCGGTCATCAAGGAAGTCGCGACCGTGACCGCGACCTGGCGCGATACCGCGAAGGCGGTCGGCGCACGTGCTGCAGAGATCGACCGCATGGCGAGCGCCTTCGTGCACGACGACCTGAAGCGGGCATTGGCCCTATGACCAGAACCCTCCTTCACGGCTTCGACCCGCCAGCCGGAAGCCCGGTGCACGGCAGATCGGGCACGAACACAGCATGTGGATGGGTCAGCTTTGTCCGTCCCGTGGCGTCGTGCGAGGCGGCGGGTCTGGACGACTGGTTCAAGCTGCGCCTGACCAGGGGCGCGCGCCGGCTGGTCGAACGGCAGATGGCACGGGACGAATGGGAGGACGCGGGCCGGGGAGTTCAGCGGTCGCCGGCTCAGCCGGCGCAGGGAACGCAGACGGCAACCGTGGGGTCGATTTCGAGGCGCCGGGGCGGGATCGACTCGCCGCATTCCATGCACTCGCCATAGCTGCCGTCGTCGATGCGCTTGAGCGCCGCGTCGATGCGGTGCAGCCGGCCCTGCCGCCGCGTCTCGGAAGCCTCGGCCATGGCGCGGACCTGGATCGCATCCAGCCGCGAGAGCCGGCCCACCGCCTGTTGATCGAGTTCTACCGGAGCCCGGTCCTCGGCGGTCGCCGCGCTCGCGCGCAGCAGGGATTCGCGCTCTTCGAGGAGCAGACTGCGCATCGCCTCGATGTCGACGGCGTCATCGCCGGCCATCGTCCGGTCTCCGCCCCGGTCTCCCGCGGGGCCGGCATCGACTCTAGCCCGGACTTCCCGCCCCTGTCACGGCCTGCGTCGCGCCCGGGCGTTCGTCCCGCCAGGAGCGGGCCGAAGAGCGTATCGGGCAATACGGTCGAGGCCCGCGACGCCGCGGGCGGGCGCCCAGGCGCGACCCTTCGGG
>JAPPGP010000016.1 GCA_028821395.1 Defluviicoccus sp.
GGGCCATGGCGTCCACGTTCCGGGACAGTCCGTCTCCCAGCCCGTGGCGGGGCCGCGGGACCGCGAGGCCGAGGCGCGCAAGGAGGCCGGCGTCGGCATCGGGCTCGCCGACGACCTGCGTTCGATCCGCACTGCGCTGGTCAAGGCGAAGCTCGCCGGGGACTTCGGGGCCGCCTTCGACCTCGCGCTCTTCCAGATGGGCCGCGCGGTGTTCGCGCCGGGCTACCACGCCCACGCCCTCGACATCGCCGTCAAGGAGACCCCGGACCGGCCCAACACCCGGATGAACGACGCCGATTTCGCGGCCTGGTCTCCGGGCGAGGCGATGCTGGAAGACCGCTCCAGTCTCCGCCTCGACTGGCTGGAGATCGACGATGCAGGCGAATCCTTCGCGGCCTTGCAGGCGTTGCCCCAGGCGGACAAGGAAGCGCTGTTCGCGGCCTGCGTGGCGCGCACGGTGAAGGGCCAGCTCGCCTTCGAGCCCCAGGCTCGGCCCGAGCTCGAAGCCACGATCGCCCGGCTCGACATCGACTTCGCGAAGCATGTCCGCCCGACCGCCGACATGCTGTGGTCGCGCATCGCCAAGGCCCGCATCCTCGACATCGCGCGCACGGTGTTCGGAGTCGCCTGGGCGGCGGCGCGGTCGAAGTACAAGAAGCCGGCGCTGGCCGAAGCGATGGAGGCCGCCTTCGCGACCGGCGATCGCCCGGTCGGGATCGGCGCCGAGGCGCATGCGGCGGCGCTCGCCTGGATGCCGCCGGGTTTCGCCGCCTTCGATACCGGCAGGATCGACGAGGGTGCCGGAATACCGGCCCACGCTGCCGGAACGCATCGTCACCGACAGCCTGCTGTCGGACGCCCAGCTCGAGAGCGTCGTCCTCGCGGGTGCCGGCGCGCTCCTCGACCGTGCGGTGGAGGTCCGAGAGCCAGACCTGCATGACGTCGAGCGCCACGGCCTCGGCCAGCACGTCCATCTCCTGGTCGACCACCGCGCCGCGATAGGCGGCGGCCGCGTTGGCGACCCGGTAGACCGGGAGCGTGGTGAGGTTGACCAGGCCGAGCGCCGCGGCGGGCGGGGCGGTGTCGTTCCGGACCGCATCGACGAGATCGCGCAGCAGCTCCGCCACCCGCGCCCGGAAGCCCCGGTCGGCGGGGATCGACACCGTGCCGAGACTGGGGTTGAGACAGAGGGTATTGGTATCGCAAGCATAGACCGGCAGGCTGCCGCCGCCCTCCATCAGCACCTCGGTCACACGCCGGTCGAGCGCCAGCGGCTCCAGGATGCGCACCCTGGGGCCGGAGGTATCGCCGTCCGAGGTCGGCGCGGTCACGATCAGCGTGCCGGTGACCGCCATGGCGAACTCGGCGAGCTGCGCATCGCCCGAGAGGAACGACGACGCCCGGATCGCCTTCCAGGCATAGTTGACGTTGACCGGCACCTGGTCCGCCATCGCACCCGAGGCCGAGGCGAGCGTCGAGTTCCGCTTCCCGTCGGCGCCGCAGCCGTGCTTCGCGGCGGCATAGTCGGAGAAGATGCCCTGCGACGTGCCGATGGCGGCGCAGATCGCGGAGCTTGCCCGGTCGTTCTTCGACCACAGCGCGCCGACCAGCGCCTGGGCGGTCTCGCAGGAGTTGAGGTTCTGGGCGTTCACCCACTGCGCCAACGCGCGCAGCTTCGCCATGGTCTCTGCGATCACCGGGCTGATGGTCTCCAGCGCCAGCTCGAAGGCGAAGCCGGCGGCGTTCTGGGCGACCGCCCGGCCGAAGGCGATCAGCTGGTCCGAGTTGATGAACGAGAACGCACCCGCAAACGCGTCGATCCCGCCGCAGCCGGCCCGGAAGGAGGGCAGGCTCACCGTCGCGACCTGCTCCGAGCGCACCGGGGCGCGGAGGTAGAGGTTGCCGAGCGTCCAGTGCCCGGAGGCCTGGCCCTGGAACGCGGTCGGGCCGGTGAGATTCACCGCCGCGCCCTGCCAGAAGCGGTTCATCTCCGACAGCACGTCGGCACGGGCGGGAGAGGTCGCAGCAATCAGCACTGCAAGGGCCGATGCCGCCAGGGCATATCGGCGCGCGTTCTCAGTAATCATGTCCGGGCTCCAGGGCGGTGAGGGCGAAGAGGCGCTCGGCCATCTCGTCCTCGGCCATCACGCCGAAGCCGACCGGCAGCACGCGCTTGGTTCTCGTGTCGAACAGCACGAGGGCGGGCACCGGGGCATTGCCCAGGCCGAGCCGGGCGGCGCGCCCCCGGTCGGCGACCGCCTCGGGCCAGCCTTCCAGCGCCTCGCCGGTGAGCGACACGGCGAGCACGTCGAGGCCGTGGCGGGTGGCGAAGGCGCGCAGCAGCGGGCCGAACACCCTGCATCCCCCACAGCCGGCATGGCCCAGGTAGATCAGCCCGTAGCGCTCCCCGAGACGGGCCAGCGCGGCATCGCGCGCCTGCCGGCGCCCGTCCGACCAGACCTGCTTGGCAAGCGCGCCGACCGGGCGCTTCAGCGTGTAGTCCAGTTCCGGCGTCGCCCAGACCGTGCGCCGGAAGGCGTCGGAGAACGCCGCCGCCCGTTGCAGGGTCGTCGCCTCGACGAAGCCGGTGTTGGCTTGCGCTTGCACTGTCTCGCAGCCGGCGCCGACGCACCAGCGCACGGAACCGCAGCTCCCGCCGTCCTGGGCGTCTTGCAGGTCCGCGCCGCAGTCGGCCACGCTGCCCGAGGCGAGATTGCCGGCGCCGTGGGCGGCAGCCTGGGGATCGGCGGCGATGGCCCTGCCGCGCGCGACGCCGGGATCGCCCGCCGTCACCGGCACGTCCGGGCGCAGTGTCACGCCCTCGATCACGCTGCGTCCGGCCTGCCCGCCGGGATCGTCCGGATCGGCCAGCCGCGCCCGGCCCTCGCTCTCCAGAGCATTCGCGCCGATGTTGCGCTCGGGGACGTTCGTTCCCGCATAGCCCGGCACGGTCGCGGCGTTCGACGCATCGCGCGCGATGGCGCGCGCGGCGGCCGTGCCCGCATTGCCGATGCTGCGGGCTTCCGACTTCGGGTCGCCGGAATGGGCAGCGCCGCCCAGCACGATCCAGAGCAGGAAGCCGAACACGGCTGCGGTTAGCAACCAGCCGGTCGCCCGGTCGAGCCGTTCCCTCCGCGTGCTGCTGCCGGTCCGCCCCGTCACCGGTTCTCTCCGTCAAGGCGTTCGAGGTGCGCCCGCGCCGCCTCTCGTCCGGCCTCTCCTTCGGCAGCAATCGCTTCCAGCGCGGCGATGAGGCCGATATTGCCGGCGATGACGTCGTGCGGTGGGGCGGGGTCGTCCGAGCAGCCCCGGCTCTCGCAGGGCGGCACGCCGCCCGGCACGACGACAACGGCGGGCACCCGTTCGATGCCGAACAGGCGAAACAGCCGCGGGTCGATGGCGACTCCCGCTTCAAGACCGTGCAGGCGCGCGCCGATCCGTTTGGCGGTCTCCGCCAATCCGCCTGCGCTCACACCGCGAAGCACCAGCGGTGTACCCGTCGCAGCCGCGTCATGCGCCCACTGCCGCCAGCTCGCGGCAGGGACCGAGAGGCTGGTGAAGATCAGGATTTCCGCAGAGGCGGGGCGTCCGGCTGCGATGCCGCCCGCATGATGTTCGGCCGGGAGGGTACCGGTTTGCCCTGGAACGGTTCGTCGCGCGGTCTCTCCTGCGCGTTCCAGGGCGCGCTCCATGATGGAGCGGGACCACTCGCCGAGCGAATCCTCTCCTTCGCCGCCTGCCTTGCGCAGTACTTCCTCGACCAGCCGGCCGGCTTGGGCTTCCGGCGTTCCCGCGCGGGGTGTTCCATCCGCCCGCACCGGGCAGGCGCAGGCAGTGAGCAGCACGAGACCGGCGATTCCGGCGGCAATGCCAATCCGACGTGCGGGATCAGTCCGGTTCAGAGCATGCAACATGTCTTTTTCCGCCACAGCAGGTAGCCGAAGCTCTCGCCGGAGACCGGCAGCTCGCGAAGCGATTCCCAGAGCACCGAGGACCGCCCGGTCGGGTTGCAGCCCGTCATCGGCGTCGTCGCCGGCACCGGCTCGGTCATCTGCCAGCGGTACTGGCTCTTGCGCATCACCGGCATCGGGTAGCGCCCGCAGAGCGCCTGCGATCCGGACGTGCCCCAGGCGAGACCGGCCCGGTGGAGGCGGTAGACCAGCCGCTGCGCCGCCAGCAGCGAGGCCTGCACGCCCCCCACATGCGCCGCCACGTTGCCGGTCAGCGGATACATCCCGCCCTGGCAGCCGGCGCACCAGAACAGCGGATCGAGCGGCAGGCCGGCCGAGGCCGCCGCGCAGTCGGCCGCGCACGCCGCCTGCGCCGGCAGGTTGGCAAAGAGGGCGGCTTCCGGGTTGAGCAGGAACGACAGCTCGTCGTCGAGCCAGGCCGGGTCGAGCTCCGAGACCCAGGCGATGTCGAGGCTTCCGCCCTCCAGGCAGCCGAGATCGAGCAGCACGCCGATCCACGACAGCAGCGGATACATGTAGTAGTGCGCGTGCCAGACCGAGCCCTTGGCGCCGTCGCCGCCCGACGACCCGGTGCGGCCCCTGGCGGCGGGGAGGCCCGGATCGATGGTGAGCCCGCCCAGGTTGGGGAAGCACCAGGGGGTCCGGGTGACGTCGACCAGCCGCGCCGGCTCCCAGACCCCGAGAGACAGGCCGATGCGGGGGATGGGCGAGCCGCAGAAGCAGATCGGCGAGGACGGGTTGGGGGTGTCGACCACGCCGCCGGTGCTCCCGATGGTGAGCGGGCCGATCGAGATCGGGAACAGGCACTCCCAGCACACGTCCGAGATCGGGTTGACGAACCGCCCGGTGCAGGTCTGCGCCGAGGCGGGCGCCGACCAGAGAAAGGCCGCGAACGCGATGGCGGCAAGGAGGACGAAACGGCGGATCATGCCGTGGCTCCAGTTGCTGTGGCGCTGCCCTCTTCCGCCTTCCGTGGCGACAGGATATTGACCATGCCCTGCGGCCCGGCGACGACGATCTCGGTGACGCTGCGTTCGGTGCCTTCCCGGTCGCTGTATTTGCGGGTCGCGATGCGGCCCTCCACCATCACCGGATCGCCCTTGCGCAGCATGGTCCCGACGATCTCGACGGACGCGCCGTAGACGACCACCCGATGCCAGTCCGTGGCCTCGGCCGGCTTGCTCTCCCTGTCGGTCCACTTTTCGGTCGTGGCGAGCGAGAAGGTGGCCGCCTTGTTGCCCCCTTTCAGTTCCCGGATCTCGGGATCGCGCCCGATATGGCCCACCAGGGTCGCGCGGTTGACGGTCAGCATGGATCAGTCCTCCTTCCTGTTGCCTGCCCCGGACAGCGATCCGGGGTCTTCGATGGGGATTTCGGTGAGGCGCAGCCGCGCGCCGTCCCGTTCGACCAGCGTCGGCGTCGCGGCGATGCCGAAGCGCGCCGCGAGCCTGCCGCCGGTGTCGAAGAAGAAGGGCCGGCGGTGGCGGCGCAT
>JAPPGP010000241.1 GCA_028821395.1 Defluviicoccus sp.
CCTGCTCGTGCGACCAGCGCGCCATGGTCTCGATCGACTTCACGTTGCGCTCGATGCCGTAGGGCCACCAGTCCTCGCCCATCAGCGCCACCGTCTCCTCGATCTCGGCGGCGAGCCAGGGGACGGTCGCCTTGACCGCGCCGAAATTGGCGAGCCCCGGCATCACCATCGCCTTCGCCTTGTCGAACGCATCGAACACGTTGTTGGCGAGCCAGCGGTGCTCCTCGACGAGCTCGCGGCGGATCGCCGCCACGTGCATGATCGGGTGGATGCCGGTCTTCTTCCAGTACGCCTTCTCCAGCGCCCGGAAGCCGGGGAACAGCCGGCCGATATCGGGATGCCCCCGGGTGAAGCAGGACGGCGGCAGGGGCGAGACCATGGCGTCGAGCTCGCCCGCCGCCATCATCCCGCTGAGCGACTTGTCGGGCGGGATCGGCGAACACGCGATCCCGGGCGGCAGGTCGAGCGCCAGCTTCTCGGGCCGCCCCGGGTCCTCGATGCCGCCGGTGCGCCAGCTTATGTCGGACGCCTTCACCCCGTACTCGTCGGACAGCATGCCGCGCGCGGCCAGCGCCGCGGTGACCTGGTATTCCGGCACGCCCACCTCGCGGCCCTTCAAGTCCTCGGGCGCCTGGATGCCGCGATCGGTGCGGATGTAGATCGCCGAGTAGCGCCACATGCGCGAGAGATACACCGGGATCGCGACATAGGGCGGATCGCCCCGGTCGACCATCATCATGTAGGAGGAGAACGAGAGCTCGGTCACGTCGAACTCGCGGTTGCGGATGGCGCGGAAGAAGATGTCGTGGATGTCGAGGTCGAAATGGACCGCGTCGCAGCCCTCGATCCTCACCCTTCCGTCGGCCAGCGCCCGCACCCGGTCGTAGTCCCAGAAGGTCATGGTCAGCGGCAAGAGCGCCATCGCGGTCTCCTCAGTCCAGCAGCCCCAGCGCGCGGAAGCTCGAATGCCCGCCGCGGGCGACGATCACGTGATCGTGCAGGGTGACGCCGAGCCCCTTGCCGAGCTGGCGGATCTCGTAGGTCATCCTGATGTCGGCGCGCGACGGACTCGGATCGCCCGACGGGTGGTTGTGGACCATGATAACCGCGGTGGCCGCGAGCTCCAGCGCCCGCTTCATCACCTCGCGCGGGTAGACCGGGGTGTGGTTGACGGTGCCGCGATGCATCTCCTCGTCGGCGATCAGCCGGTTCTTGGCGTCGAGGAACAGGAGCCGGAAGCACTCGGTCTTCTCGTGCGCGAGGCGGATGCGCAAATACGCGACCAGCCGGTCCCAGGAGCCGAGCACCTCGGCGCCGAGCGCCTCCTCGCGCGCGAGCCGGGTCGCGGCCTCGGCGACCACCCGGATCGCGGCGACCGCCGCCTTGCCCATGCCGTCCACCTCGCCGAGCTCGGCCGGCGCCGCCCTGAGCACCCCGGCATAGGAGCCGAAGCGCTCGATCAGCGCCTTGGCGACCGGCTTGGTGTCGCGCCTGGGCAGCGCCTGGAACAGCAGCAGCTCGATCATCTCGTAATCCGCCAGCGCGTCGGCGCCCCGGTCGAGAAACCGCTCGCGCAGCCGCGCGCGGTGGCCCAGATGGTCGGATCCACTACTCATGGTAGCCGCTCCCCGGCCAGTCTCGCGCAGTCCGGGCGGCGGGTCAAAGCCCCTTGGCGGCGGGCGCGGTTCGGGGCGACAATGGTCGGGCGCAGCTTGGGAGGCGGACGATGGGCGGGTTCGGACGACTATTGGCGGCCGCCGCGGTCGCCCTGGCGGGCTGGCAGGCGTCGGGCGGCGGGGCGGCGGCGAGCTGCTATCCCGTCGCGCGGGCGCCGGGCGGGTTCATGCCGGCCTCGTTCCGCATCGCCGCGGTCAAGGCGAACCATGTGCGGATCGACTTCGTCGGCCATTCCACCTTCGTCGTCGAGTCGCCCGAGGGGGTCAGGGTGGCGACCGACTACAACGACTATGTCCGCCCACCCTTCCTGCCGACCATCGTGACGATGAACAACGCGCACGACACCCATTACTCCTACGCGCCGGATGAGGGCATCGCGCATGTGCTGCGCGGCTGGGACCCGGCGGGCGGGGTCGCGCGGCACAACGTCTCGGTCAAGGACGTCCGGGTGCGCAACGTGCCGACCAACCTCGCCGAATGGGGCGGCAAGTGGCGCAACGGCAACTCGATGTTCGTCATCGAGAGCCAGGGGCTCTGCATCGTCCACATCTCGCATCTCCACCACGTGCTGTCGGAGGACCAGCTGCGCGATCTCGGGCGCATCGACATCGCCTTCGCGCCGATCGACGGCATGTGGACGATGAGCCACCAGGAGCTGTTCGAGGTGCTCGGCCAGATCAAGCCGATGCTGGTCATCCCGATGCATTACGGCTCGATGGGGGGCGTGCAGGCCTTCGTCCAGCGCGCCCGCGCCAAGTGGAAGGTGCGCGAGCACGGCTCCCCCTCGATCGAGCTCAGCTTCCGCGACCTGCCGCGCCAGACCGAGGTGCTGTTCCTCGCCGGGCGGTGAGCCCGCGGCGGGTGCCACCCCCCACGTCATGCCCGGACTTGATCCGGGCACCCACTGGCGCCGCCACCTCTCCCCCCCGCCCTCCGGGCACTCACTGGCGCCGCCACCACTCCCGCCCGCCATCCGGCCCGCCTCGACCGCGCCGAAGACATGCTGAACGCAGGGGTTGACATGAAATACGATTCTGTCCCCTTACATCGGCGACAAGCCGCCCCCGCGACCCGAACTGTCACCGGACGGTGGCGTGCCTGCCGACGGCAGGAGTAGGGTCCGGGGGCGCAGCTTCTATTGGAATTGCCAGACGTCTTCGATGCGCGGCCGAAGCATCCGGCGCCAGCGGTCGGAGTCCTTGCGATCTGTCCTGTAGGATCGCGCGATCGCTCCGCAGCACATGTCGGCACGCCCTCCCCACACGTCATGCCCGGACTTGATCCGGGCATCCATAGGCGCCGCCACCCGTCCCATTGGACCGTCGTGCGGGCGGAGATGCCGCGTGGATGGCCGGATCAAGTCCGGC
The DNA here is from genome assembly GCA_028821395.1 of Defluviicoccus sp. Lineage (GTDB taxonomy): Bacteria > Pseudomonadota > Alphaproteobacteria > MPNO01 > MPNO01 > MPNO01. The sequence continues at coordinate 3,045 of JAPPGP010000241.1, forward strand.
CATGACGGAGGGGGGCGCGCGCATGGGATTTCTCCACTCCGCCTCGCTCCGCGTGGCCCCGGTCGAAATGACGGGAAGGAGGCGGGACGGACCGCTCACCCCAGGGCGAAGCCGGCCTTCTCCAGATAGGCGCGCATGGTGCGGCCGTCTTCCAGCGCCATCTGGCGCGCCTTGTCCTCCGACCAGCCGTAGAACTCGGGCACCCCGAAGCGGTCGGCGTGCTTGTACTTCTCGGGCGGGATCGAGTAGCGCGCGTCGCGGCGGCGGTCGTAGCCGTCGACCTCTTCGGCGAGCCCGGAGTCGTCGTAGCGGTCGACATGCACCGTCGCCGACGGCGCGAGGCGCACGCTTACGAATCCCTCGCGCGCCGGGTAGCCGACGCAGAGCCCGGCGATCGGGAACACGTGGTCGGGGATTCCCAGCATCTCGGCGATCTCGTCCACGTGGTCGCGCACGTGGCTGATATGGCAGCAGCCGAGCCCCATGATCTCGGCCGCGCAGACCATCTGCTGCATGACGATCGCCGCGTCGATGGCGGCGTTGAGCACCGCGTCCATGGTGTCGTTGGCGTAGGCGAGCCCGCGGAGCGCGCAGACCCTGCGGATGCGCCGGTTGTCGCCGCAGACGACGAAGAACTCGGGCGCCTGGACGATCCACGGCATCGAGGGGAGCAGCGCGCCGATGCGCCCGCGGATGGCGCGGTCGGCGATGCGGATCAGCGAGACCTGCTGCAGATCGGACTTCGAGGCGGCCGAGAGCCCCGCGGCGAGCACCGTGTCCAGCACCGCCACGGGGACCGGATCGTCGGTGTAGAGCCGCTGGGTGCGGTGGGCGATCAGCGTCTCCACCGCCGGGTCGGCGCCCGCGCCTTCCAGCGCCGGGTTGTCCAGCGCGAACCGGTCGCGCCACAAGCCGTCGAGGGTCCTGCCCACCGCATTCCTCCCGTTCGTTGAGCGCTCAGCCGTAGGGCGGCCGGTCGAGCCCGGCGGGCGACAGGGTGAAGATCTCGCAGCCCTCGGCGGTGACGCCGAGCGAGTGCTCGAACTGGGCCGACAGCGAGCGGTCCTTGGTGACCGCGGTCCAGCCGTCGGCCAGGATCTTGGTCTCGAAGCGACCGGCGTTCACCATCGGCTCGATGGTGAAGAACATGCCTTCGGCGAGCGTCATCCCCTCCCCGGGGCGGCCGTAATGCAGCACGCTCGGCGGGCAGTGGAAGATCCGCCCGAGCCCGTGGCCGCAGAAATCGCGCACCACCGAGAACCTGGCGGCCTCGACATGGCTCTGGATGGCGTGGCCGATATCGCCCAGCGTCGCGCCGGGGCGCACCGCGGCGATGCCGCGCATCAGCGATTCGTAAGTCACGTCCATCAGCCGGCGCGCCTTCACCCCGGCGCGGCCGACCGGGAACATGCGGCTGGTGTCGCCGTGCCAGCCGTCGAGGATCACCGTGATGTCGATGTTCACGATGTCGCCCTCGGCGAGCACCTTGTCGCCCGGGATGCCGTGGCAGACCACGTGGTTGACCGAGGTGCAGACCGATTTCGGAAAGCCGCGATAGTTCAGCGGCGCCGGCACCGCGCCGTGCTCCACGATGAAGTCGTGGCAGCGCGCATCCAGCGCGCCGGTCGTCACCCCGGGGACGACATGCGGGGTGACGAAGTCGAGCACCTCGGCGGCGAGCCGTCCGGCGCGGCGCATCGCCGCGAACGCGTCAGCGCCGTGGATCGGCACGTGCGCTACCGGGTCGCGCGCGGTCTCCGAGCTTCGCCAGCGGTCGGTCATGGGCCCGTTTATACGGCCCGCGCGAGCGGCCGGTCCAGCCCGCATTTCCCGCCCGGGCGCCACTGGTCCGGCCCCAGGCCTCCGCCTAGAATGCCGGCCGCTTGCGCCACCCGGGAGTCGCCATGGCCGAACAGGGAGTCGTCACCGCCTGCGTCCTGGTGATCGGCAACGAGATCCTGTCGGGCCGCACCCAGGACCGGAACGTAAACTACCTCGCCAAGGGGCTGGAGGCGCTCGGGATCAGGCTGCGCGAGGTGCGCATGATCCCCGACGACCGGGCGACCATCGTCGGCGCCGTCAATGCCTGCCGCGCGGCCTTCGACTACGTGATCACCACCGGCGGCATCGGCCCGACGCATGACGACATCACGTCCGAATGCGTGGCCGAGGCGTTCGGCGTCGGCATGTACCGCGACCCCAAGACCGTCGAGCTCATCCGCTCTTACCTGCGCAGCGGCGAGATGAACGAGGCCCGGATGCGCATGGCGACCTTCCCCGAGGGGGCCGAACTGATCGCCAACCCGGTCAGCGCCGCGCCGGGCTATCGCATCGGCAACGTCTTCGTCCTCGCCGGCGTGCCGCAGATCATGCAGGCGATGTTCGACGGGA
>JAPPGP010000244.1 GCA_028821395.1 Defluviicoccus sp.
GTGTCGGGGTCCTCGTTAACGCCGTAGCCGATCATGTTGAAGATGTCGCGCTCGTGGTCGGGAAGCCTGGTGTCCACGAAAGCCATCTTGTTCGGCTTCATGCCGGCGAAGCGCGCGATCCTCGTCTCCATCTCGGCTTGCGAAACGCTGCGTGTCTTCATCGTCCGTCCCCGGTCTCGATAAGGCTGTCGGCAGCGTAGCGCCGCGCCGCCGCAAGCCGCAAGCGGGCTCGGCCACAGGGCGGTTCAGGGCTCCACCACCCTGACGGACGAGTCCCTGGCCATCCGCACGAAGCGGCGGTCGAAGGTGAACGTCGCGGTGGCCGGCGGCGTCATTCGCCGCGATAGCGCCGCGCTGCCTCCTCCAGAACCGCGGCGTCCATTTCTTCCAGGGTTCGTGGCGGACCGTCGTAAGCGAGGCAGCCGTAAACGTCCTCGGGCCGGGTCTCCGGGAATATCGGCTCAGGCTTCAAAAGCACGCCTTCGGTCGTGTTCTCCACGATCAGCCGCATTCCCGCTTCCCAGCGCAATGCCCGTCGAATCGCCTTGGGCAGTGTGACCTGGCCTTCGGTCGAGACGGTGGTGGTCGGCCGTTCGGGTGCGGCCATCGTGGCTCTCCGGCCGCCTCTTGGTAAGACCGAAGTAAGATAAGCCCGTTCCCGCGTGAAACCAAGGGTTGCATCGGCCCCGACCCTACTCCGCGGCCTGCGTCCCCGCGTCGAGGAGTTGGGCGACGTAGAACCCGCGCCGGGTCAGGCTCTTGGCGAACTCGTCCTCGAAATGCGCGACCACCGAGCCGGTGATCAGCTCCTCGGCGAGCAGCGCGTCGGACCACGCCTTGACCAGCGGAAACGCGTCCAGGAACCCGGTCGCGAGGTAGCGCTCGGCGAACGCAAAGCGCTGGAAGAACGGCGCATAGGCCGCATCGACCAGGCACAGCGTCTCGCCGTTGAAGAACGGGCCGTCATTGCCGCGCTCGCGCTCGATCGCCTCTTCGAGCCGCGCCACCCGCTTCGGCGCCTGGGCCAGCCCCTCCTCCGTCGCCTCCCGGGTCTTGGTGTAGTAGATGCCCATCAGCGCCTTGGCGAAATCGGGCGCGAAGTCGGTCCACGCGCGGTTGCGGGCGCGCGCGACCGGGTCCTCGGGGTGCAGCCGGGGCGGCACCATCTCGTCGAGGAACTCGGCGATCGCGTTGGATTCGTAGAGCGGCTCGTCGCCGACCATCAGCACCGGAACCTTGCCGTGCGGCGAGATCTTCAGGAACCAGTCGGGCTTCTCGAGCAGGTTGATGTAGGTTACGTCGAACTCGACTCGCTTGGCGCGCATCAGGATCACGGCGCGCTGTACCCAGGGTCAGGTGAACGAGCTGATCAGGTGATATTTTTGGGTCATTCGCTGTCTCCGTCGGGGACCGTCGGCGGCCCGGTGCCGAACATAGGGCGCGCGCCCGTCCCGGTCAAAACGACGGGATTGGCGGATGCCTGACTTCGCGCTCGAAGAGACCTCCGGCGGGCCGGTCGCCGGCATCGACGAGGCCGGGCGGGGGCCGTGGGCCGGGCCGGTGGTCGCGGCGGCGGTGATCCTCGATCCCCTGTCGCTGCCCGCCGGGCTCGACGACTCGAAGACGCTCACGGCGGCGCGGCGCGGCGACCTCTATCGCCGGCTCCTGGGTTGCGCCGAGATCGGCGTCGGCGCCGCCAGCGTGCGCGAGATCGAGGAGCTGAACGTCTTGCAGGCCACCCTGGCCGCGATGGCCCGGGCGCTCGCCGCCCTGCCCCGGCGCCCTACCACGGCCCTGGTGGACGGCAACCGCGCCCCCGATCTGCCCTGCCGCGTGGAGACGGTGGTGCGCGGCGATTCGCGCTCGCTCTCCATCGCCGCCGCCTCGATCGTCGCCAAGGTGACGCGCGACGGCATCATGGCGCGGCTCGCGGCGCGCTATCCCGGCTTCGGCTGGGAGCGCAACGCGGGATACGGCACGGCGGAGCACAGGCGGGCGCTGGCCCGGCTCGGCACGACCCCGCATCATCGGCGGCGCTTCGCGCCGATCCGCGCGATCCTCGAATGCTAGCCCGAGTGCGAGAGCGCGCGGCGCACGACCTTCTTCATCACCGAAGGCAGCGCGTGTTCGTCGAGCCGCGCCACCGGCGTCCAGACTCCTTCCACCGCCCGCCAGTCCTTGACGACGCCGGAGACGATCTCCAACTCCAGGTGGAAATGGGTGAAGGTATGGCGCACCCCTCCCGGTACGGGCCGCCAGTCGGCGCGCGCGGGCGCGCCGGCGAGCGCCTGCGGACCCGCCCGCGTGTCCCGCCAATCGGTCGAGGGGACTTCCATCATCCCGCCGAGCAGCCCGGTCTCGGGGCGCCGGCGGAGCAGCACCGCCCCGTCGGGCCGCGTCGCCCAGAAGGCGGTGCCGTAGCGTGTCGACCGCGCTGCCCTGGTCTCGCGCCGGGGCAGGCCTTCCGCGGTGCCGGAGCGGAACGCCGCGCAGTCCGGAGCCAGCGGGCAGATTCCGCAGCGGGGCGACCGCGGCGTGCAGACCGTCGCGCCGAGATCCATCATCGCCTGGACGTGGTCGCCTGGCCGGGCAAGCGGCGTGAGACCGGCGGCGAGGCGCCGCAGCGCGGGCTTGGCGCGCGGCAGGGGCTCCTCGACCGCGAACAGGCGCGCGACCACCCGTTCGACATTGCCGTCGACCGCTGTCGCCGGGCGGTCGAAGGCGATCGCGGCGATCGCCGCCGCGGTGTAGGCGCCGATCCCGGGGAGCGCCCGCAGCGCCTCCTCGCTGTCGGGGAAGCGCCCGCCATGCTCGCGGGCCAGCAGCTTCGCGCTTCTGTGCAGGTTGCGCGCGCGGGCGTAGTAGCCGAGCCCCTGCCAGGCATGCAGCACGTCGTCGAGCTCCGCCTCGGCAAGCGCTTCGAGGGTCGGCCAGCGGGCGACGAAGCGCCCGAAATACCCCTCCACCGTTGCGACCGTCGTCTGCTGCAACATGATTTCGCTGAGCCAGACCCGGTAGGGCTCGGGACGGCGGCCGGGCGGCGCGCGCCACGGCAGGTCGCGGCGGTACCGGTCGTACCACGCCAGCAGCTTCCCGGCTGCGCCTCGGTTCACGCCTCGAATCCCGCCTCCACGGGCGTCGGCTCGTTGTTTCGCCCGCCCGTGGAGCCTACCATGCATTGGCGGTCGGATGCCTGCGGCGGAGCGGCCATGGCAGCGCGCTTGAGCAAGCTGATTCCCGGGATCGTCGGCGAAGCGTTCCGGCGGCGGGGTTTCGTCGAGCCCGTGCTCGCGACCGGCTGGCGGGACATCGTCGGCGAGGAGACGGCCCGGCACGCGATCCCGGTCAGGATCGACTTTCCGCGCGGGTCGAGAAGCGGCGGAACGCTGCACATCCGCGTCGAAGGCGCGCATGCGCCCGACCTCCAGCACAACGCGCCGCGAATCGTCGAGCGGATCAACAGCTTCTACGGCTACGCCGCGGTCGCCCGGCTCGCGCTGCACCAGGGACCGGTGGAGACGCGCGAGCCGGCGCGCGCACCCCGCGAGCCCGCCGGCCGGAAGGCGCCGGAGATCGGCGGCGTGAAGGACCCGCGGTTGCGGGAAGCGTTGCGCGATTTGGGAACGACGATCCGGGACGGTTCGGAATAGGCCCGCCCGGCAGAAGCTCCGTTCGGCGCCGACGCAACATGAAGCTGGACGCCGATAGCGGAATCCATCTAAATATTGTGTTAGGATAACGGAAATGTGGAATATGTGGCATATGAGCCGCCGAACGCTGGTTAGCGGCATCGTGTCCCTCGGGTGCATTCTGGCGGTCTCCGGCATCTTCTGGACTGCCGCGCCGAAGGCCCAGGTCCCGAAGCCGGAAGAGACTTTCGGCCCGGTGGCGGTCGACGCCGGGGACAAAGTGCTCGGCCGCGCCGATGCGCCGGTGACGATCGTGGAGTACGCGTCCTTCACCTGCCCGCATTGCGCACATTTCCATGCCGACATCCTGCCGGAGCTCAAGAAGGCCTATATCGATACCGGCAAGGCCCGGCTGGTCTATCGCGACTTTCCGCTCGACCGCTACGCGCTCGCCGCCTCGGTGGTGGCGCGTTGCGCCGCGAACGACCGCTATTTCGGCCTGGTCGACCTGCTGTTCCGGGAACAGCCGCGCTGGTCGGGCGCGAAGAACCCGGTTGCCGCGCTCGCCGGCCTCGCCATGCTGGCCGGCATATCGAAGAAGAAGCTGGACGCCTGCCTCGGGGACGAGAAGCTGCAGAAGACCGTGCTCCAGCAGCGCCTCGCGGCGAGCCAGCAATACAAGGTGACGTCGACTCCGACCCTGATCGTCAACGGCGCGAAATACGGCGGCGATCTGACGCTCGAGCAGTTCCGCGCCGTGATCGACGCGATCCTGTCGGGGTCATAGCGGGACGGGTTCCGGTGGAATTCTCACGCCTCCGACTGACCGGGTTCAAGTCCTTCGTCGACCCGACGGATGTCTACATCGACCCGGGCCTCACCGGCGTCGTCGGTCCGAACGGCTGCGGCAAGTCCAATATCGTCGAGGCGCTGCGCTGGGTGATGGGCGAGACCGCGCCGCGGCAGATGCGTTCCTCCGAGATGGACGAGGTGATCTTCGCGGGCACCGCCGACCGGCCGGCGCGCAACATGGCCGAGGTCCTGTTGAGCCTCGACAATTCGGAGCGCGACGCGCCGGCGGCCTATAACGAAGGGCCCGAGATCAACGTCGCGCGCCGGATCGAGCGCGGCAGCGGCTCGCAGTTCCGCGTCAACGGCCGGGAGGTGCGCGCGCGCGACGTGCAGACCCTGTTCGCGGACGCGGCCTCGGGCGCGCGCGCCACCGCGATCGTCAACCAGGGACAGGTCGGCGAGCTGATCGGCGCGAAGCCGGCGGAACGCCGCCGGGTGCTGGAAGACGCCGCCGGCATCACCGGGCTCCACGCCCGCCGCCACGAGGCGGAGCTCCGCCTGCGCGCGGCGGAGACCAATCTCGACCGGCTGGAAGACGTCATCGGCGCGCTGGAGGAGCAGCATCGCGGGCTCAAGCGCCAGGCGCGCCAGGCCACAAGGTACCGCAACCTGAGCGACCGCATCCGGCGCGCCGAGGCCGCGCTTCTCCACCGCCGCTGGATCGCCTCCACCCAGGCGATGACGGAGGCGCAGAACGCCCTCGCGCAGGCCGAGACGGCGGTGGCGGAGATCGCCGGCATCGTGGCGCGCGCAACCACGGCGCGAGAAGACGCCGAGGACGCGATCCCGCCGCTGCGCGAGGCGGAACGGCAATCCGCGGACGCCCTGCGGACGCTGATGGTCCGGCGCGACGGGCTGGAGCAGGAGGCGCGCAGGGTCGCCCAGGCGGTCGAGGCGCTGGATGTGCAGATCCGCCAGCTGGAAGGCGATGCCGCGGGCG
>JAPPGP010000263.1 GCA_028821395.1 Defluviicoccus sp.
GGCGAGGTCGTCGCCGAGGACGCGCGCGGCGATCCCCAAGCGCCCGGCCTCCCGCGCGGCGGCGTCGAGCGCGTCGCGGGCGCGGGCGACGATCGCGAACCGCGCTTTGGGGAGCGAGGACGGCGTCTCCCCTGCCGGCCCGGAGAGCACCGCCTCCACCGCCTCCCCGGCTTCGATGCCGTAGCGCGCGAGGATTGCGCGGGCCTCCGCCCCGTCGGTCGGATCGGCGACGGTGGGGCCCGAGGCGATGGTCGCGGGATCGTCGCCCGGGACGTCCGAGATCGCGAGCGTCAGCACCTCGGCCGGCGCGGCCGCCGCCGCCAGCCTGCCGCCCTTGATCGCGGACAGATGCTTGCGCACGCAGTTGATCTCGCCGATCGCCGCGCCGCAGGCGAGCAGGGAGCGGGTGAGCGCCTGCTTCTCGGCGAGCGCGATGCCAGGGGCCGGCTTGGCGAGCAGGGCGGAGCCGCCGCCCGAGGCGAGGCAGAGCAAGAGGTCGCCCGCGCCGAGCCCGGCGGCAAGCGCGAGCGCACGGTCGGCGGCGGCGACGGCGGCGGCGTCGGGGACGGGATGGCCCGCCTCGACGACCTCGATCCTGCGGCACGGGGCGGCGTGGCCGTAGCGGGTGACGGCGAACCCCGCGAAGGGGTCCGGCCAGTGCGCCTCGAACACCCGCGCCATCTCGGCCGCTGCCTTGCCGAAACCGAGCACCGCGGTGCGCCCGCGCGGCGGCTCGGGCAGATGCGCCGGCAGCACGAGGCGGGGCGAGACCGCCGCGAGGGCGGCGTCGAACAGGGTTCTGAGAATTCGCCGCGGATCGGTCGCCATCGACGCCTTATATCGGATGCCGCCGCACCCCCATACCGTCCGCGCGCGGGCCCGATCGTATATAGTCGCCGCGCGCCCACCGAGAGACGAGGCCGAGAGCGTGCTGAACGAGAGCGAGCCGCCGCCCTTCACCGTCGAGAACCCCGGCGGCGCGAGCCCGATCGTGCTCGCCTGCGACCATGCCAGCAATCTGGTGCCGCACGCCCTCAGGGGGCTCGGTCTGATGGAGCGCGAGCTGCACCGTCATATCGCCTGGGACCAGGGCGCGGCGGCGGTGACGCGCGGTCTGTCCGAGCGGCTGGACGCGGCGGCGGTGCTCGCCGGCTATTCCCGGCTGGTGATCGACTGCAACCGCAGCCCGGAGCACGAGACCTCGATCGCCGAGGTGAGCGACGGGACCGCGGTGCCGGGCAATGTCGGCATCTCCGAGCAGGCGCGCACGGCGCGCAAGCGGGCGCTGTTCGATCCCTACCACGAGGCGCTCGCCGGGGCGCTGGAGGGTGTGCGCCGGCGCGGCCGCCTGCCGGTGCTGATCGCCGTCCACAGCTTCACCCCGGTGCTTGCCGGCGCGCCGCGCCCTTGGCAGGTCTCGGTGCTCTGGGGCTACGACCCGCGGGTTCCGGTGCCGCTGCTGGCGGCGCTGCGCCGGCGCGGCGATCTGGAGGTCGGCGAGAACCAGCCCTATTCGGGGCGCAACCGGCACGGCCACACCATCAAGGTGCATGGGTCGCGGACCGGGACGCCGCACGCGCTGATCGAGATCCGCGCCGATCAGGTGGCGGATTCGAACGGCACGGCGCGCTATGTCGACATCCTCGCCGGCGCGCTGGAGACGGTGCTCACTCAGCTCCCGGCGGGCTGAGAGGAGGCCGGAGATGCGGATCGCCGAGCCGTCCTTCACCTTCGGAATCGAGGAGGAATACCTCCTCGTCGACCGCGACAGCCGCGACCTGATCGCCGAGCCCCGGCCGGGGATGATGGAAGCCTGCCGGGACCGGCTCGGCGATGCCGTCGCACCGGAGTTCCTGCGCTCCCAGATCGAAGTGGCGACCCCGGTCTGCAGCACTCCCGGAGAGGCGCGGGACCATATCGCGCGGCTGCGCGGCGAACTCGGCGAGATCGCCGCCGGCTTCGGCTGCGCCCCGGTCGCCGCCTCGACGCACCCGTTCGCCGACTGGCTCGACCAGAAACCGACCGAGGGCGAGCGCTACATCCAAATCGACGAGGACCTTCAGCTCGTCGCCAGGCGGCTGCTCACCTGCGGCATGCATGTCCATGTCGGGATCGAGGATCCGGAGCTCCGGATCGACCTGATGAATCAGGCGGTCTATTTCCTGCCGCATCTGCTGGCGCTGTCGACCTCCTCGCCGTTCTGGGGCGGCGCGGAGACCGGGCTGATGTCGTACCGGCTGGCGGTGATCGACGAACTGCCGCGCGCCGGGCTTCCCGAGCGGTTCCAGACGCTGAGCGACTACGAGCGCACGGTGAGCATCATGACCGGCGCCGGGCTGGTCGAGGACGCGACCAAGCTGTGGTGGGACATCCGCCCCTCCGCCCGCTTCCCGACGCTGGAGATGCGCATCACCGACATCTGCACCTATGCGGAGGACGGGCTTGCCATCGCCGCCATCTTTCGCTGCCTGTGCCGCATGCTGTGGCGGCTCAGGCGCAACAACCAGCGCTGGCGGATCTATTCGCGCACGCTGGTCAATGAGAACCGCTGGCGGGCGCAGCGCTACGGCTTCGACCGCGGGCTGGTCGATTTCGGCCGCGGCGAGGTCGTCCCCTATGCCGATCTGCTGGAGGAGATCCTGGAGCTGGTCGAGGAGGACGCGGAGCATTTCGGCTGCACCGAAGAGGTCGCGCATGCGCGCAACGTACTCGCCCGCGGCACCGGGGCACATCGCCAGCGCGCCGCCTGGCAGGCCGCACTCGAAGCAGGCCGAAGCCCCGACGAAGCGCTCCGCGGCGTGGTCGACCTGCTGGTCGAGGAGACGCTGAGCGCGCCCTGAGCGGGCTGGACTCGGCCGCCGGTTTGGCCAATATCGGACCAACGGAGACTGGAGGACGGCATGGACGACCAGACGCGGATCGAGCTTGAGGCGGCGGCCTTCCGGACGCTCGTCGGCCATTTGCGCGGGCGCACCGACGTGCAGAACATCGACCTGATGAACCTTTCCGGCTTCTGCCGCAACTGCCTCAGCAAGTGGTATCGCGCGGCAGCGGAAGAGCGCGGCATCGACATGGAGTACGAGGACGCGCGCGAGATCGTGTACGGCATGCCGTACTCGGAGTGGAAGACCCGCTATCAAAAAGAGGCGACGCCGGAGCAGGTCGAGGCGATGAAGGCCGCCCAGGCCGCCGCCGGGCACTGAGCCGCCGGGACCGGGCGGCCACATCTTTCCCCCACGTCGTCATGCCCGGACTCGTTCCGCACATCTCTCTCCGCAGGGTCCGAACGTCGCGGGGCAGGCGCGTGGATGGCCGGAACAAGTCCGGCCATGACGTGGGGGAAGGTCCGGCCTACAGGTCGGTGCCGAGATAGTACTGCTTGACGAGCTCGTTCTCGCGTAGCGCATCGGCGCTTTCGCCGGCGAGCGCCATCTCCCCGTGCACGATGACATAGCCGCGGTCGGCGATCTTGATCGCCTGGTTGAAGTTCTGCTCGGCCATCAGCACGGTCAGCCCGTGCTCGTCCTTGAGCTCCTTGATCTTGGCGATCGTCCGGCTGACCAGGATCGGCGCGAGCCCCACCGAGGGCTCGTCGATCAGCAGCAGCCTGGGGGACGACATCAGGGCGCGGGCGATGGCGAGCATCTGCTGCTCGCCGCCGCTCATCGAGCCCGCCAGCTGGCGGCGGCGCTGGGCCAGCACCGGGAAGGCCTCGAAGCAGAAGGCGAGGTTGCCGGACATCATCGCCCGCGCGGCCCTGCGGAAGGCGCCGAGGGTGAGGTTCTCCTCGACCGTGAGGCGGGGGAACAGGCGCCGTCCTTCCGGCACCATGCCGATGCCGCGCTCGACCACCTCGCGCGGGGCGAGCCCGACAAGGTCGATGCGCTCGCCGTCGATCTGGACCTCGATCTTTCCGCTCTCCGGCCGCACGATCCCCATGATGCATTTGAGCAGCGTCGACTTGCCGTTGCCGTTGGTGCCCAAGAGCGCCACCGTCTCGCTGTCGCGCACGTCGAGCGAGACCCCATGCAGCACCCGCACCGTGCCGTACCCGGCCTCCAGCCCCTCGACGGTCAGCTCAATCGCCAAGATACGCCCTCTCGACATCGGGATCGGCGACCACGGCGTCGGGCGCGCCGTCGGCGATCTTCCGGCCGGCATCCAGCACCACGATGCGCTGCGAGAACCGCATCACCGCGCGCATGATGTGCTCGATCATGACGATGGTCACCCCGCTCTCGTTGAGAGCGAACAGGATTTCCAGCAGCTCGTCGACCTCGTTCGACGACAGCCCGGCCATCGCCTCGTCGGAGATCAGCAGCTGCGGACGGGCGGCGAGCGCGCGGGCGAGCTCGAGCTTGCGCATCTCGATCTGGGTGAGCCCGGCGGAGATCGCGTCGGCGCGCGGGCCGAGGCCCATCGACTGGAGGACCTCTTCCGCCCGGTCGTCCCGCTCCGCGCCGGAAGCTCCGGTCGCGTATTCGATGGTGATGGCGAGGTTCTCGCGCACCGTCTGGCTGCGGAACGGGCGCGGGATCTGGAAGCTGCGCGCGATGCCGAGCCTGGTGCGGCTGTGCGGCTTGAGCCGGCCGAGGTCGCGGCCGCGGAAGCGGATCGTCCCGGTATAGCTGCCGAGCGCCCCGGAGACGCAGTTGATCATCGTCGTCTTGCCGGAGCCGTTGGGGCCGATCAGCCCGAGCCGTTCGCCCTCGAAGACCTCCGCATCGACCGAATCGAGCGCCACGAAGCCGCCGAAGCGCATGGTGAGGTCGCGCACCTCGAGGATGGCCTCGCCGCTCATCGCCCGCGTCCGAAATACTTGCGCACCAGCCCGACGATCCCCTCGGGCGCCAGCGTGACGAACAGCACAAGGACGAGCCCCACGATCAGCAGGTTGAGCTCCGACGAGATGGTCACGTTGGCGATCTGCTGCGCCGTGCCGAGCAGCAGCGCGCCGATCACCGGCCCGGCCCACATCGTCGTCCCGCCGATCATCGGCATGGCGATGGCGTTGACCGCATAGGCGAGGTTGAAGGCCGATGCCGGCTCGACGAAGCCGACATAGAGCGGAAACGGCGCACCGGCGATGCCCATCAGGAAGCCGGACAGGGTGGTCGCGATCAGCTTCAGCCTGAGCGTCGGAATGCCGGCGCATTCGGCGGCGAGCTCGTCGTCGCGGATCGCGTGCAGGCCGCGCCCGAACTTGGCGCGCTCGATCCAGCGCGCCGCCGCCACCGCGATGACGGCGAGGACGAGCATCATGAAGGTCAGGAACTTCACGTAGTCGCCGAACGGCTCCAGCATGCGCGGGCGGATGACATAGGCCCCCGTCGCGCCGCCGACATAGTCCCAGTTGACCATCAGGGTCTCGAGCACGACGGCGA
>JAPPGP010000211.1:0-4894 GCA_028821395.1 Defluviicoccus sp.
GGCCAGGGCGGCGCTCGAGGCGCTGGTGGCCGGCGCCCGGGTGCGGCTGGTCTATGGCGGGCGCAGGCTGGACCGGCACAGGCGCCTGCTGGCCCATCTGGAGCGCGAGGCGGCGCCCGGCCGGCCCGCGCTCTGGGTGCAGGGCGAGATGCTCAGCCGGGGTCTCGCCCGGGTCTACACCTTCCCCGACAACCGCGCCCGGGCGGCGCGGATGCTGGCCCTCGAACGCGAGGCCCGCGCCGCCCGGCGGGGGATCTGGCGGCTCGGCCGGTACCGTATCCTGAGCCCGGAGGAGGCGCGGCGGCGGATCGGCCGGTTCGAGCTGGTCGAGGGGCGGGTGCTGCGCGCCGCCGCCGTGCGCGGCCGCTTCTACCTCAACTTCGGACCCGACTGGCGCAGCGACTTCACCGTCGCGATCGCGCGCAAGCACCGGCGCCGGTTCCGCCGTGCCGGAATCGATATCGCGTCGTTCGCGGGGCGCATGGTGCGTGTGCGCGGCTGGCTGTCGTGGCAGAATGGCCCGATGATCGAAGCCACCCATCCCGAGCAGCTGGAACCGGTCGAGTGAGCGGGCGATGGGGCGCGCTCGCGGCCGCCGCGCTCGGCGCCGCGCTGATGGCGGGCGGGCCCGGCGGGTGCGCGGTCAACCCGGCGACCGGCGAGAAGGTGTTCACCGGCGGGATCACCGGGGCGCAGGAGACGGTCGAGGGGCGCAAGCTGCACCCCGAGATCCTCCGGCAGTTCGGCCCGGCGCTGGAGAACCGGGCGCTGCAGCGCTATGTCGACTCGGTCGGCCAGCTGCTGGCGCGGACCGCCGAGCGGCGCGACGTCAAGTACACCTTCACGGTCGTCGACAGCGACATCGCCAACGCCTTCGAGGTCCCCGGCGGCTATATCTACATCACGAGCGGGCTGCTCGCCCTGTTCGACAGCGAGGCGGAGCTCGCCGCCGTGCTCGGCCACGAGCTCGGCCACATCACCGCGCTGCACTACGCGCGCGGGCGCGGCCAGGCCATCCTGGCGCAGCTCGGCGTGCTCGCCGCGGGGATTCTCGCCCGCCAGGCGGCGCCCGGCAGCGGGGTCGATCGCATGATCGGCGAGCTCGGCGGCAAGGCCGCCTTCGCCTATCTGCGCAGCTTCTCGCGCGAGAACGAGTACGAGTCCGACGATCTCGGCATCCGCTACCTGGCGCGGGCGGGCTACGACACCGGCGCGGTCGCCCGCATGCTCGGCAAGCTGCGCGCCCATGGCCGGCTGGAGGCGGAGCTCGCCGGAAGGTCGCCCGACGGGATCGACCGCTTCGACTACACCGCCACCCACCCCGCGCCGATGGCCCGCATCCGGCGCGCCGCGGCGAACGCCGCCCGGACCGAGGCCCGCAACCCCATGGTCGCGCGCGAGATCTATCTCGGCCAGATCGACGGGATGGTCTATGGCGGCAGCCGCAAGCAGGGCTTCGTCCGCGGCCGGCACTTCATCCATCCCGAGCTCGGCTTCCGCTTCTCGGTGCCGCGGCGCTTCATCCTCCACAACATGCCCCAGGCGGTGGTGGCGAACGGAAGCGGCGGCGGACGGATCGTCTTCCGCCTCAAGCCGCGCGGCGCCACCCTGTCGGCCGCCGAATTCCTGCGCGCCGAGTGGGGGACGAGGTTCCGGCTCGGCCGGATCGACGAGTTCACGCTCAACACCATGCCGGCGGCGTCCACGCGGTTCGCCGCGCGCGGGCGGAGCGGCGTCGTCGACATCGCCGTGCTCGCCGCGGGCGCGCGCGGCGGCAAGGTCTACGAGTTGGTCTTCGTCTTTCCGCGCAAGCCGGGCTCGCGCCTCGAAGAGGCGTATCGCACGGTCAGGCGCAGCCTGCGCGAGATGACCGCGACCGAGGCGGCGACGCACCGTCCCTGGCGGATCCGGGTGATCCGGGCGCGCCGGGGCGACACGCAGCAGAGCCTGGCGCGGCGCATGGCGGTGGCGGAGCGCCGGCTGGCGCGGTTCCGCGTGCTCAACGGGCTCGGCCCGGGCGAGGCGATCGCCGCCGGGCGGATGGTCAAGATCGTCGCGGAGTAGCCGACTCCGTCAGAATCAGGGCGACGACCCGCCGCGCCCGGTCCTCGGCGTCGGGCCGGGATCTGGCGCGCGGGCCGGCGACGTTGAGCGCCCCGACGCGCTCGGCGACGATCCAGGCGCCCGCCCGGGAGGCGGCCTCCTCGTCGCCGAGCCGGCTCATGTCGAGCACCAGGCAGGGCTTTGCCATGCGCTCGGCGAAGGCGACGGTCCTCCTTGTGCCGCCGCTCGGCTCGCCCCAGGCGAGCACCAGCGTGGCGTCGGAGTCCCGCACGTT
Organism: Defluviicoccus sp.; assembly: GCA_028821395.1. GTDB lineage: Bacteria > Pseudomonadota > Alphaproteobacteria > MPNO01 > MPNO01 > MPNO01. Next base: position 2,339 of record JAPPGP010000211.1, read on the forward strand.
GCGCCGGGTCCGCTCGACATAGCGGGGAGAGGCGGTCTCCTCCAGGGGGTAGCGCCCGGGGATCCGCCCGTCCTCCGCTCGGCGGCCGCGCGGACACCAGCCGCCGCACGGGAACCCGGCGTCGAGCGCGGCATCGAGCGCGCCCCGGTCGACCCCGGTCTGCCCGCCCGAAAGAATCCTCTCGATCACCTCTTCCGGACCGCCGCGGTCCGGGGGTCAGGCGGGCTTGGCGAGGACCGCCTCCAGCTTCTCCACCGCCGCGTCGCGGTCGATCCTCTCGACCAGCGCCAGCTCCTGGGCGAGCCGGTCGAGCGCCGCCTCGTACATCTGGCGCTCCGAATAGGACTGGTCCGGCTGGCCGGCGGCGCGGTGCAGGTCGCGCACCACCTCGGCGATCGCCACCGGATCGCCGCTGTTGATCTTGGCGTCGTATTCCTGGGCGCGGCGCGACCACATGGTGCGCTTGCCGCGGGCGCGGCCCTTGAGCGTGGTCATCGCGGTCTTCATCTTGGCCCGCGACGAGATCTTGCGAAGCCCCGAGTCCTTGACCTTGTCCACCGGCACGCGGAGCGTCATCTTCTCCGACTCGAACGAGATCACGAACAGCTTGAGATCGAACCCCGCGACCTCGCGGTCCTCGACCCCAAGCACCTTGCCGACGCCATGCGTCGGGTAGACGACGTAGTCGCCTTCGGAAAACGCCGATTTGGTAGTCATCGGGCGGTACTCACCCCTTCGTATCGAACCGTTGCCGCTGCCGCCATGCGCCCGGGCTCCCCGGTCGAACCCGCCCGGAGACCCGGAGCAGCCGGCAATCAGGTCGCGCCTATCACAAAACCGTTTGAAATGTAAGGAGCATCGCGGAGAAGGACCGCGTTCAGCTGCCCTGGCCCGGGTTCTCCGAGAAGTGCTCGGCGAACTTGTTCTTCACCTCCCGCCAGTCGTCGGCGTCCGCCGGCGACTCCCCCTTGCGGGTGATGTTGGGCCACGTATCGGCATATTTGCGGTTCATCTCGACCCACTCCTCGGCCCCTTCGTCGGTGTCGGGACGGATCGCCTCGACCGGGCATTCGGGCTCGCAGACGCCGCAATCGATGCATTCGTCGGGATGAATCACCAGCATGTTCTCGCCCTCGTAGAAACAGTCCACGGGGCAGACCTCCACGCAGTCCATCAATTTGCACCTGATGCACATCTCGTTGACAATATAAGTCATGGTCCGGCGACTCCCGATTTCGAAGCGACAGGGAACTTAGTACCGGAGCCCCTGTCAGCCAACATTTTTTCGCCCGGCGCGCGCGCCCGGCTCACCCTTCGCCCGCCTCGAGCCGCGCGGCCGCCCGGCGCCTGGCCAGCGCGCCGTCGCGGTCGGACACGTAGATCAGCCCGCCGATCCGGCGCATCAGCTGGGCCTCGTGCGCATCGATCCGGCCGTCGGCAAGCACCACCTCCCACAGCATCTCCACCAGCGCAACGCGCTGATCGTAGCTGTAGCGGTCCTTCACGGTGCGGGTGAAGCCGAGGATCTGCACCGCTCCAGCCGCCCTGTCCTCGGCCGCGGCGAGCAGGGTTTCGGCTTCCTCCGCATCGAGCGAGAACTTCCGCAGGAGGATGTCGAGGATGCGGTGCCGCTCGACCTCGTCGAAGCTGGCATCGACCGATGCCGCATGGACCAGCAGGGCCGCCGCGGCGATCTCCAGCGGATCCTGCGGGCGCACGGCTTGCGGGGCGCCCGGTTCCGCCGCGCGGCCGCCCAAGAGGTCCCTGATCCGGTTGATCATGGGGTAACCGCTTCCGGCGGGCGCGGCGGGATGGTCTCGTAGAGCCTGCTTGCCTCTTCCGGCGGGCCGCGCCGCGTGCCCACCGCCAGCACGCGCACCACCCTGATTTCCCGCGGCATGGGGACCGTCAGCACGCTGCCGGGGGCCACCCGGTGATCGGCCTTGCGGGTCACCCTGCCGTCCACCCTGATGCGTCCCTCGCGGCACAGCCGGGTCGCCTTGCTGCGGCTCTTGAACAGCCGCGCGTACCAGAGCCACTTGTCGAGCCGGATCGCGTCCTCGGTCATACCGGTTTCTTGAGGCTCCGGAGCTTGGCGAAGGGCGAGGAGGACGGGTTGCGCCGCTTGCCGGGCCCGCGCTCCCGCCGCCCTCGCGCGGCGCGCCCGGGCGCGGCGCGGACATAGCGCGCGCCGTCTTCGGTGTCCTGCAGGCGGTATCCCAGCCCGTTCAGCACCGGCCCGGCCTGTTGCGCCGAGAGCCCGGCTCCGGAGAGCAGGCCGGGAGCGAGCTCGAACGGGCCGTCCCGGGCCGCCCGGGCGAGGGAGATGGCGAGCCGGTCGAGAATGTCGATGCGAATCGCGGTGCCGCCGATCAGGCGGAACCCGCAGGCGGCGTAGAAGGACGGGTCGGGGTCGGCGTCGGGCACCACCGAGCACAGGCCGGGCGGCGGCGCGGGGCGCGGGGGCCGGCCGCCCGCGCCCCCCCAAAAACCCCCCCAGGGCCGCGCCGCCCGCGGCGTGAGCCGCGCCGGCCGGTAGACCGCCGCCATCCCCCA
>JAPPGP010000211.1:4904-5359 GCA_028821395.1 Defluviicoccus sp.
CCGTATCTGGCGAAACCCGGGGGGGTTTTTTTCGGCGGGGGGGGGGGGGGCGGCGCCCCCCCCCGCTCCCCGGCGGGGGGGGGGGGGGGGGGGGGGGGGCCGGCCGCCGTGGATCGACCAAAGCAGCGCCCTGAGACGCGCCGCTCTCGGCTTGACCAGCGCCGGCAGGTAGACCGCCTCCATCCCGAAGCGCACGCCGAGCGCGCGCATGCGGCGCCGGTCCGCCGCCGGCAGGTCGGCGATCAGCGAGCGCACGTCGCGCCGCGGCAGCGACCCCAGCGCCTCCACCAGCTGAAAGACCAGGCCGCGCGCCGCCCCCGCGAACCCGGCATCGCGGAGCGCGAACAGGGGCGCGAGGTCGGCGCCGAGATGGCCGGCGAGCCAGGCCTCGATGCGACGGCGCGCCCGCGCCGCCGGATCCGTGCCGAGGCCCTCGTCGGCCCGCAGCTCGATCC
>JAPPGP010000043.1 GCA_028821395.1 Defluviicoccus sp.
ACGAAATGACGCGCATCATCTGGCAGTTCATCAAGGACAAGCTGATCCTGCCCTATCTGGACGTCGAGCTGATCTATTTCGACCTCGGGATCGAGGCGCGCGACGCGACCGACGACCGGATCACCGTCGATTCGGCCAACGCGACCAAGGAGCATGGGGTGGCGGTCAAATGCGCCACCATCACCCCCGACGAGCAGCGCGTCGAAGAGTTCGGCCTCCGGCGCATGTACCGCTCGCCCAACGGGACGATCCGCAACATCGTCGGCGGCACGATCTTCCGCGAGCCCATCGTGATCGGCAACATCCCGCGGCTGGTGCCGGGCTGGACCCAGCCCTTCGTGATCGGCCGCCACGCCTATGGCGACCAGTACCGCGCCACCGACTTCCTGGTGCCGGGGCCGGGCAGGCTGACCATGACCTTCGAGCCGGCCGACGGCGGCGAGATGGTCACCCGCGAGGTGATGGAGTTCGAGGATTCGGGCGTGGCGCTCGGCATGTACAATCTCGACGAGAGCATCAGGGGGTTCGCGCGCTCCAGCTTCAATTACGGGCTGACGCGCGGCTGGCCGGTCTATCTCTCGACCAAGAACACCATCCTCAAGGCCTATGACGGGCGCTTCAAGGATCTGTTCCAGGAGGTGTTCGAGGCCGAGTTCGCGCAAAGATTCGCCGAGAAGGGGATCGCCTACGAGCACCGGCTGATCGACGACATGGTGGCCCAGGCGCTCAAATGGTCGGGCGGCTTCGTCTGGGCCTGCAAGAACTACGACGGCGACGTGCAGTCCGACACCGCGGCGCAGGGTTTCGGCTCGCTCGGGCTGATGACCTCGGTGCTGATGACGCCCGACGGCAGGACCGTCGAGGCCGAGGCGGCGCACGGCACGGTGACCCGGCATTACCGCCAGCACCAGCAGGGGCTGGAGACCTCGACCAACCCGATCGCCTCGATCTACGCCTGGACGCGCGGGCTGTTCTACCGCGGCACCTTCGACGGCACGCCCGAGGTGGTGCGCTTCGCCGAATGCCTGGAGCAAGTGTGCCGCGAGGCCGTGGAGGCGGGCTTCATGACCAAGGACCTGGCGATCCTGATCGGCCCCGACCAGGAGTTCCTCACCACCAACCAGTTCCTCGACAGGCTCGACCAGGGCCTCAAGGCGGCGATGGCCTGACGCCCGCGCGGCCCCGGCGGCCATGCGGGTCGCGGTGGTCGGCGGCGGCGCGGCCGGGCTCTATTTCGCGCTTCTGGCCAAGAAGGCCTGGCCCGGCTGGGAGATCGAGGTCTTCGAGCGCAACCGGAGCGACGACAGCTTCGGCTTCGGCGTGGTGTTCTCGGACGAGACGCTCGACAACTTCCGCGAGTACGACAGGGAGAGCTACGAGGCGATCCGCGAGGTCTTCGTCTACTGGGACGAGATCGACTTCGTCTTCCACGGCGAGACGGTGCGCAGCGCCGGGCACGGCTTCTGCGGCTGCGCGCGGCGCGACCTGCTCGGCGTCCTGCACCGGCGCTGCGCCGCGCTCGGCGTCGCGCTCAACTTCGAGAGCGAGATCGGCGATCCCGCGGCGCTTCGGGGCTTCGACCTGGTGATCGGCGCCGACGGCGTCAACTCGACGGTGCGCGAGCGCTACAGCGAGGCCTTCCGCCCGCGCATCGAGCACCGGCGCAACCGCTTCCTTTGGCTCGGCACCACAAGGCCGCATGACGCCTTCACCTTCGACTTCACCGAGAACGAGCACGGCATCTGGGTGCTCGGCGCCTACTCTCACGCCGCCGGCGAGAGCACCTGGATCGTCGAGGCCCCGGAGCCCACCTGGGAGCGCGCGAAGGGGGAGGTCGCCGGCCTGCCGGAGCCCGAGCTGCTGGCCTGGATGGAGGCGCTCTGGGCCGACCGGCTCGACGGCCACCGGCTGATCGCCAACCGCAGCATCTGGCGTTCGTTCCCGATGGTCCGCAACGAGCGCTGGTGGCACGGCAACGCGGTGCTGCTGGGCGATGCGCTGCACACCGCGCACTACTCCATCGGGTCGGGCACCAAGCTCGCGATGGAGGACGCGATCGCGCTCTATGAGGCGTTTCGCGGCGGCGGGGAGCTGTCCGAGGTCCTGGCGCGGTTCGAGACGGACCGCCGGCCCGAGGTCGAGCGCACCCAGCACGCCTCCGACACCAGCGTGATCTGGACCGAGAACCCGGGGCGCTACTGGGGCATGGCGCCGGTCCAGGCGGCGTTCTCCATGCTGTCGCGCTCCAAGCAGGTGACCTACGACAATCTCCGGCTGCGCGATTCCGGCTTCGTCGACCGGGTCGATCAATGGTTCCGCGAGGACGTGCGGCGGGCGGGGCTCGCGGTCGGCACCGGCCTTCCGCCGATGTTCACCCCGTTCCGGTTGCGCGGGATGACGCTTGCCAACCGGGTGGTGGTCTCGCCGATGGACATGTACTCGGCGGAGGACGGCGAGATCGGCGACTTCCATCTCGTCCATCTCGGCGGCCTCGCGCTCGGCGGCGCTGGGCTGGTGTTCTCCGAAATGCTCTGCGTCAGCGCCGAAGGCCGGATCACCCCCGGCTGCGCCGGGCTCTACACGGACACGCAAACCGCCGCGTGGCGGCGGATCGTCGACTTCGTCCACGCCGAATCGGATGCCAGGGTGGCGATCCAGCTCGGCCATAGCGGGCGCAAGGGATCGACCCGGATCGGCTGGGAGGGGATGGACATGCCTCTCGACGAGGGCAACTGGCCGCTGATCGCGCCGTCCGCCATCCCCTACTACCCTTTCAACCAGGTGCCGCGCGAGATGACCCCGGACGACATGGACCGGGTGACGGCCGAGTTCGTGAGCGCCGCCGAACGGGCGCGCGAGACCGGCGCCGACATGCTGGAGCTCCACATGGCGCATGGCTACCTGCTGTCGAGCTTCGTCACGCCCCTCAGCAACCGGCGCTCCGACGCGTATGGCGGCCCGTTGGAGAACCGGATGCGCTTTCCGCTGAACGTGTTCGACGCGGTGCGGGCGGCATGGCCGGTCGAAAGGCCGATCTCGGTGCGCATCTCGGCGACCGACTGGGTCGGCGCGGACGGGATCGAGGGCGCGGACGCGGTCCGTATCGCTTCCATGCTGAAGGATCGGGGCTGCGACCTGATCGACGTCTCGGCGGGCCAGACGACGCCGGATGCGAAGCCGGTCTACGGTCGGATGTTCCAGACCTGGTTCTCCGAGCAAATCCGCAACGAGGCCGGGATCCCGACCATCGCGGTCGGCAACGTGACGACCGCCGACCAGGTCAACACCATCCTCGCCGCCGGCCGCGCGGATCTCGTGGCGCTGGCGAGGCCGCATCTCGCCAACCCGCACTTCACCCTCGATGCCGCCGCCCGCTACGGCGTCGAGGCCCAGCGCTGGCCCGCCCCGTATTTGACCGCCAGAGAGCAGTCCCTCCGCCTCGCCGCCCGCGACCGCGCCGAGCTCGAGGCGCTGCGCAGCGCGCGCAAGCCGTCCAGCCACCGTTGACCCTCCGAACCGGCGGCTGGAGGCGGCCCTTCGATAGGCCCTTTCGGGGGTTACTCAGGCTCAGGGTGTAGATGCGGCGGCCCCGACCTCCACCTCATCCCAAGTAGCTCCGGACTTGTTCCGGGGCGTATCGAGGGACGGACCCGAGACCGTGTATCATCGCCCTCGCCCGCACACCCCCCGCGCAACCAGGGAACAGCACCCATGACCATCGGCAGCTACGAGACCGTCAAGGTCGAGATCCAGGACGGCATCGGCTGGCTCTATATGAACCGGCCGGAGAAGCGCAACGCGATGAACCCGCAGATGCATTTCGACATGGATGCGGTGCTGCCGGAGATCGAGTCCGACCCGGCGATCGGCGTGGTGATCCTCACCGGTGCGGGCGAGGCGTTCTGCGCCGGCCAGGATCTGCGCGAGTACTTCCGCGGGCTCGACGGCGATCCCGTCGGGCGCAGGCGCGCCGGCGAGGCGAGCGAGCGCTGGCGCAACCGCCGGCTCGCGGGGTTCAACAAGCCGACCATCGCGATGGTCAACGGCTGGTGCATCGGCGGCGGCTTCACCCAGATGCTGTGCTGCGATTTCGCCATCGCCGCCGACGAGGCGGTCTTCGGCCTGTCCGAGGTCAACTGGGGCATTTTGCCCGGCGGGCTGGTCTCGAAGAAGCTGACCGACACGGTGCTGTTCCGCCACGCCATGTATTACGCCTGCACCGGGCGCACGCTCGACGGCAGGCGGGCGGCCGAGATCGGGCTGGTCAACCAGTCCTTCCCGCGCGCAAGGCTCCGGGAGGAGACGGTGGCGCTCGCCCGCGAGCTGATGGCGAAGAACCCCGAAGTGCTGCGCGCCACCAAGCAGGCGATCCGCGCGGTGCGCCGGATGGACGACGACCAAGCCTTCGACTACCTCGCCGCCAAGGGCGCCGAGATCAAGCAGCGCGACCGCGAGAACGCCTACGCCAACGGCATCAAGCAGTTTCTGGACGACAAGAGCTACAAGCCGACCTTCGGCGCCTACGACCGCGACCGGGCGATGCACGACAACGAAGCGGCGGAGTAGGGAGTCCCTCGATACGCCGCCTTCCGCGGCTACTCAGCGTGAGGACGCGGGTTGGGCCTACACCGAACCCCTCATTCCGAGCAGACCCGGACGCGATCCGGCGCGTATCGAGGGACATGCGCCGGCCCTTCCCCCTCCCCGCCATGCCCGCCGCCACCCCTCCGGCCCGACCACCCTGCGCGCGGAGAGGCCGCGTGGATGGCCGAAACGGGTCCGGCCATGACGGGGTGGGGCAGGAACGGGCGCCGCCCGGAGGCGGCGCCCGGTACGCGAGCGGTGGCGATCCCGCCTACTTGCTGGGATCGTAGAGCTTCGATTTCAGCGTCTTGTAGTCGACGACGTACTTGTCGGCCAAGGCGTCGTTCTCGGCCCATTTGGCGCCGTAGATCGTGCGCACATAGGCCTCGCGGTACTCGCCTTCGAGGTCGAGCCACTGCACGCCCGCCTTCTGCAGCGCCGCGTCGTCGCGCTTGCCGAGCCGGATCACCGCCTCGTCGGCGGTGGTCTCGAATTGCCGGCCCATCTTGTCGAGGAAGGCCCGCTGCTCGCCGCTCAGCGCGTCGAACTTCTTCTTGTTGACCAGCACCAGCATGGTGGCGCCGAAGAAGGGC
>JAPPGP010000260.1 GCA_028821395.1 Defluviicoccus sp.
CCCTGTCGGCCGGACAGCGCCGCGCAGGCCATGACAGTGGCGGGAAATGCGGGCTAGACTCGAGCCGCGCGGCGGCGTCTCCGCCGCGATGATGGTGCTGACGCCGCTGATCGCCGTCGGCGTGACCCTGATCGCCGGGGCGATCCTGTTCGCGGCGCTCGGCTTCGATCCCGGCCTCGCGCTCTATACCTTCTTCGTCAAGCCGGTCTCCAGCCTCTACGGGTTGTCCGAGCTGTTCCTCAAGGCGACGCCGCTGGCGATCATCGCCATCGGGCTGGCGTTCGGTTTCCGCGCCAATGTGTGGAATATCGGGGCCGAGGGGCAGTTTACCCTGGGCGCGGTCTGCGGTGGCGGCGTGGCGCTCGCGCTGCACGGCGTGGACAGCTTCCTGGTGCTGCCGGCGATGGCGCTCGCCGGCATCGCGGGCGGTCTCGCATGGGCAGCGGTCCCGGCCTTTCTCCGGGTGCGTTTCAACGCCAACGAGATTTTGACCAGCCTGATGCTGACCTATGTGGCGATACTGGTCCTCAGCTACCTGGTGCACGGGCCGTGGCGCGACCCGGAAGGGCTCAACTTCCCGGAATCCCGCATGTTCGAGGACCCGGCGCTGCTCCCGGTGATCCTCGACGAGACCCGGCTCTCGATCGCCGCGCCGATCGCGCTCCTGATCGTCCTCGCCGGCTGGCTGGTGTTGAGCCGCGCCTTCGTCGGCTTCCAGATCAAGGTGGTCGGGCAGTCGCCGGCGGCGGCGAGCTATGCCGGGTTCTCGGAGAAGAAGCTGATCTGGACCGTGCTCTGCGCCTCCGGCGCGCTCGCCGGACTCGCCGGCATGTTCGAGGTGTCCGGACCGATCGGCCAGCTCCACCCCGTCATCTCGCCGGGCTACGGCTTCACCGCGATCATCGTCGCCTTCCTCGGCCGGCTGCATCCCGTCGGGGTTCTGTTCGCCTCGCTGCTGGTCGCACTCAGCTATCTCGGCGGCGAGCTGGCGCAGATCGAGCTCAAGCTGCCGCTGGCGCTCACCGGAGTGTTCCAGGGGATGCTGCTGTTCTTCCTGCTGGGGACCGACGTGCTGATCCGCTACCGTATCCGTTTCCGGCCGCGCGGTGCGCGCATCGCCGCGGGGGGCTGAGTTGGATACCGCTGCCGCCGTTCTGGTCTCCATGATGGCCGCCGCCACGCCGCTGCTCTACGCCGCGCTCGGCGAGCTGGTGACCGAGAAGTCGGGCGTGCTCAATCTCGGCGTCGAGGGGATGATGATCACCGGCGCGGTGACCGCCTTCGCCACGGCGACGATCACCGGGAGCTCGGCGCTCGGCATCGTCGCCGGGGCCGCGGCGGCGACCGCGCTCTCGCTGATCTTCGCCCTGTTGACGCTCTCGCTGGTCGCCAACCAGGTGGCGACCGGGCTTGCGCTCACCATCTTCGGCATCGGGCTCAGCGCGCTGATCGGCCAGGGCTATGTGGGGGAGCCGCTGGACGCGCTGCCCGCGCTCGACATCCCGGGGATCAGCGACATCGCCTTCATCGGCCCGGTGCTGTTCGGACACGACTTCCTGATCTATTTCTCCTTCGTCATGGTCGGCGCGGTGGCCTTGTTCCTCTATCGCACGCGAGCCGGCCTGGTGCTGCGCGCGGTGGGCGAATCGCACGACGCGGCGCATGCGATCGGCTATCCCGTCATCGCCATCCGCTATCTCGCGGTCGCCTTCGGCGGCGCCATGGCGGGGCTCGGCGGCGCCTACCTGTCGGTCGCCTATACCCCGATGTGGATCGAGAACATGACCGCGGGAAGGGGCTGGATCGCCCTCGCTTTGGTCGTGTTCGCGACCTGGCGGCCGGGCCGGGTGCTGCTCGGCGCCTACCTGTTCGGCGGCGTCACCATATTGCAGCTCCACGGCCAAGGATTCGGGCTCGGCGTCGCGTCGCAGGTCTTCTCGATGCTGCCCTATCTCGCGACCATCCTGGTGCTGGTGCTGATCTCCAGCGACCGCGCCCTGATCCGGCTCAACGCGCCGGCCGATATCGGCAGGATATTCCGGCCCGCGAGCTGATTCGCGGCCTTACCACCGGCGACTTTGTTGGGTTATTCTGGCGCGAGTTGCAAGACAAGGAGAGGCGATCCATGAAACGTGCAGGACTCTTGCTTGCGGCGGCGGCCGCTCTCGGCCTCGCCGCCGGGGCCCAGGCCGCCGACAAGCTGAAGGTCGGCTTCGTCTATGTGGGCCCGATCGGCGACCATGGCTGGACCTATCGCCACGATGTCGGCCGGCTGGCGGTCGCCAAGGCGCTCGGCGACAAGGTCGAGACCACCTATGTCGAGAGCGTGAGCGAGGGCGCCGACGCCGAGCGCGTCATCCGACAGCTCGCCTCGACCGGCCACGGGCTGATCTTCACCACCTCGTTCGGCTTCATGAACCCGACCGTCAAGGTCGCCAAGAAGTTCCCCAAGGTGAAGTTCGAACACTGCTCGGGATTCAAGCGCGCGCCGAACGTCTCGACCTACCTGGCGCGGTTCTACGAAGGCCGGACGATCTCGGGCCTGATCGCGGGCAAGATGACCAAGTCGAACGTCATCGGCTACATCGCCTCCTTCCCGATCCCCGAGGTGGTGCGCGGCATCAATGCCTTCACGCTCGCGCTCCGCGAGGTCAACCCCAAGGCCGAGGTCAAGGTGGTCTGGGTCAACACCTGGTACGACCCGGGCAAGGAGGGCGACGCCGCGAAGGCGCTGATCGACCAGGGCGCCGACGTCATCCTGCAACACACCGATTCGCCCGCTCCGGCGCAGATCGCGCAGCAACGCGGGGTGTGGGCGGTCGGCCAGGCCTCCGACATGACCAAGTTCGCGCCCAAGTCGCATCTGACGGCGATCATCGACGACTGGAACAGCTACTACGTCGCCCGGACGAAGGCGGTTCTCGACGGGACCTGGAAGTCGGAGGATGTCTGGGGCGGGCTCAATACCGGCATGATTGCGATGGCGGCCTACAACCCGGCCATCCCGAAGGACGTGGTCGCGCTCGCCAAGCAGGCCGAGGCCGACATCAAGTCGGGCAAGCGCCATCCCTTCCAGGGGCCGGTGCGCAACCAGGCGGGCAAGGTCGTCATCGCCGAGGGCAAGACGGCCGATGACGGGATGCTGCTCTCGATGGACTGGTATGTGGAGGGCGTGCAAGGCAAGCTGCCCGGAAAGTAGACCGGAATAGGGAAGAGCCCGGCGCGCGCGCCGCGCCGGGCTTTTTCTCGGCCGTTTTCCGCCCGCCCGGTTTTTTGTAGAGTGCGGCCTTCCTGACCCCGGCCCGGCCCGAGAATCGAATGCGGCTCTCCAGCTTCTTCCTGCCGACTTCCAGGGACGACCCGGCCGAGGCGCAGATCGTCTCGCACCGGCTGATGCTGCGCGCCGGGATGATCCGCCAGGCCAGCGCCGGCATCTATTCCTGGCTGCCGCTCGGCTTCCGCGCGCTCAGGAATGTCGAGCGCATCGTGCGCGAGGAACAGGACCGCGCGGGCTGCCAGGAGATGCTGATGCCGACCATCCAGTCGGCGGATCTGTGGCGCGAGAGCGGGCGCTACGAGGGTTACGGCAAGGAGATGCTGCGCATCGAGGACCGTCACGGGCGCGACATGCTGTACGGTCCGACGAACGAGGAACAGATCACCGAAATCTTCAGGCATTACATCAAGAGTTACCGTGAACTGCCTAAGCTTCTTTATCATATTCAGTGGAAATTCCGCGACGAGGTGCGCCCGCGATTCGGCGTGATGCGGGGCCGCGAGTTCCTGATGAAGGACAGCTATTCCTTCGATCTCGACTACGAGGGCGCACGCCGGTCCTACAACAAGATGTTCGTCGCCTATCTGCGCACCTTCGCGAGACTCGGGCTCAGGGCGATCCCGATGCAGGCCGATACCGGCCCGATCGGCGGCGACCTCAGCCACGAGTTCATCATCCTCGCGGGCACAGGCGAGAGCGAGGTGTTCTGCCACCGCGCCCTCGTCGAGCAGGACGTGCTCGGAGACGACGTGGACTACGAGGCGGATCTGGCGCCCGAGGTCGCGCGCTGGACCGGGCATTACGCGGCGACCGACGAGAAGTTCGACGAGGCCGAGGCCGCGGCGCTCGGCGACGACCTGGTGCGGGCGCGGGGCATCGAGGTCGGCCACATCTTCTATTTCGGCACCAAGTACTCCAAGGCGATGAACGCGGCGGTGCGCGGCCCGAACGATGAGGAGATCTTCCTGGAGATGGGCTCCTACGGGATCGGCGTCTCGCGTCTGGTGGGCGCCATCGTCGAGGCCTCGCACGACGCGGACGGCATCGTCTGGCCGGAAGCGGTCGCGCCGTTCCGGGTCGGGCTGATCAACCTGAAGGCCGGCGACGGGGATTGCGACAACGCCTGCGAGGAGATTTACCGAACGCTGGAGAGGGCGGGCTGCGCGACCCTGGTGGACGACCGCGCTCTGCGCGCGGGCGCCAAGTTCGCCGACATGGACCTGATCGGCCTGCCTTGGCAGGTCATCGTCGGCCCGCGCGGGATCGCCGGCGGCAGCGTCGAGCTCAAGCGGCGCGACGGCGGCGCGCGCGAGGAGCTGTCGCTGGAGTCCGCGCTCGCCCGGCTGACCGCCTCTCCCGGCGCCGGAGGCTCGGCTACTTCGTGATTTTCTCGCCGCTCGAGCGCATGATCGCGATGCGCTACCTGCGGGCCCGGCGCGAAGAGGGCTTCATCTCCGTCATCGCGGGGTTCTCGTTGGCCGGCATCGCGCTCGGCGTCGGTACGCTGATCGTCGTCATGTCGGTGATGAACGGCTTCCGGGCCGAGCTCATGTCCCGCATCCTCGGGCTCAACGGTCATCTCGGCGTGCGCGCGGCGTCGGGCAGTCTCAAAGACTTCGATTCGCTGGCCGAGAGACTGCGGGCCATCCCGGGCGTGGTCAGCGTGACCCCGCTGGTCGAAGGTCAGGTGATGGCGACCGCCAACGGGGTCGCGGGCGGCGCCCTGGTGCGCGCGCTGCGCCCGGACGACCTGAGGGCGAGGCGCGCCATCGCGGAAGGCATCGAGCGCGGCAGTCTCGACGACTTCCAGGGCAGGAGCGCCGTCCTGGTGGGCGACAGCTTCGCCAGGCGCTACGGGCTGGCGCCGGGCTCGAAGCTGCGGCTGATCTCGCCGGAGACCAGCACCACCGCCTTCGGGACCATGCCCCGCACGAAGACCTACAAGGTCGCCGCGATCTTCGACGTCGGCATGTTCCAGTACGACAACGGCTTCGTGTTCATGACGCTCGACGCCGCCCAGCGCCACTTCCGCACCGGGCAGGCGGTGACCCAGCTGGAAGTGTTTCTCGACGATCCCGAAGACGTCGACGGCATCAAGCCGCGGATCCGGTCACAGACCGAGCGCAAGCTGCGGCTGATCGACTGGCAGCGATCGAACGCCGCCTTCTTCAACGCCATCGAGGTGGAGAGGAACGTGATGTTCCTCATCCTGACGCTGATCATCCTGGTGGCCGCGTTCAACATCGTTTCCAGCCTGATCATGCTGGTCAAGGACAAGGGCTCCGATATCGCGATCCTCAGGACCATGGGAGCGAGCCGGGCGGCGGTGATGCGCATCTTTCTGCTGGCCGGCGCCTCGATCGGCGTCGTCGGCACCCTGATCGGCTTCGGTCTCGGCCTCGCCTTCGCGAGCAATATCGAGACCATCCGCGGCTGGCTGGAGGCGCTGTCGGGCACCAACCTGTTCGCGGCCGAGATCTACTTCCTGTCGCAACTGCCGTCGCGCGTCGAGACGGACGACGTGCTGTTCGTCGTCGCGCTCTCGATCGCGCTGTCGCTGCTGGCGACGCTCTACCCGGCCTGGCGGGCGGCGCGGCTCGATCCGGTCGAGGCGTTGCGCTATGAGTGATCCGGCGCCCGCCGTCGCCCTCTACGAGGTCGCCAAGACCTACCGCCAGGCGGGCGGCGGGCTCGAGGTCCTGAAATCGGTCAGCCTCTCGGTCATGCCGGGCGAGATCGTCGCCGTCGTCGGCCCCTCGGGTGCCGGCAAGTCGACCCTGCTCCATATCGCCGGGCTGCTCGACCGGCCGACCGGCGGATCGGTCCGCTTCGGCGACCGGGACTGCGGCGCGCTCGGCGACGATCGGCGGACCGCACTCAGGCGCGGCGGCATCGGCTTTGTCTACCAGTTCCACCATTTGCTGCCCGAGTTCTCCGCGCTCGAGAACATCGTGCTGCCGCAGATGATCGCCGGGCGCCGGAGGCGGGAGGCGGCGGTCCGGGCGCGCGAGCTGCTCGGGCGGATGGGGCTCGCCGAACGCGCCAGCCATCGCCCCGCACGGCTTTCCGGCGGCGAACAGCAGAGGGTGGCTATCGGCCGGGCGCTGGCAAACCGTCCGAAAGTGCTGATCGCCGACGAACCGACGGGAAATCTCGACCCGCAGACTGCCTTGTCGGTGTTCGAGATGCTGCTGTCCGCGGTGCGCGACCACGGGGTGGCGGCACTGATCGCCACCCACAACACCGAGCTCGCCGCCCGGATGGACCGCTGCCTGGAGTTGCGCGACGGCACGATCCAGCCCGGCGACATGCCCCGGGCCGTCGAGTAATCCACAGGCGGGGACGCCCTGCGCGATTGGTGATTCGCCGCGCGCGTGGAATCCTAAGCCTTCACAGCGTCCGCCGCCCATGTCACACGCCGATTACGTCCATCTCCGGGTCCATACCGCCTACTCCCTCTCCGAAGGGGCGATGAAGGTCCCCGACCTCGTCCGGCTCTGCGTTGCCGAGGCGATGCCTGCGGTCGCGGTCGCCGACACCAACAACCTGTTCGGTGCGCTCGAATTCGCCATGGCGGCGGCGGCCGAGGGGGTGCAGCCGATCGTCGGCTGCCAGCTCGCCGTAGCCCCGATGGACACCGCTTCGCCGATCGAGAGCGTCGCCAGGGCGGGAGCGCGCAACGGGCGGAAGAGAAGGCGCGATTCGCTCGTCCTGCTGGTGCAGAGCGAGGCGGGCTACGGCAACCTGATGCGCCTGGTCTCGCGTGCGTTCCTCGAATCCGAGGCGGGCGATCCGCATGTCTCGTTCGCCGACGTGGCGGCGCATGGCTCGGGGCTGATCGCGCTGACCGCCGGCACCTCGGGCGCGCTCGGCCGCCTCCTCGCGGACGGGCAGGTGCAGAAGGCGTCAGGCGCGCTGCAACAGCTGCGGGAAGCGTTCCCCGACCGGCTCTATATCGAGCTCACCCGGCACGGCGAGGAGCTCGAGAGGCGGATCGAGGACGATTTGATCGATCTCGCGATGACCCACGACCTGCCGCTGGTCGCCACCAACGAGGCGTTTTTCGCCGATGCCGAGATGTACGAGGCGCATGACGCGCTCTTGTGCATCGCCGAGGGCGCCCACGTGGTCGAGCAGGACCGGCGCCGGCTGACCGCAGAGCATCGGTTTCGCAGCGCCGCCGAGATGCGCGCGCTGTTCGCCGATCTTCCCGAGGCGCTCGACAACACGCTGGTGATCGCCCGGCGCTGCGCCTTTATGCCGGAGCCGCGCGAGCCGATTCTGCCGCGCTACCGGGCGGCCGCGGGCGAGACCGAAGCGGAAGCGCTGACCGCCGCGGCGGAAGCCGGGCTCGAAGCCCGCCTCGAAGCCGGCGTCTACCCCGCCGGCGCGACCGCCGAACAGAAGGACGAGGCGGCGAAACCCTATCGCGAGCGGCTTGCCTACGAGCTCGAGACCATCATCGGAATGGGGTACCCCGGCTATTTTCTGATCGTCGCCGACTTCATTCAGTGGGCGAAGAAGCAGCAAATCCCGGTCGGGCCGGGGCGCGGCTCGGGCGCGGGCTCGGTAGTCGCCTGGGCGCTCACCGTCACAGATCTCGATCCGCTGCGCTTCGGGCTCCTGTTCGAGCGCTTCCTCAACCCGGATCGCGTGTCGATGCCGGATTTCGACATCGACTTCTGCCAGGACCGGCGCGACGAGGTGATCCGCTACGTGCAGGACAAGTACGGCGCCGATCGGGTGGCCCAGATCATCACCTTCGGAACGTTGCAGGCGCGGGCGGCGATCCGCGACGTGGGGCGGGTCCTGGGCATGCCCTATGGCCAGGTCGACCGGATCTCCAAGCTGGTGCCGTACAATCCGGCCCATCCGCCCAGCCTCGCCGAAGCGCTGGAGAAGGAGCCGCAGCTCCGCGAGATGCGCGCCGGCGACGAACAGGTGGCGCGGCTGCTCCACCTCGCGATGGCTCTCGAAGGGCTGTACCGCCACACCTCCACCCATGCCGCGGGGGTGGTGATCGGAGACCGGCCGCTCGACGAGCTGGTCCCGCTCTACCGGGATCCTCGCTCGGACCTGCCTGCGACCCAGTTCTCGATGAAGTACACCGAGCTTGCCGGCCTGGTGAAGTTCGACTTCCTCGGGCTGAAGACGCTGAGCGTGCTCGATCGCGCGCTCAAGCTGATTCCCGAGGGAGCGCGGCCCGACCTGCTGGCGCTGCCCTTCGACGACGCCAGGACCTACGCCATGCTGGGGCGCGGGGACACCGCCGGGGTGTTCCAGATGGAGAGCGCCGGCATGCGCGACGCGCTGCGCCAGATGAAGCCCGACTGCATCGAGGACCTGATCGCCCTGGTCGCGCTGTACCGCCCGGGGCCGATGGACAACATTCCGCGCTACAACAACTGCAAGCACGGGCGCGAACAGCCCGACTACCTGCACCCCGACCTGGAGGACATCCTGCGCGAGACCTTCGGCGTGATCATCTACCAGGAACAGGTGATGCAGATCGCGCAGAAGCTGTCGGGCTTCAGCCTCGCCAGGGCCGACCTGCTGCGCCGCGCGATGGGCAAGAAGATCCAGGCCGAGATGGACGCCCAGCGCGGCGCTTTCGTCGAGGGCGCGGTCGCGCGCGGCGTGGACGAATCGAAGGCGCGCCAGATCTTCGAGCAGGTCGACAAGTTCGCGGGCTACGGCTTCAACAAGTCGCACGCCGCAGCCTATGCGCTGATCGCCTACCAGACCGCCTGGCTGAAGGCCAATCACCCGGTCGAGTTCTTCGCCGCCCTGATGACCCTCGACCTCGGCAACACGGACAAGCTCGGCGTCATCCGCCAGGAATTGCAGCGCCTCGACATCCCGCTGCTGCCGCCCGACGTCAACCGCTCGGCCGCCGCATTCTCGGTCGAAGAAGCCAGCAACGGGAGCCGAAGAAAAGCGATCCGCTACGCCCTGGCAGCGATCCGCAAGGTCGGCGCGCAGGCGATGGAGGATCTCGCGGCCGAACGCGAATCGGGCGGGCCGTTCCGGGACGAGTTCGATTTCGCGCAAAGGCTCGGCGGGGCGCTGGCCAATCGCCAGCAGCTCGAGAACCTGGTTCGCGCGGGGGCGCTCGACTGCCTGAACCCCAACCGGCGCCAGATCTTCGAGGCGATCGACCGTCTGCTGCGGATCGGCCAGTCCGCCGCCCAGGCGCGCGACAGCAACCAGACCAGCCTGTTCGGCGAAGACGGGGACGGGCTGCCGCCGGTGGAGCAGCAGCGCCCCGAGGTCGCGGACTGGACCGCCATGGAACGCCTGGACCACGAATTCGACGCGGTCGGCTTCTACCTCTCCGCGCACCCGCTGGACGGCAACGAGCGCCGTCTCAAGCGGCTCGGAGTCGAGTCCTACGCCGAAATAGCCCGACGCGCCGAATCCGGGACCTGCAAGCTCGCCGGCATCGTCGCCGCGCGGCAGGAACGCACCTCGCCCAAGGGGAACCGCTTCGCCTATGTCCGGCTGACCGACTCCTCGGGCGCCTTCGAGGTGGTTGTGTTCAACGAGCTGCTCGGCCGGTCGCGCGATCTCCTGGAGGCCAACTCCAGGGTGCTTGTCAACGCCGAGTCGCGCGCGGAAGGCGACGGCGTGCGCCTGATCGCGCACCGTATCGAGCCGCTCGACCGGGCGATCGACGGAATGGAGACCGGGCTCCAGGTGCGGGTGGCCGATTGCGCCTGTCTGCCGACCGTCAGGTCCGAGGTCGGGCGCTGGAAGCGGGGACGCGGCCGGGTGAGCATCCTGATCGCCATCGATGCCGGGCAGGAGGTCGAGGTCCTGCTGCCCGGCGGCTACACGGTGCCGGCCGACGGCCCGCCGGCGCTCGACGCCCTCGCCGGGGTAAGCGAAGTCAACGAGCTGTAAGGCTTCGCCGAGGACCCTGATTTCGCTTGCGATTGCAGGGCTTCGGGTTTATCACAGCCGCGCTTCACAGAACGCACGCGGGCAGCGGAAGGCGCGCCGTCTTCCATCCGGTCGGCTCGGGATTTGCGCGATCCCGGGCCGTATTGCCCGCGGAGGGATAACCGGACGAGGACCGACACCATGGCAATGCCAGACTTCACCATGCGCCAGCTGCTCGAGGCGGGGGTTCATTTCGGCCACCATACCAAGCGCTGGAATCCCAAGATGGCGCCCTACATCTTCGGCGTCAGGAACGGCATCCACATCATCGACCTGCAGCAGACCATGCCGATGCTGTATGCCGCGCTGGCCGCGATCCGCGAAATCACCGCGGCTCGCGGGCGTATCCTGTTCGTCGGCACCAAGCGCCAGGCGAGCGAGCTGGTCGCCGATGCGGCCGGGCGCTGCGGACAGTACTTCGTGAACCACCGCTGGCTCGGCGGGACTCTCACCAACTGGAAGACCATCACCGCCTCCATCCAGCGGCTGCGCGACCTTGACGAAACCCTGGAGACCGAGGAGAGCGGGCTCACCAAGAAGGAGCTGCTGGGGCTCACGCGCGAGCGCGAGAAGCTGCAACGCGCGCTTGGCGGCATCAAGGAGATGGGGGGGCTTCCCGACGCCCTGTTCGTGATCGACACCAACAAGGAGTCGATCGCGATCAAGGAGGCGAAGAAGCTCAACATACCGGTCGTCGGCGTGATCGACAGCAACTCCGACCCGGACGATATCTCCTTCGCGATCCCCGGCAACGACGATGCGATTCGCTCGATCGCGCTCTATTGCGACCTCGTGTCCCGCGCCGTGCTGGACGGGTTGCAGCAGGAGGCGATCGCCAGCGGAAGCGATATCGGCGAGTCGGAAGAGGCGCCTCTGGAGGACCTTCCCGAGGGGGTCGAAGCGGCGAGCGGCGAAGACTCACCTGGCGCGCCTTCCGAGGACGAGGCCGAACCCCGGCCGGAACCGGCTGCGGAGGCCGCAGCGGAACCCGCGCCGGAAGCGGCCGCGCAATCCGCGTCCGAACCCGCTCCGGAAGCGGCTGCGGGCGAGGCGGCCGGCTAGCCCGGCGGGCGGCAAGGCCGGGCATTGTTTGACGCAGGGGCCCGCCCGGGCTCCCGACAACCGACGAGGACACGATGGCGCAGATTACGGCGAGCCTGGTCAAGGCGCTGCGAGACAAGACCGGCGCCGGCATGATGGATTGCAAGAAGGCGCTGACCGAAACCGGCGGCGAGATAGACGCCGCGGTCGACTGGCTGCGCAAGAACGGCCTCGCCGCCGCGGCCAAGAAGGCGGGGCGGATCGCCGCCGAGGGACTCGTCGCGGTGGCCACCGAAGGCACCGAAGGCGCGGTGATCGAGATCAACGCGGAGACCGACTTCGTCGGGCGCAACGCCGAGTTTCAGACCTTCGTCCAGGAAGTGGCCAATATCGCGCTCGGGACCGGCGATTCCGTCGAGGCGCTGGGCGACGCGCCGATGGGGGAAGGGACGGTGGCGTCCCGGCTCACCGATCTGATCGCCAAGATCGGCGAGAACATGTCGCTCAGGCGCGTCGAGCGGCTCTCGGTCGCGAACGGGGCGATCGGCAGCTACGTGCACAACAGCGTCGCACCGGGGCTCGGGCGCATCGCCGTGCTGGTCGGGCTCGAATCCGCCGGCGCTTCCGAGCGCCTCGACGGGCTCGCCCGCCAGCTCGCCATGCATGTCGCGGCGGCGAGCCCGCAATGGACCGCGATCGACGGCATCGACCCGGCCGCGCTGGAGCGCGAGCGCGGCGTTCTGTCCGAACAGGCCCGCGCCAGCGGTCGGCCGGAGAACATCGTCGAGAAGATGGTCGCAGGACGGCTCAAGAAGTTCTACGAAGACACCGTGCTGCTCGAACAGACCTTCGTCATCGACGGTGAATCGAAGGTTTCCGGGGTGGTGGAAGCGGTCGCCGGGGAGATCGGAACGCCGGTCTCGGTGGCAGGCTTCCGGCGCTTTGCCCTCGGCGAGGGGATCGAGAAGCAGGGAGGGGACTTCGCAGCCGAGGTCGCCGCGACCGTCGGCGAGTGAGGGCGCGCCAACCGCATGAAACCGGTCCGTGACCTATAGGCGCATACTGCTCAAGCTGTCCGGCGAGGCCCTGATGGGCCCCGGGCAGTACGGGCTCGATTCCCCTACCGTGGAGCGTATCGCGCTGGAGATCCGCTCGGTCGCGCAGCTCGGCGTCGAGCTCTGCGTCGTCATCGGCGGCGGCAACATATTTCGCGGCGTCTCCGGCGCCTCGCTCAACATGGAACAGGCGACGGCCGACTATATCGGCATGCTCGCCACGGTGATGAACGCGCTCGCCCTCCAGGGCGTGCTCGAACGGCACGAGGTCCACACGCGGGTGCTGTCGGCGATCCGCATGGAGTCGGTGTGCGAACCCTATATCCGACGGCGGGCGATCCGCCACATGGAGAAGGGCCGGGTGGTGATCTTCGCCGCCGGCACCGGCAATCCGTTCTTTACCACCGATACCGCGGCCGCGCTCAGGGCGAGCGAGATGGGGTGCGACGCGCTGTTCAAGGGCACCCAGGTGGATGGGGTATACTCGGCCGATCCCAAGCTGCATCGCGACGCGGTGCGCTATGACCGGCTGGGCTATCTGGAGGTTCTGTCGCGCGACCTGAAGGTGATGGATGCATCGGCGGTATCCCTGGCACGCGAAAACAAGATACCAATTCTGGTATTTTCGCTTCACACTTCGGGGGCGTTTGCCGACATCGTAGCCGGCGGGGGAACCTACACACTGATCGCCGAAGGGGGCTGAGACCGTGGCGGAGCCTGAGATTGCCGATATCGAAAGGCGCATGAACGGCGCCGTCGAGGCGCTGCGCCGCGAATTCGCCGGTCTGAGGACCGGCCGCGCATCGGCCGCCCTCTTGGAGCCGCTGACGGTCGACGCCTACGGCAACAAGATGCCGATCAACCAGGTCGGAACGATCGGCGTCCCCGATCCCCGCATGCTCACCGTCCAGGTCTGGGACCAGAGCCAGGTCGGCGCGGTCGAGCGGGCGATCCGGGATTCCGGTCTTGGGCTCAACCCCCAGACCGAGGGCAATCTCATCCGCGTGCCGATCCCGCAGCTCACCGAGGAACGCCGGGTGGAGCTCACCAAGGTGGCCAACAAATACGCGGAACAGGCCCGGGTGGCGGTGCGCAACGTAAGGCGCGACGGCATCGAGCGGTTCCGCAAGAAGGAAAAGGAAGGCGAGATCTCGCAGGACGAGCAGCGCGCCTGGTCGGCCGAAATCCAGCAACTCACCGATACGGCCGTGGCTACGATCGACGAAGCGCTGTCATCCAAGGAGACCGAGATTCTTCAGGTCTGAAGTCCATGGAGCCCGTGCTTGCATATCCCGACGAAGTGGCGCCGACCCATGTAGCCGTGATCATGGACGGCAACGGTCGCTGGGCGCAGGCGCGGGAGATGGACCGCGCGGCCGGGCATCGGCAGGGGGCGGAAGCGGCCATGCGGGCGGTCAGGAGCGCGGTCGAGCTCGGCGTCTCCTACCTCACCCTCTACGGGTTCTCCAGCGAGAACTGGAACCGTCCGGCGCACGAGATCGACGAGCTGATGGAGCTGCTCAGGCGCTATCTCCGCGAACAGGTGGAGGAGCTCGACCGGCAAGGCGTCAGGATCCTGTTCATCGGGGATCGCACCCGGCTTGCCGGAGACATCGTCGCTCTGGCCGAGACCGCGGAACAGCGTACGCGCGGCAACACCCGTCTGACGCTGGTGCTCGCGCTGAGCTACAGCGGGCGGCAGGAGATCGCCCGGGCCGCCCGCCGACTCGCCCGCAAGGCGGCCGCCGGGGACATGGATCCGGACGCGATCGACGAGACGGCGCTGGCCGGCGAATTGTTCACGGCGAACATTCCCGATCCCGACCTGGTGATCCGCACCAGCGGGGAACAGAGAATCAGCAACTTCCTGCTGTGGCAGAGCGCCTATGCCGAGCTGGTGTTCGTCGACACGCTGTGGCCGGATTTCTCGCGCGACGACTTCGTCTCGGCGGTGCGCGAATTCCACCGGCGCGAGCGGCGTTTCGGAACGACCCGTGTCGGCTAGAGCGGAGCATTCCGAGCTTGCCAAGCGGGTTCTGTCGGCCGCGGTGCTGGGGCCGGTGGTGTTGGTGGCGTTGTATCTTGGCTCGCCGTTTCTGGAGCTGGTTGTCACTGCCGCGGCCGTGGCGATGGCGTGGGAATGGGATCGGCTGTGTGGGGCGCGGCGCTTCGGGCTGAGCGGCTGGGCGGCGGTCCTCAGCCTGGCGGTTGCGGGCATGGCTGCCTGGAGCCGGAGCTACGACGTGGCCGGCCTCGCGCTGGTCCTGGGAACGCTGGCCGTCTACGCGGCGGCGGCGGCGGCGAATCGCAGCCATCTTGCGTGGATCTCGGCCGCTCCCATCGTAATCGGCGTGCCCTGCGCGGCCCTGCTGTGGCTCCGCGCCCTGCCGATGGACGGCTTCGAGACCGCGCTGTGGTTGATTGGCGCCATATGGGCGACGGATATCGCGGCGTTCGCCATCGGCCGGCTGGTCGGCGGCACGCGGCTCGCGCCGCGGATCAGCCCGCGCAAGACCTGGGCCGGGCTGTTCGGCGGGGTTGCGATGGCCGCGCTCTGGGGGCTGCTTTTCGCCGTCTGGGCGGGGGCGAAGACGCCGTGGCTGCTCTGCGTTCTCGGCGCCTGCGCGGCGCTCGTCGCGCAGGCGGGAGACCTCGGCGTATCCTCCGTGAAGCGGCGCTTCGGAGCGAAGGACTCGAGCAACCTGATCCCGGGCCATGGCGGCGTGCTCGACCGGCTCGACGGCATGCTGACGGCGGCCCCCGCGCTGGTCGCGCTGATCCTGGTCAGCAACGCGGGAATTCTCGCATGGTAGCCGCCGGCGCATCCCGCGCGGTGACGGTTCTGGGCTCCACCGGGTCGGTCGGTTGCAGCACGATCGACCTGATCGAGCGCGAGCCGGAGCGCTTCGAGGTCGTGGCGGTCACCGCCAACACCAATGCCGGGCTTCTCGCCGATCAGGCGCGCCGGGTCGGCGCCGGGTTCGCCGCCATCGCCGATCCGGCGCAATACCGCACCCTGTCGGACGCGCTCGGCGGTACCGGGATCGAGTGCGCGGCCGGAGCCGGGGCCCTGGTCGAGGCGGCGGAGAGGCAGGCGGAGTGGGTGATGGCCGGCATCGTCGGCGCCGCCGGGCTCGCACCCACCCTTGCCGCCGTGCGGCGGGGAGCGATCGTCGCCCTGGCCAACAAGGAATGCCTGGTCTGCGCCGGCTCTCTGTTCATCCGCGAGGTCGCGGCGAGCGGCGCAACGCTGCTACCCGTCGACTCGGAGCACAATGCGATCTACCAGGTGTTCGCATCCGCGGCCCCGGAGACGGTCGAGAAGATCATCCTGACCGCCTCGGGCGGACCCTTTCGAACCGCATCCATGAACCGGATCGCCGGCGCCACCCCGGAGCAGGCCGTGGCGCATCCGAACTGGGACATGGGCGCCAAGATCTCCGTCGATTCGGCGACCATGATGAACAAGGGGCTGGAGCTGATAGAGGCCCATCACCTGTTCGGCCTGCCCGGCGAGCGGATCGAGATCGTGGTCCATCCGCAGTCGATCGTCCATTCGATGGTGGCTTACATCGACGGGTCGGTGCTGGCCCAGCTCGGCACCCCCGATATGCGTATCCCGATCTCGTATGCCCTTGCCTGGCCGCAAAGGATGAGCACGCCGAGCGAGCGGCTCGATCTGTGTACCATCGCCCGGCTCGATTTCGAGGCGCCGGATCCGGTGCGCTTCCCGGCGCTGCGCCTGGCGCGCGAGGCGCTCGGCGCCGGGGGTGCCGCGCCGACGGTGCTCAACGCCGCCAACGAGGAAGCGGTAGGTCAATTCCTGGCCGGGCGGATCGGCTTTCTCGAAATCGCCCGCATCGTCGAGGCGGTGCTCGAAGAGATGGCCGGGCTCGGCATATCGACCCTCGACGACGTGCGCGAGGCCGACCGGGCGGCGAGGATGCACGCCCGTGCGGCGCGGACCGCACCGGCCGGCGGATAGGAAGGCGGATGGAATTGTTGGGCGGTGTCGCGGACTCGGTCGTTTCCTTCGTGGTCTTCCTGCAGGATTACGCGATCCCCTTTCTGATAGCGATCACCGTCCTCGTGTTCGTGCACGAAATGGGACACTACCTGGTCGCGCGCTGGTGCGGCGTCCGGGTCGAGGTGTTCTCGGTCGGTTTCGGCCGCGAGATCTGGGGCCGGACGGATTCCCGGGGAACCCGGTGGAAGCTGGGCTGGATCCCGATCGGCGGCTACGTCAAGATGTTCGGCGAGATGTTCCCGCCGGCCGGCGACCGGTCGGCGGAGCCGGGGCCGAGCGCCGCCGACGAGAGGGTCTCGTTCCACACCAAGCCGCTGTGGCGCCGCGCCGCGATCGTGTTCGCCGGCCCGTTCGCCAATTTCCTGTTCGCGGCGGCCTTGATGGCGGGCATTTTCGCCACCATCGGCGAGCTGTCGACGCCGTCCAATATCACCGCGGTGGTGGAAGGCAGCGCGGCGGAGCGCGCCGGGTTGAAGCCGGGCGACGTGATCCGGCGGATCGACGGCACCGAGATCGACCGTTTCGAGCAGGTCGCCCGCATCGTCCGCATGTCGGCCGGGATCCGGCTGGAGATCGAGGTCGAGCGGGACGGGCGGCTTGTCGCGCTGGTCGCCGTGCCGGACGAGGTACGGCAGGAGGGCGCCGCCGGGTCCCAGAAGATCGGCCGGCTCGGGGTTTCCCGCAGCGGCGGCGGGGTCACGGTGGTGCGCCACGATCCCGGCGAGGCGGCGCTCCGCGGCATCGCCGAGACGTTCCGCATCGTCGGCGAGATCTTCCGGGCGATCGGACAGATGCTGTCGGGTGCCCGAGACGCCAGCGATCTGGGCGGGCCGCTTCGAATCGCCCAGATCTCGGGCGATGTCTGGCAGGCCGGGTTGCTCAGCATGGTGGCCTTCGTCGCCACGCTGTCGATCAATCTGGGCCTGATCAACCTGTTCCCCATCCCGTTGCTGGATGGCGGGCACCTGATGTTCTATGCGGTCGAAGCGGTAACCGGACGGCCGCCCGGCGAACGGGTGCGGGAATACGGCTACCGGATGGGAATCGCCATGTTGCTCGGCCTTATGGTATTCGTGACGTGGAACGACCTCTTGGAGTTGCGGGTCGTCGACTTCTTCGTGGGTCTGGTAACCTGAGGCAAGTGCGATGCGAGGCGTGGCGTGTTTCTTCCGTCGGTCCCCGGCGCGGGTCGGGGCGCTTGCAGCGGTGCTCGCGGTGTTGGCGCCCTCCAACATGGCTTGGACGCAGGACGCCCGCGAGCCGGTAAGCGCGATTCGGGTCGAGGGCTCCGAGCGGATCGAGCCCGAAACCGTTCGTTCCTACATGACGTTCAAGGCGGGCGCCACCATCGGCGAGGCGGACTTGGACGAGTCGCTCAAGCGCTTGTTCGAGACCGGGCTGTTCGCCGACGTCTCGGTGCGACGCGAAGGCGATGCGGTCGTGGTCCAGATCGTCGAGAACCCGATCATCAACCGGATAGCGTTCGAGGGCAATCTGCGCATCGACGACGAAATCCTGCGCGACGAGATCACCTTGCGGCCCCGGGTCGTCTACACCCGCTCACGGGTCCAGGCCGACCTGCTTCGAATTATCGAAATCTACAGGAGCAGCGGAAGGTTCGCCGCCCGGGTGGTGCCGAAGGTGGTCCAGCTTCCGCAGAACCGGGTAAATCTGATATTCGAGATCCACGAAGGCAGTCCCACCGATGTTCGCCGGATCACTTTCATAGGCAATACCCGGTTCAGCGACGGTGAGTTGAGAGATGCCATCCAGACCCGGGAGTCCGGGTTCTTGAGCTTTTTCAGCGGCGGCGACGTCTACGACCCCGATCGTCTGGCGTTCGACAGGGAGCTGCTTCGCCGAAAATACCTGAACGCCGGCTACGCGGATTTCCGCGTCGTCTCCGCGGTCGCCGAGCTCACGCCCGATCAGGACGCGTTCTTCATCACCTTTACCGTGGAAGAGGGTCAGCGCTACAGGTTCGGCAAGGTCGGGGTGACCAGCGGGTTGCGGGACCTCGACGTGACGCGGCTGGCGCAGGTCGTCGGGATCGACGAGGGGGACCCGTACAGCGCGGCGGACATCGATGACGCGACCACCGCCCTGACCGAGGCCGCGGGCCGTGCCGGCTATGCCTTCATCGCGGTCAAGCCCGAGACGATGCGCGATCGGGAACAGCGGCGCATCGACGTCAGCTTCCGGATCGAAGAAGGACCGCGGGTCTTCGTCGAGCGAATCGACATCCGCGGCAACCTGCGCACCGAAGATCGGGTGATCCGGCGCGAATTCCGCCTCGTGGAGGGCGATGCCTTCAACAGCGACTACATTCGCCTCGCGCGCCGCAGCCTCCGCAATCTCGGCTTCTTCGAGGAGGTCGAGATCAAGAACGTCCGCGGTTCCGCGCCCGACCGGACGGTGATAGAGGTCACCGCCAGGGAACGGGCGACGGGAGAGATCTCGTTCGGCGGCGGCTACTCGACCGCGGTCGGGGCGGTGGCGGACATCGTGCTACGCGAGAGGAACCTTCTCGGCAAGGGTCAGGATGCGCGGATACGCGCCCAGCTTGCCCAAAGGGAGCAGCAGATCGAGCTCAACTTCACCGAACCGTATTTCCTCGACCGAAGGCTGGCAGCCGGATTCGATGTCTTCAGCACGGCGCGCGACTACCAGGAACAGAGCTCGTTCGACCAGGAGACGGTGGGTTTTTCGCTGCGCACGGCATACCCGCTGGCCCAGGACTTGAGACAGCGCTGGCGGTACACGCTCCGGCAGGATGACATCACCAGCATCCCGTCCAATGCCGCGCGGGTGATCGCCGAACAGGAGGGCGCTGCGGTGCTCTCGTCCGTCGGCCATGCCGTGGTCTATGACACGAGAGACAGCCGCTTCTCGCCGCGCGAAGGAATCCTTGCCAGCATCGACCACGACGTGGCCGGGATAGGGGGGCAGGTACGGTTCCTGAAGACCGAGGTGCGGGGATCCCTTTTCATGCCGATTACCGACAGCCTGACCGGAAGCGCGACCCTGGGCAGCGGCTATGTCTTCGGGCTCGGCGAAGACATCAGAATTCTCGACCGGTTTTTCCTTGGCAGCGACGAAGTCAGGGGTTTTGCGCTTTCCGGCGCCAGCCCGCGCGACCTGGCAACCGGCGATGCGGTCGGCGGGAACTGGTACTATGCGGGATCGTTCGGGGTATCCTTCCCGCTCGGACTG
This sequence comes from Defluviicoccus sp., assembly GCA_028821395.1. Classification (GTDB taxonomy): domain Bacteria; phylum Pseudomonadota; class Alphaproteobacteria; order MPNO01; family MPNO01; genus MPNO01. The sequence goes on from JAPPGP010000260.1 coordinate 19,556, forward strand.
CCGAACGACGCCGGGATACGCGGCCGTACCTTCGTGGATTACGGTAGCAGCGGCCTCACCGAGGGCGAGGATCCGGGCATCGTCGCCGATGCCGGTATACGGGCGTCGGGAGGCGTGGGCTTGACCTGGGCGTCGGTGCTGGGGCCGATGAATATCGATTTCGCGTGGCCCATCCGCAAGGAAGATCACGACGAGACCCAGCTCGTCCGCTTCAGTTTCGGAACGAGGTTTTAGCGGCGTATGCGACCCTGGGCGCCACTCCGTCGCTCCCTGCCGGCCGCCGCGTTGGCGCTCGGCATCCATGCGGCAATGGCAGGGACAACCGCGACCGCCCAGGACGAGCTCCCGTCCATCGGTGTCGTCGATGTGCAGATGATCCTCCGCAACTCCAAGGCTTCCAAGAGCGTACGGCCGCAAATCGAGAAGCTTCGCAAGGATTACCAGGCCTCCGTCAGAGAACGCGAAGCCGAGCTGAGGAAGGCCAGCCAGGAGCTGCAACGCCAACGCGCGGTTCTCTCCCCGCAAGCCTTCGCAAAGCGGCGGGGGGCGTATGAGGAGCAGGCACGCAAGGCGCAGATCGATTTTCAGAATCGCAAGCGTCGGCTCGACGACGCCTACAGCACTGCCATGCGCGCGGTCCATCGCTCGATGGTGATCGCCGCGGCCAAGATCGCGGAAGAACGCGACTTCGACGTGGTGTTGCCGAAATCCATTGTCCTGCTCGCCGACCAGAAGCTCGATATAACGGCCGAGGTGCTGCGCCGCGTGGACGAGACTTTGCCTTCCCTCGCGGTAAGCGTGAAGAAACCCCCGGACAGAATGGCGCCGGCGCCGAACAACCGATAATGGCGGATCCTCGCTTTTTCGACCGCGCCGGCCCGTTTTCGCTTGCCACGCTTGCCGAACTCGCTGGCGCGACGCTGGACGCCAATGCCGATCCGGAGCGCGAGATGGTCGACGTGGGGCCGCTCCACACGGCCGGTGCGGAGGAGATCAGCTTCTTCGACAACCGGCGATATGGGGACAGCCTGGCCGCCAGCGCGGCGGGCGCCTGCTTGATCCGCGACGCCGATACCGGGTTGGCGCCGGACGACATGGCGCTGCTGGTGACCGAGACGCCCTATCTCGCCTACGCGCGGGTGAGCCGGGCATTCTATCCCGTCCCGCCCGTCGAACCCGGAATCGCGACGACGGCGGCGATCGATCCAGAGGCCACGATCGGACCCGGTTGCCGGGTCGAGCCGTTCGCCGTGATCGGGGCCCGGGCATCGATCGGGCCGCGCTGCCATATCGGTCCGCACGCGGTGATCGGGCAAGGCGTGACAATCGGCGAAGACGTTCGCGTCGGCGCGGGGTGCAGCCTCGGCCATTGCGTCGTCGGTTCCCGGGTGCGCCTGTTCGCCGGCGTTCGCGTCGGCGAGGACGGGTTCGGTTTCGCGACCGACCGGGATGCCGGCGACCATGTCGATATTCCCCAGATCGGGCGGGTGTTGATCGAAGACGATGTCGAGATCGGCGCCAACTCCACGATCGACCGCGGCGCCGGCCCCGACACGGTGATCGGCCGTGGAACCAGGATTGATAACCTGGTGCAGATCGGCCACAATGTCGTCCTCGGACGCGGCTGCATCGTTGTTGCCCAAGCCGGCATATCCGGGAGCACCATTCTTGGGGATTTCGCCGTCGTCGCCGCGCAAGGCGGTGTCGCCGGGCATCTCAAGATCGGCGCTGGCGCGAGGATTGCCGCCAAGGCAGGGGTGATGCGCGATGTCGCGGAAGGAGAAACCGTCGCGGGCGCCCCCGCGGTCCCGATCAAGGAGTTCTTTCGCCGCGTCGCCACCTTGAGTCGGCTGTCGGAACGAAAATAACCACAGCCAATGGACACTCTGGACACCGAAGCTCCGATCACCGATCTCGCGATCGAGCGGGTCATGGAAATGATCCCGCACCGCTACCCGTTTCTGATGATCGACCGGATCCTGGAGCTCGTCCCCGACAAGCGGGCCACCGGCCTCAAGAACGTTTCGATCAACGAAGCGCATTTTCAGGGCCATTTCGAGGGCGAAAAGGTGATGCCGGGGGTGCTGCTGATCGAAGCGATGGCGCAGACGGCGGCGGTGCTTGTCGTGCAGACCCTGGGACCCGAGTCCGAGGGGAAGCTGGTCTATTTCATGTCGGTCGATGGCGCCCGCTTCCGCAAGCCCGTGGTGCCGGGCGATGCGGTCCGGGTCGAAGTGGAGAAGCTGCGCAAACGTGGCAATGTGTGGAAGTTCAGCGGCCGGGCCGTGGTGGAGGGCGCGGTGGTGGCCGAAGCGACGTACACGGCGATGATCCGGGACAGCTAGGCTCGATGGCCGAGATTCACCCCACGGCGATCGTGGAGTCGGGGGCCGAGCTGGGAGACGGAGTCGTCGTGGGCCCCTACTGCGCCGTCGGCCCCGAGGCCGTGCTGCGCGATGGCGTCCGGCTCGTCTCGCACGTGGTGGTCGCGGGGCGCACCGACATCGGCGCTGCGACCTGCGTCTACCCCTTTGCCTCCATAGGAACGCCGCCGCAGGATCTCAAGTACAAGGGGGAACCGTCCCGGCTGGAGATCGGCGCCAACAACGTCATCCGCGAATACGTCACCATGAACCCGGGGACCGAGGGCGGCGGCATGGTGACCCAGGTCGGGGAGAACGGACTGTTCATGGTGGGGGCTCACGTAGCCCATGACTGCCGGGTCGGAAATCATGTCATCTTCGCCAACAACGCGACCCTGGGCGGTCACGTCGTCGTCGGCGATTTCGCGATCATCGGCGGGCTGGCCGCGGTCCACCAGCATTGCCGGATCGGCGCGCATGCGATCATCGGCGGGGTGTCGGCGGTGGTACAGGACGTCATCCCCTACGGATCCGCTACCGGCGACCGCGCCCGTCTCATCGGCCTCAACGTGGTGGGGCTCCGCCGCCGGGACTTCCCGCGCAGCGAAGTCCAGGCGTTGCGCACCGCCTACCGGCTGCTGTTCGCCGAAGAGGGCACGCTTTCCGAACGGCTGGAGGATGTGGCACGGATGTATGCGGATAACGGGCCGGTGATGGACATCGTGGCGTTCATCCGCGCCGATTCGACCCGCGCGATCTGTCAACCCAAATCGGGAAATGCGGGTTAAGATCGGGGTTGTCGCCGGCGCCGGCGACATGCCCGACCGGGTGATCGCGGCATGCCGGGAGCAGGGGCGCGATCCTTTCGTCATCGGACTGAAGGATCAGGCCCGTCCGGCGTCGTTCTCGCACCCGCCCGACGCATGGATCCGGCTCGGCGAAGCGGGGAAGGGCGTCGATCTTCTCAAGTCTGCCGGGGCGAAGGAGGTCGTTCTCGTCGGCGGCGTCAACCGGCCGCCACTTCGTTCGCTCCGCCCCGACGCCTGGACGGCCCGCCTCCTCTTGCGCGTCGGACGGTCCTACTATCGCGACGGCTCGGTTCTCGGTGCGATCGCCGCGGCACTCGAAGCGGAGGGTCTCCGTGTCGTGGCGCCGGAAACCTTCGCGGCCTCTCTCGCCGCGGAGGCGCGCGCCTATAGCGCCCGCACGCCCGACGCGACGGAACGGACCGACATCGCGCGTGGCTTCGACGCCGCCCGCGCCCTCGGTTCCCTCGATATCGGCCAGGCCGTCGTCGTCCAGCGGGGGCGGATAATCGGGGTCGAAGCGGCGGAGGGGACCGATGCCCTCATCGAGCGTTGCGCGGCGCTGCTCTCTCCGGGCGAGGGGGGCGTGCTGGTCAAGGCCTGCAAGCCCGGGCAGGACGTTCGCATCGACCTGCCGACGATCGGGCCGCGCACGGTCGCCGGCGCCGCCCGGGCGGGGCTCGCGGGCATCGCGGTCGGGGCCGGACGCGCGCTGATCCTCGACAGCGACGAGGTGGCGCGCCTTGCCGACGCCGCCGGACTCTTCGTCATCGGCGTCGACGAGGCGGGGTAAGGGGGGTCCCTGTGAAGCCCCGCGCGCCGTCGTTTTTCCTCGTCGCGGGCGAGCCCTCCGGGGATGAGATCGGCGGCCGGCTGATCGCGGCGCTGCGCGAGCAGACCGGCGGGAACATGCGCATAGCCGGCATCGGCGGCGAGGCGATGGCCGCCGAGGGGCTGGAAAGCCTGTTTCCGATCGAGGAGCTCTCCGTCATGGGGCTCGTCGAAGTGGTGCCGCGGGCGCTCGGGATCATGCGCCGCATGTCGCAGACCGCCCGCGCGATACGCCGTCTTGCGCCCGATGCCGTGGTGACGATCGACGCGCCGGCCTTTGCTGCCGGCGTGTGGCGCCGCCTCGGCGAGGTCGACGCCGCATTGATCCACTACGTCGCGCCCACGGTCTGGGCATGGCGCGCGGGCCGGGCGCGCAAGCTGGCCCGCAAGATCGACCATCTGCTCGCCCTGTTTCCCTTCGAGCCGCCGCATTTCGCGGCGGAAGGGCTCGGCTGCACGTTCGTCGGCCACCCGGTCCTGGAAACCGAGATCGCCACCGATGACGGGGCTTCCTTCCGGGCGCGCCACGGCATCTCGGCCGGCCCGGCGATCGGCCTGCTGCCCGGCAGCCGCCGCGGCGAGATTTGTCGCCTCATGCCGGTCTTTGTCGACGCGACGCGACGGATCGCGGATGCCGTGCCCGACCTCAGGGCGGTGATACCCGCCGTGCCGGCCCATGCCGCCCTGATCCGGGAGGCCGCCGCCGAGCTGCCGGTCCCGGTCACGGTCGCCGCCGAGCGCGGCGAGCGTCATGCGGCGATGGCGGCATGCGACGCCGCGATCGCGGCGTCGGGCACGGTGTCGCTCGACCTCGCGCTTGCCGGCGTGCCGATGGCCATCGCTTACAAGGTCAACCCGCTGAGCGCGACGATCCTGCGCCGGCTGATCCGGGTTCGCTATGCGACGATCGTCAACCTGGTGCTTGACCGGCCCGCGATCCCCGAGTTTCTTCAGGAGAGCTGCACCGGGGCCGCCCTGGCGGAAGCCGCGCTCTCGCTGCTGCGCGACGAAGGAGCGAGGCACGCACAGCTCGAGGCGACGGCCGGCGCTCTCGCCGCGCTGAACCCCGACGGGACGAGACCGAGCGCCCGGGCAGCCGCGGCCATATTGGACGTCGTGCGCCGCCGGACCGGCGCGCGGATCGCACAGGGAGCAGTCACATGACCGATGCCTCGAACAAGACGCAGTACCGCCTTCTCCACACCATGATCCGGGTCAAAGACCTGGAGAAATCGCTCGACTTCTACACCCGGCATCTCGGCATGAGCCTCTTGCGGCGTCGCGAGTTTCCCGACGGCCGGTTCACCCTGGCCTTCGTGGGCTACGGCGAGGAGGCCGACAACACGGTGATCGAGCTGACCCACAACTGGGATCAGGAGGACGCCTACGATCTCGGCTCGGCCTTCGGCCATCTCGCGGTCGCGGTGCCCGACGTGTACGGCACCTGCGCGGCGCTGGAGAAGGAGGGAGTCGGCATTCCCCGCCCGCCGGGGCCGATGAAATTCGGCGGCAGCCAGACCCATATGGCGTTCATCGAGGACCCGGACGGCTACCGGATCGAGCTGATCCAGCGGTCGTAGAGCGCCGGTCAGCCCCGCTCGGCGAGCGGTACGAAGCCACGCTGCTCGTACCCGGTGTAGAGCTGGCGCGGCCGGCCGATCTTCTGGTTGGGGTCTTCGACCATCTCGTTCCACTGGGCGACCCATCCCACCGTGCGGGCGACCGCGAACAGGACCGTGAACATGCTGACCGGGATGCCGATCGCCTTGAAGATGATGCCCGAATAGAAGTCGACATTGGGGTACAGGCGGCGCTCGACGAAATAGCCGTCTTCGAGGGCGATGCGCTCGAGCTCCAGCGCCAGCTCGAGCAGCGGCTCGTGCTCGATTCCGAGCTCTCTCAGCACCTCGTGGCAAGACTCCCGCATCAGCCGCGCGCGGGGATCGAAGTTCTTGTAGACCCGGTGCCCGAAGCCCATCAGGCGAAACGGGTGGTCCGGGTCCCTGGCCTTGTCGATGAACTCGCCGATGCGGTTGGGGCTGCCGATCTCGTTGAGCATGTTGAGCACCGCCTCGTTGGCGCCGCCATGGGCGGGGCCCCAGAGGCTCGCGATCCCGGCCGCGATGCAGGCGAACGGGTTGGCGCCGCTCGACCCCGCGAGCCGGACGGTCGAGGTCGAGGCGTTCTGCTCGTGATCGGCGTGCAGGATCAGGATGCGGTCGAGCGCCTTGGCGATCACCGGGCTGACCTCGTAATCGCCGGCCGGCGTCGCGAACAGCATGTGAAGGAAGTTCTCGGCGTAGTTGAGGTTGTTGCGCGGATAGATGAAGGGCTGGCCGAGCGAGTACTTGAACGCCCAGGCCGCAATGGTCGGCATCTTGGCGATCATGCGGTAGGACGCCACCATGCGCTGATAGGGATCGCCGATATCGGTGCTGTCGTGGTAGAAGGCCGAGAGCGCCCCGACGACGCCGCACATGATGGCCATGGGGTGCGCATCGCGGCGGAAGCCGTCGATGAACTTGTGCAGCTGCTCGTGCACCATGGTGTGATGCGTGATCGAGTGCACGAAGCGGTCCTTTTGCTCCTTCGTCGGCAGCTCGCCGTAGAGCAGGAGGTAGCAGACCTCCATGAAGTCGCTGTGCGCTGCAAGCTCCTCTATCGCATAGCCGCGATGCAGCAGGATGCCGGCCTCGCCGTCGATGAAGGTGATCTTGGATTCACAACTCCCGGTGGCAGTGAAGCCCGGGTCGTAGGTGAACATGTCGGTCGCGCCGTATAGCTTGCGCACGTCGATGACCCTGGGGCCGCAGGTACCTTGCAGCACGGGAAAAGTGACCTGCTCGCCGGAGGCGTTGTTGACGATCGTAACGCTGTCCTCCGGCGAAGCACCGTTGCCGGTCGGGTCGCTGCTCATCTCCGTTGTCCCCCGTTGGCCAGAAAGTCCGGCGGCGCGCCGGCGCCGGACTCTAATGACTTGGCGCCCCCGGATCAAATTTCCGGGAGGTCGGGGTCGGGATCGGGAGATTGGAGCGCATCGCGGATGCGGCCGATGGTTTCGTCCCGTCCGAGGATCGCCGCCACCTCGAAGATCCCGGGCGAAACGGTGCCGCCGGTGAGGCTTGCCCGGAGCGGTTGCGCGACGGCGCCCAGCTTGACGCCCCGCTGCTGCGCGAAGTCGCGAACCGCCTGCTCGATCGCGCCCTCGTCCCAGGAAGCAAGCCCATCGAGCGTCTCCGCAAGCGCATCCAGCGAGGACCTCGCGTCTCCGCCCAGGAGCTTCCGCGCCTTGGCGTCGATCGGAACCGGCCGCTCCCTGACGTAAAAGGCCGCGCCTTCGGCCAAGGCGACGAGGCTGTTGGCGCGCGGCTTGAGACCGGTCATCGCCCGGGTCAGTCTCGCCAGCAGGCGGTCGTCGAGCGCGGTGCCCGGCGCCTGCTCCAGCCGCGGTCGGATCAGCGCCACCAGCGTGTCGGCGTCGGTTTGCCGCAGGTAGTGCGCGTTCAGGTTCATCAGCCGGTCGAGATCGAAGCGTGCGGCGCCGCGCCCGATACGGCCGAGGTCGAACCAGGCGATCGCCTGGTCGCGGCCGATGATTTCGTCGTCGCCATGGCTCCAGCCCAGGCGCAACAGGCCGTTCACCATCGCATCGGGCAGGATTCCCAGCTCGCGATAGGCCTCCACGCCGAGCGCGCCGTGCCGCTTCGATAGCTTGGAGCCGTCGGCGCCGTGGATCAGCGGGATATGGGCGTAGACCGGCGGCTCCCAGCCGAGAGCGCGGAACAGCTGGGTCTGGCGGAACGCGTTGTTCAAATGATCGTCGCCGCGGATCGCATGGGTGATGCCCATCTCGTGGTCGTCGACCACCACGGCGAGCATGTAGGTCGGCGTGCCGTCGCTCCTGAGCAGCACCATGTCGTCAAGCTGGCGGTTGGAAACCCGGACGGTCCCCTGTACCGCATCCTCGACCGCCGTCTCCCCCTCGCGCGGCGCCTTGAAGCGGATCGCCGGGTCTACGCCGGCCGGCGCGTCGCCGGGATCGCGGTCGCGCCAGCTCCCGTCATAGAGCACCGGCCGGCCTTCGGCCTTGGCCCGCTCGCGCATTTCGGCGAGCTCCTCCGCTGTGGCATAACAGCGATAGGCTTTGCCCTCGTCGAGCAGGCGGCGCGCCGCCTCGACGTGGCGCGGGAGGCGCGAGTACTGGCTTACCGGTTGATTGTCCCAGTCGAGACCGAGCCAGGAGAGGCCGTCATAGATCGCCGCCACGGCCTCTTCGGTGGAACGGCGGCGGTCGGTGTCCTCGATCCGCAGCAGAAACCGTCCGCCGTGACGCCGCGCGAACAGCCAGTTGAACAGCGCGGTCCGCGCGCCGCCTATATGGAGGAAGCCGGTCGGGGACGGGGCGAATCGGGTGACGACCGTCATGGCGGCTCCTCGGCGAATCGGCCTTTGCGCGCCGCGGCAACCGGCCGGCGGCGCGCATCTGCGCTTACACGATGAACGGCGGGCTTGGCAACGCGGGCTTTCCGCCGGGCAGCGCGTCCGGTCAGCGCGGGCGCTGGGTCCTCTGGCTGCCGGTCCTGCTCGGACTCGGTATCGCGATCTATTTCGCGCTGCCGGTCGAACCGGCGCATTGGACGATCGCGGTCTCGGCGGTCCTGATCGCTGCGGCCTGCGTGCTTCGGCGCAATGCCTTCGGTCCTGCCCTGATCGGTCTCGTCGCGCTCGCCGCCGGGTTCTCGCTTGCCCAGATCCGCGCGCTCGCGGTCGCCTCGCCGGTACTCGAACGACGCATCGGCCCGGTCGCCGTCAGCGGGACGGTAGAAGCCGTCTCGCTCGGGAAGCGCGGCGGGTGGCGTGTAACGATCGTCGAACCCCGGATCGCTCGCCTCGCTCGCGAAGCGACGCCGCGCCGCATTCGGATCGGCATTCGCGCCGCCCATCCCGCGCCCCAACCCGGCCGTCACCTGTCGGTGCGCGCGATTCTCCAGCCGCCGCTTGCCCCCTTGGTTCCCGGCGGGTTCGATTTCGCGCGACGGGCATGGTTTCTCGGCCTGGGCGCGGTCGGCTTTGCGGTCTCCCGACCGACGGTCGCTCCGGCACGGGATTCTCCCGGCTGGCGCATGCGCATCAACCGGCTGCGCCAGCGTATCACCCAGCGCATCGCGTCTGCCCTCCCCGGAGCGGAAGGGGCGGTGGCGGCCGCTCTGACCACCGGCGAACGCGGTGCCATCCCGGAACGGGTGCTGGTCGCGATGCGCGATGCGGGGCTGGCTCACCTGCTCGCGATCTCGGGGCTCCACTTCTCGCTGGTGGCGGCGCTCCTGTTCGGCGGCATGCGCGCGGGTCTCGCCGCCATCCCGGCCGTCGCGTTGAGATACCCGATCAAGAAATGGGCGGCGGCGGGCGCGTTCGCGGGCGCCCTGGTCTACCTCATGGTCTCGGGCGCCTCGATCCCCACCCAACGAGCCTTCCTCATGCTCTCCGCGGTGCTGCTGGCGGTGCTGCTGGACCGCGCGGCAATCTCGATGCGGCTCGTCGCGGCGGCCGCCGCGGTGGTCCTGGCGATCGCCCCGGAAAGCCTGCTGGGCGCGAGCTTTCAGATGTCTTTCGCGGCTGTGGTTGCCCTGGTGGCGGCCTACGAATCGATTCGGGAATGGCTTGCCGGGCTGCGCGCGGATGCCGGGCCCCTGCGGCGCTTCGCCCTCTACGCGTTCGGTGTCGCCCTGACGACCCTGGTTGCCGGCCTCGCCACCGCTCCGTTCGCCGCCTATCACTTCAACCGGCTCGCGGCGTTCGGCGTGGTGGCGAACCTGCTCGCCGTGCCGATTACCGGGCTTTGGATCATGCCCTGCGCCATCCTCGCCTTCCTGCTGATGCCGCTCGGCCTCGAGGGGCTCGCGCTTCAGCCCATGGGATGGGGGATAGCGGGCGTGATCGCCGTCGCCGAAACCGTCTCGTCCTGGCCGGCGGCGGTGCGTCTCGTTCCCGCTCTGCCGGTTGCATTCCTCGCACTGGTCGCCGCCGGCGGGCTCTGGCTCTGCCTGTGGCGCGGCCGCCTGCGGGCGTTCGGGCTGATCGGCATCGCGGCGGCGCTGCTGGTGGGCTGGCGCGAACGGCCCCCGGACATACTCGTCGGCCTGGACCCGGACGCCTTCGCGGTGCGCATCGCGGACGGCGTCGCGGTCGCACCGGGGACGCGCCGCTTCACCCGCGAGTATTGGCTGAGAAACGCCGGGCAGGCGAAGGCCGCAGTGTGGCCCGGCAGGCGCGGCGCTGGCGATTCCGCTCTCGCCTGCGACGGGCTCGGATGCATGTTGCAGCGCCGCGGCACCTCTGTCGCCCTGGTTCTCGACCGCGCCGCCCTGGAGGAAGACTGCCACCGGGCGGCGCTGCTGATCGCCGCGGTACCGGTCCCGCGACGGAGATGCCGGGTACCGGATCGGCTGATCGACCTGTGGGAGCGTCGTCGCCAGGGCGCGCTTGCCATATGGCTCGAGCCCCACGGCCCGCGGATCCTGAGCGCGCGCGAGGTCCGGGGCGCGCGCCCCTGGACGGCTCAGTACCGGCGGAACAGGCAGACCATCCGACCCTGAACCTTGACCTGGTCGGGGCCGAAGATGCGGGTCTCGTGGTTCGGGTTGGCGGGCTCCAGCGCTATCGAATCTCGGCGCCGCCGAAACCGTTTGAGGGTAACTTCCTCGTCGCCGACCAGGGCGACCACGATATTTCCGTTCTCGGCCGTGTCGCCGCGCCGGATCACCGCGACGTCGCCGTCGTGGATGCCGGCCTCGACCATCGAATCTCCCTCGACTTCGAGGGCGTAGTGCTCGCCCGCGCCGAGCAGGGATTGCGGCATCGCGAAGCTCTGCGTGTTGTCGCGCAGCGCCTCGATCGGAACGCCGGCGGCGATCCGTCCGTACAGCGGCAGCTCGACGAGCTGCTGGTCGTCGCCGCCGCTCGCGCCGCCGAGCTCGTGGGCGAAGTCGCCCTCGATGACCTTGGGCGCGAAGCTGGCGGCCCGCTTTGCCGCGCCCTCCGCCATGGTCTCCGGCCGGCGCAGCACCTCAAGGGCGCGCGCGCGGTGGGGCAGGCGGCGGAGGAAGCCGCGCTCCTCAAGGGCGACGATCAGGCGATGGATGCCCGATTTGGACTTGAGGTTGAGCGCCTCCTTCATCTCGTCGAAGGAGGGCGATACCCCGTGCTGGCCGATGAACGTGTCGATATAGGCCAGCAGCTCGTATTGTTTGGGCGTCAGCATGGGTCACCGTCCGGCTCGATCGCTACCAGATATGGAACGAAACATAAACATGCCTACATGTTCTAGTAAAGTTCCAATCCCACGTCAACGATCCAGGGCGGTTGCCGATTCGTTTTCAGATTCGGACCATGCCGCCTGCAAGCCGCAGGATGCGGACGGGCTCGCCCCTGGCGGCCGACGGGGCGAAGGGCTCGCGGACGATCAGGCAGTCCGCCCGCGCCATGTTGGCGAACATGGAGCTGTCCTGGATGTCGAACGGCGTCGCCGTCAACCCGCCTTCGGCGTCCGACGCGAGCGAGGCGCGCAGATAGTCCTCCCGCTCGTCATTGGCGCGGAGACCGGCGCCGAGCCGCGCGGGCTCGCTTGCGTCTGGCGCCGCGGCGGCGGCCAGCATCGCCGACAGCGCGGGCTTGACGAAAATCATCGCGCAGACCATCGACGAGACCGGGTTGCCCGGCAGGCCGAGCAGCGGCGTGCCGTCCAGGGTTCCGAAGATCAACGGCTTTCCCGGGCGCATCGCTATGCGCCAGAAATCGACTTCCAGCCCGACCTCGCCGAGGACGCTCCTCACCAAATCGTGATCGCCCACCGATGCGCCGCCGGTGGTGAGCACCAGGTCGGCACCGCGCGCGCCCGCCGCCATCGTCTTCAGGGACTCGGCCGAATCCGGCGCAATCCCGAGATCGATCGGGTCCGCGCCGAGGGCGGCAACGAACCCGGCCAGCGCCAGCGCGTTGGAGCTCACGATCTGGTCGCGCCCGACCGGCTCTCCGGGCATGACGATCTCGTCGCCGGTAGCCAGGATCGCCACCCGGGGCTTGCGGCGGACCTTGAGCCAGGGCAGGTTCATCCCCGCCGCCAGCCCGACATCGCGCGCCGTCAAGGTTCGGCCCGCCTCGAGCAGCACGTCGCCTTCCGAAAAATCCAGCCCGGCGGGGCGGACGAAGCGTCCCTTTGGGGCCTCGCCGTCGACGACCTCGACGCGGCAATCGCCGGCATCCCTGGTGTTTTCCTGGACGACGATGGCATCGGCACCCTCGGGCACCGGCGCGCCGGTGAAGATGCGCACCGCTTCCCCGGGACCGACGCTGCCCTCGAAGGCGCGCCCGGCCGGGGCGTAGCCGATCACGGAGAGATGGGCGGGGAGGGTCCGAACGTCCTCCGCCCGGACCGCGTAGCCGTCCATCGCCGAGACGGCGAGAGGCGGCTGGGTACGCCGGGCCGCCACGTCCTCGGCCAATACCCGTCCGAGCGCCGCGCCGAGCCCGACCTGCTCGGCCGGCATCGGCCGGAGCGCCGCCAAGATGCGGCCGCGCGCTTCGCCAACGGAGATCATTCCGCGGCTTCGAAGGTGCCGGACCGGCCGCCCGCCTTGCGGACCAGCCGGATATCGCCGATCGTCATCGCCCGGTCCACGGCCTTGCACATGTCGTAGACGGTCAGCGCCGCCACACTGACCGCCGTAAGCGCCTCCATCTCCACCCCGGTGCGTCCGGCGAGCCGGCAGGTGGCCTCGATCTCGACTGCGGAGCGCTTCTCGTCGCAGCGCAGGTCCACGTCGATCGCAGTCAGCGCCAGCGGGTGGCAGAGCGGGATGAGTTCGGACGTCCGCTTCGCCGCCATGATCCCGGCGAGGCGGGCGACGCTCAGCACGTCGCCCTTGGCGACGCTGCCGGCGGCGATCCTGTGCAGCGTGTCGGGCGCCATCGAGACCGAGCCCCTTGCGGTCGCCACGCGTCGGGTGACGTCCTTGTCGGAGACGTCGACCATGACCGCCTTGCCCTCGGCGTCGATATGGCTGAATTCAGCCATCCCGTCAGGCCGCCTTGCGGCGCAGCAGTGCCGCGGTTGCGGCGCGGACGTCGGGCTGGCTCATCAGCGCCTCGCCGATCAGAAAGCTGGTCACCCCGACGGCCTCCAAGGAGGCGAGGTCGTCCGGGCTGGAGAGGCCGCTCTCTCCCACCACCAGCCGGTCGCGGGGCACCAGCGGGGCCAGCCTGCGCGTGGTCGCGATGTCGGTCTCCAGCGTCTTGAGGTTGCGGTTGTTGATGCCGATCGGCCCGGCGCCGATCAGGAGGGCGCGTTCCAGCTCGGGCTCGTCGTGCACCTCGATCAGAACGTCCATCGCGAGCTCCCCGGCCAGCGCCGCAAGCTCTCCGGCAAGCCCATCTTCCAGCGCCGCCATGATCAGCAAAACGCAGTCCGCGCCGATCGCGCGCGCCTCGGCGATCTGGTAGGGATCGAGCATGAAATCCTTGCGCAGCACCGGCAGCCCGACCGCCGCGCGGGCCGCAGACAGGTGCACGTCGTCGCCCTGGAAATAGGGCGGATCGGTTAGCACCGACAGGCAGGTCGCGCCTCCGGCCTCGTAGTCGCGGGCGAGGTTGGCCGGATCGAAATCATTGCGAATCAGGCCCTTGCTAGGCGATGCTCGCTTGATTTCCGCGATCAGCCCGTAGTCTCCCCGCGCGCGCGCGTTGCGGAGCCGGGCCGCGAATCCGCGCGGCGGCGCGGCCGCTCCGGCGTCGTCGAGCACGGCGCCCAGCGACCGGCGCCGTTTGCAGGCGGAGACGTGCTCCCGCTTGACCCCGCAGATCTCCTGCAGCACGTCGCTCATCGGGGTTCGTCGCCCAGGTTCGAGATCTCGACCATCCGGGCGAGCGCATTGCGCGCCTTTCCCTGGTCGATCGAGCGTGCCGCCAGCGCCGCGCCCTCGGCCAGGTCCGCGGCCACCCCGGCCACCACCAGCGAACCCGCCGCCGTCATGATGGCGCTGTCGCGATAGGTGCCGGGTTCGCCGTCGAGCAGGGCGCGGAGCCGCTCCGCGTTGTAGGTCCCGGTGCCGCCCTTGAGATCCTCGATCCGGCCTTCGGCGAGGCCGGCATCGGCTGCGGTGACGGTGAAGCTCTGCACCGCGCCATCCGACCATTCGGCCACCGTCGTTTCCCCGGCGGAGGTGAGCTCGTCGAGCCCGCCTGCGCCGTGTACCACCCAAGCCCGCTCGGAGCCCAGGCGCCCCAGCACCTCGGCCAGCGGTTCGACCCACTCTCCCGCGAACACGCCGACCAGCAGCCGGCGCACGAAAGCCGGGTTGGACAGCGGGCCGAGCAGGTTGAAGATGGTGCGTACCGCGAGCTCCACCCTGGGCCCGGCGACGTGCCGGGTCGCGCTGTGATGCCGCGGCGCCATCATGAAACCGATCCCGGCCTCGCGGATGGATTTCTCGATCAGCGGGAAGGCGGCGTCGATATTGACCCCGAGCGCGGTCAAAACGTCCGCCGCGCCGGCCCTCGACGACAGCGCACGATTGCCGTGCTTGGCGACCGGTATGCCGCAGCCGGCCACCACCAGCGCGGCGGCGGTGGATATGTTGAGCGTGCCCGCGCCGTCGCCGCCGGTGCCGACGACGTCGACCGCATTGTCCGGCGCGCCGATCCGCGCCGCCTTCGCGCGCATGGTCCGTGCCGCGCCGGCGATCTCGTCCACCGTCTCGCCGCGCAGCCTGAGGGCCATCAGGAACGCGCCGATCTGGGCCGGCGTGGCGTTGCCCGTCATGATGGTGTCGAACGCGCGCTCGGCCTCCCCCTCGCTGAGGCGATGCCCGTCCGCAACCCGGCCCAATACGCTCTTGAAAGCGTCGAAATCTTCACTCATGGCTACGAATTGGTCCCAAAAAAGACAAAAATAATAATGTTTTGACGGCCTGATCTAAAGCACCGTTTCAATTCTGTCCGACCTCGCACACCGCGCATTGGGGCGGGCTCAAGGCCGGATCGCGCCCTCGTCGAACAGCCGCTGGAGGGCGCCCGAATTCACCGTGACCGAATAGACCCCGCGCAATGCATCGGTGTACTGAGCGAGGAGATCCGATGCCATCGCGCCCCTTACCTGCTCGCGGATCCCGTCGAGCCCGTCCTTGTCGGCGGACGGATTCGCCGGTTCGATCCGGTGCAGCACCGCTACCGCGAACCCCTTATCCGTCGGGCCCAGGAACGCCTCGCCCTGCCTGGCCTCGAACAACGGCGTCGCGAGCGAGGTTGGGAGCGGCGTGTCGCCGCCCTGGTCGAAACGCGTAAAGGGGGAGGAGGTCTTCGCCGCGAGCCGCATTTCCCGGGCCGCGGTATCGAAGCTGCGTCCGGCCTTGACCTCGCCCAGCAGCTTGTCCGCGCGCTCTTTGGCCGCGGCGTTGAGGCGGTCGAGCCGCCAGGCGGCGGCGACCCTCTCGCGGACCCGGTCGAACGGTTCGAGCGCCGGCGGGACCACCCTGTCGACCCGGAGCAGGAAATAGCCGCCTTCCGCGGTGTCGATCAGGTCGCTCGTCTGGCCGTTGCCGGTCTCGAAGGCCGCCTCCAGGAACCGCCGCAGCGTCAGCAGACCGTCCTCGGGATCGCCGTCGACCGACCGTCCGCTACGCTCCACTTCACGCAGCTTGAGCAGCTTGGCATTGACCTGGCCCGCCGCCTCTTCCAGCGAAGCGCCGCCCGCCAGCGTGTCCTCGACCTGGTTCGCCAGCTTTACCAGCGCGTCGACCGCCTGTTCGCGGGCAAGGTCTTCGCGGATCTTCTTCCGGACTTCGGCGAATTCGGGGGTTCGACCCGGTTCGATCCCCTCCACCAGCAGAATGTGCCAGCCGAGCGGCGAACGGACCGGCTGGCTCGGGATGTTCGCTTGCAGCGCGAACGCCGCATCGGCGATCTCCTGCGGCAGCTCCGCCCTGGTGAGCGAGCCGAGCGAGACCGCATCCCGATCCATCCCGGCGACCGCGACGGCGACATCGGAGATGTCGCGCCCGCTCCTCAGCGCATCGATCGCGCGCTTCGCCGTGGCCTCCTCGGCGACGACGATCTGGGAGATGCGTCGACGCTCCGGAACCGACAGCTGTTCGAGGCGGTGCTCGTACTCGGCGCGCAACTCCTCTTCCGCGGGCTCGATCTCGGCCGCGACATCCGCCGGGTTGAGGTGAAGGGCGGTCAGGTCGCGCCGCTCCGGCGCGGTGAACGCGGCGGCGTTCTCCTTGTGGAAATCGGTGAGCACGCTGTCGCCGGGCGCGGACAGGGTGCTCTCCGGCGGCCGGGCGATCTCGACGAAGCGCGCGATCCGCTTGTCGTTGCGGTAGTGGTAGAGCGACCTGACCAGCGGATCGGGCGCGGTGCTGGCGCCGCGCAGAACGCCGGTCAAATGCGACATCTTGATCTGCTGGCGCACATCCTCGACGTAGCGCTGTTCGGGGATGCCGAGCCGGTTGAGCGCGCTCTCGAAGAGCATGCGGTCGAAGCTGCCGTCGGGGCCATGGAAAGCCGGCTCCGCGTGCAAATGGCGCACCACCTGGTCGTCGCCCACGATGACGCCGCTGTCCTCCGCATAGAGGTCCAGCAGACGTTGCGAGATCAGCCCCTCGACCGTGTTCTCCGCGACGCCGAGGTCGCGCGCCTGCTCCGAATCGAAATCGGCGCCGAACGTCGCGCGCAGTCGCTCGACTTCGCGGCGGAAGGCGGCACCGAACTCGTTGGCGGTGATCTTGCTGTCGCCGACCTCCGCCACGTCGGTGGGAAGCCCGGTCGCCCGGATCATGTCCTCGACGCCCCAGGCGGCGAAGCTGATGATCAGCAGCACGGCAAGGACCCGCACCACCCAGGTGGCGGCCTTGTTCTTCATCGCCTGAAGCATGGTGCCGGTTCCCGGTTCGGTCGGCCGCGCCGACGGATGGACCACGCGGCTATATCTATTGGCTGCGGGATCGGATCGCAACCGCCGACGCGCCCGTCCGGTTTCCCGGCCCGGCGCCGGTGTGCTACAAGTCCGACCCGTCCCGACCGCCTCGCAAACTGCGCTCCATGACCGATTCCCTCCGCCCGCTGGTTGCGGGGAACTGGAAGATGAACGGCTCGCGCGCGATGACGCGCGACCTGCTTGTATCGCTCGGCGCCGCGCTGGACGGTGCGGGCGGCGCGCCCTGCGAGATCGTCGTCTGCCCGCCCGCCCCCTATCTCGCGGATGCCGCGAGGGCGCTCGCGTCGATTCCCGGGATCGCGCTCGGCGCGCAGGATTGCCACGCGGCGGCCTCGGGCGCCCACACCGGCGATATCGCCGCGGGGATGCTCGCCGATCTCGGCTGCCTGTATACGATCGTCGGGCATTCGGAACGGCGCGGCGACCACGGAGAAGCCAGCGCAACGGTCAAGGCCAAGGCGGCGGCGGCGATCGCGGCGGGGCTCGGCGCCATCGTCTGCGTCGGCGAGACCGGCGCCGACCGCGCGGCCGGAAGGACGGAAGCGGTGGTGAGCGAGCAGCTCGATGGCTCGCTGCCCGACGGCGCCGGCGCCGAAAGCTGCGTGATCGCATACGAGCCCGTCTGGGCCATCGGAACCGGCCAAACCCCGACCCCGGCGGAGATCGGTGAGGTCCACGCCTCTATCCGGGCGCGGCTGGACCGGCACCTCGCCTGTGGTGTGCGCATTCTCTACGGCGGCTCGGTCAAGCCGGAAAACGCCGCCGCGATACTGGCGATCGCCCATGTCGGCGGCGCCCTGGTAGGCGGGGCGAGCCTCGACGCCGACGCTTTCTGGTCGATATGTCGATCATGTCCATAGAATTTCCGGCTCAATGGCGCTACATCATTGCCGGCGCTGACCGCAGGAAGGCCTGCCCGACATGATCGCTATCATTCTCGTGGTTCATCTTTTCATCGCCATCGCCCTGGTCGCGGTGGTGCTCGTACAGCGATCGGAAGGGGGCGGGCTCGGCATTGGTGGCGGCACGATGGGCGGGCTGATGACGACCCGCGGATCGGCCAATCTGCTGACCCGGGTGACCGCCGGGCTGGCGGTCTGCTTCATGGCAACCAGCATCGTGCTCGCGATCCTGTCGGGCGCGGGCCAGCAGCCGCGCTCCGTGCTCGACCAGCCGGTTCAGCCGGTGCCTGTCCAGCCGACCGAACCCCAGCCGCCGAGCGTTCCCCTGGCGCGCTGAGGGAGCAATTCGGCAACGCGTTGCCATAGACCGGAGCGAGCGCGCAAGCCGGGAGAACCGCGCCGCGACAGCGAACGAGGGCGATGACACGCTATATCTTCATCACCGGCGGCGTCGTCTCCTCCCTCGGCAAGGGGCTCGCCTCCGCCGCGCTCGGCGCGCTGCTCCAGGCGCGCGGCTACCGGGTGCGGCTGCGCAAGCTCGATCCCTATCTCAATGTCGACCCGGGCACGATGAGCCCGACCCAGCATGGCGAGGTCTACGTGACCGACGACGGGGCGGAGACCGACCTCGATCTGGGCCATTACGAGCGGTTCACCGGCGTGCCCGCGAGCCAGAGCGACAACGTGACCACGGGGCGGATCTATCAGGACGTGATCGAGCGCGAACGCCGCGGCGACTATCTCGGGGCGACGATCCAGGTCATCCCCCATGTCACCGACGCGATCAAGGCGTTCATCTCCGCCGATGCCGGCGACGTGGATTTCATCCTGTGCGAGATCGGCGGCACGGTGGGCGACATCGAGAGCCTGCCGTTCCTCGAGGCGATCCGCCAGAAGGCCAACGAGCTCGGCCGCGAACGGGCGATGAACGTGCATCTGACGCTGGTTCCCTATCTGCAATCGGCGCGGGAGCTGAAGACCAAGCCCACCCAGCATTCGGTGAAGGAGCTGCAGAGCGTCGGCATCCAGCCCGACCTCATCCTGTGTCGCTGCGAGCAGGACGTGCCGCTCGACGACCGCCGGAAGATCGCCCTGTTCTGCAACGTGCCAGTCGAGAGCGCGATCGCCGCGCCGGACATGGACACGATTTACGAGGTGCCGATCTCCTACCACGAGCGCGGGTTCGATGTTCAGGTGTGCCGCCATTTCGGCTTGCAGGACGCGCCCGATCCCGATCTCACCCGCTGGAGCGAGATCGTCGAGCGGATCAGGAGCCCGGAGGGGGAGGTGGCGATCGCGGTGGTCGGCAAGTACACCACGGTCCTCGACTCGTACAAATCGCTCGCCGAGGCGCTGGAGCACGGTGGCATCGCCAATCGCGTGAAGGTGCGGCTGGAGTGGCTCGACTCCGAGATTTTCGAATCCGAGGACGCGGTTCACCACCTGTCCGGCGTCGAGGGGATCCTGGTGCCCGGCGGGTTCGGCGAACGCGGCGCCGAGGGCAAGATCGCGGCCGCCCGCTTCGCGCGCGAGCACAACGTTCCCTATCTCGGGATCTGTTTCGGCATGCAGATGGCGGTCATCGAAGCGGCGCGCAACCTCGCCGGCATCGGCGGTGCCGGATCGACCGAGTTCGGGCCGGCGCCCGAGCCCGTCGTCGGGCTGCTCAGCGAGTGGATCAAGGGCGGCCGGATCGAGCAGCGCGGGCTCGACGACGACCTCGGAGGCACGATGCGGCTGGGGGCGTATGACTGCGCGATCCAGGCCCGCTCGCTGGCGGAGAAGATCTATCGCCGGAAGACGATCAGCGAGCGCCACCGCCACCGCTACGAGGTCAACATCAACTACCGTGGCCGGCTCCAACAGGCGGGGCTGGTGTTCTCCGGGCTGTCGCCCGACGGGATGCTGCCCGAGATTGTCGAGCTGCCGGCGCATCCCTGGTATCTCGGCGTGCAATTCCACCCGGAGCTCAAGTCGAAGCCGTTCGATCCGCACCCCGTCTTCCGATCCTTCATTCGCGCCGCGATAGAGCGTTCCCGGCTGGTGTAGAGGATGGTCGATCCGCACCGGATTCGCTTCGGCCCGGTCGAGCTGGCCAACGACGCCCCGCTCGCGCTGATCTCCGGGCCGTGCCAGATCGAGAGCCGCGAGCACGCGCTCTACTGCGCCGAGCGGTTGGTCGACATCGCCGGTCGGGCGGGGGTGGCGCTGATCTACAAGTCGTCCTTCGACAAGGCCAACCGAACCTCCCTCGCCGGCCGACGAGGGATCGGAATGGAGGAGGGGCTGGAAATCCTCGCCGAGATCCGCGACCGCTGCGGCTGCCCCGTGCTGACCGACGTCCACCTGCCCGAGCAATGCGCCATGGCGGCGGCGCGGGTCGATGTGCTGCAAATCCCCGCCTTCCTCTGCCGCCAGACCGATCTGGTGGTCGCCGCCGCGGAAACCGGGAAACCGCTCAACATCAAGAAGGGACAGTTCCTCGCTCCCTGGGACATGGTCCACGTGGTCGAGAAGGCGCGCGCCTCGGGCAATCGCGACGTGATGGTCTGCGAACGCGGCGCGAGCTTCGGCTACAACGAGCTGGTCAACGACATGCGCGCGTTGCCGCAGCTCGCCGAGACCGGGTGTCCGGTGGTGTTCGACGCGACCCATTCGGTGCAGCAGCCGGGCGGCCTCGGCGCGGCGAGCGGGGGGCAGCGGGAGTTCGTTCCCGTGCTGGCGCGGGCGGCGGTCGCCATCGGCGTCGCGGCGGTGTTCATGGAATCCCATCCCGACCCGGACAACGCCCCCTCCGACGGTCCCGCAATGGTCCCGCTGGACGGGCTCGCGCCGCTGCTCGAACAACTCGTCGCCGTCGACCGGTTGAGCAAGAGCCTGCCGCGGCTCGCGCTCTGAGCTCCGGCGCGGCGCAAGGAGGCCCCCATGTCCGCGATCGACGACATCCACGCCCGGGAAATCCTCGACTCCCGCGGCAACCCCACGATAGAGGTGGATGTGCTGCTGGAGACCGGCGCGGCGGGCCGTGCGGCGGTTCCTTCCGGTGCCTCGACGGGTAGCCGGGAGGCGGTCGAGCTGCGCGACGGCGATGCCGGGCGCTATGGCGGCAAGGGGGTGCTCAAGGCGGTTGCCGCGGTCAACGGCGAAATCGCCGAGGCGCTCGTCGGCCGGGATGCCGACGAGCAGGCGGCGGTGGACGGCGCGATGATCGAGCTCGACGGCACCGAGAACAAGGGTCGCCTGGGCGCCAACGCGATCCTCGGCGTCAGCCTCGCGGTCGCCAGGGCGGCGGCGGAAGAGGCGGGGCTGCCGCTCTACCGATATGTCGGCGGCGTGTCCGCCCGCACCCTGCCGACGCCGATGATGAACATCCTCAACGGCGGCGCGCATGCCGACAACCCGATCGACCTCCAGGAGTTCATGATCATGCCGCTCGGCGCGGGCTCGATCGCCGAAGCGGTCCGCTGCGGGGCCGAGATTTTCGTCGCGCTCCGGCGCCGGCTCGTCGCCGCCGGCCACGGCGTCAATGTGGGCGACGAAGGCGGCTTCGCGCCCGACCTGCCGAGCGCCGGCGAAGCGCTGGACTTCATCCTCAAGGCGATATCGGATGCGGGGTATGGGGCGGGCGCCGACGTCGCCATCGCCATCGACGCCGCCGCGAGCGAGTTCCACCGGGACGGGCGCTACCGCCTGGAAGGCGAGGGGCTTACGCTCGACGCCGACGGGATGGTCGCCTATTACGCCGATCTCTGTGACCGCTTTCCCATCGTCTCGCTGGAGGACGGGATGGCGGAGGACGACTGGGACGGCTGGGGCAGGCTTACCCAGGCTCTCGACGACAGGGTCCAGCTCGTCGGGGACGATCTGTTCGTCACCAACCCGGCGATCCTCGCCCGGGGAATCGCGGCCGGCGTCGGCAACGCGATCCTGGTCAAGGTCAACCAGATCGGAACCCTGACCGAGACCCTGGAGGCCGTCGAGATCGCCCACAAGGCGTCCTACGCGTCGGTGATGTCGCATCGCTCGGGCGAGACCGAGGACACCACGATCGCCGATCTCGCGGTGGCCGCGGCTTGCGGGCAGATCAAGACCGGCTCGCTGTCGCGCTCCGACCGGACGGCGAAGTACAACCGCCTGATTCGCATCGAGGAGGGGTTGGCCGGGTCGGCGCGATACGCCGGCGCGGCATCCCTTTCGATTGCCGCAAGAGACTGAATTTTCCCGGTCGTCTGCGAATCATCGCTCTATTTCTACTTGAATTTTTCGGCTTGACTCATTGAATCTCAATGTGATTGCCTGCCGGATATGGCGATGAGGTTGGACAAGCGCCGAGCGATGCGCAACGTGGCCGGCCCGGTACTGGGGGCCGCGCTGACCGCCTATTTCGCCTTCAGCGCCTTTGAGGGCGACCGCGGCGTGTTGCGAATCCTCCAGCTGGACCAGGAGATCGTCCGCGCCGAGCAGACGCTCGCCAGGGTGACCGCCGAGCGCGAAGGCCTCAACCGGCATGTCGAATCGCTGCGCGCGGATCGCCTGGACCGCGACTACCTCGACGAGCGGGCGCGGTTGATGACCGGGCTGCTCGCCCCCGGCGACATCGTGATTTCCGGCACCCGGACGACTCGCCGCATCTCCGTCGTCGGCGGCCCTCCCAGCGGCCAAAGGTAGTCCGCCTGCCCGACGGGGGCGAGCGCCCGGAGGCGTATCTTCGTTGCGCAAAGCCGCGCCAAAACGACACAAACTTACCCATCCCTTTGTTGCGCCGCGTCGCGGTCGATTAGTATCCTTTCGCCAGCGATAGCCGATCCATCCGAATCGCCGTGCGATCGCTCGGAAACGCAGGGGAATATCGCTGATGGCCGCAAGGCCGCAGGAATCTGCAACCGGACAAGCTGCGGAGTCGGCGACCGGCGACAGGCCCGGCAAGTCCGCCAATGGCGGCGCGCGGCCAGCCCACGCCGACCCGGACGAGCTGATCGACTTCTACCGCCAGATGCTGCTTATCCGGCGCTTCGAGGAGCGCGCGGGACAGCTCTACGGCATGGGGTTGATCGGCGGGTTCTGCCACCTCTATATCGGCCAGGAAGCCGTGGTCGTCGGCATGCAGGCGTCCGCCGGGCCGAGGGATGCGCTGATCACCAGCTACCGGGACCACGGCCACATGCTCGTCTGCGGCATGGATCCCAAGGGGGTGATGGCCGAGCTGACCGGGCGGCGCAGCGGCTATTCCAAGGGCAAGGGCGGCTCGATGCACATGTTCAGCCGCGACAGGAACTTCTTCGGCGGGCACGGTATCGTCGGCGCCCAGGTGCCGATCGGCACGGGTGTCGCGTTCGCCCAGAAATACCGGGACGACGGCGGGGTGACGTCGGCCTATATGGGGGACGGGGCGCTCAACCAGGGTCAGGTGCACGAAGCGTTCAATCTCGCCGCGCTGTGGTCGCTCCCCATCGTGTTCGTGATCGAGAACAACCGCTACGGCATGGGCACCTCGGTGGATCGCGCCTCGGCCCTGACGGATCTCTACCGGATCGCCGAGCCCTACGGCATCCCGTCGGCCCAGACCGACGGGATGGACGTGCTGGCGGTCAAGGAGTCGGGCGCGGCGGCGATGGCGCATTGTCGCGCGGGAGAGGGGCCGTATGTGCTCGAGGCCCTGACCTATCGCTACCGGGGGCACTCGATGTCCGACCCCGCCAAGTACCGCAGCAAGGAAGAAGTCGCGGAGATGCGCACCGCGCACGACCCGATCCAGAACCTGCGCGAACGGCTGGTTTCGATGGGCGCGGTCGACGAGGACGCGCTGAAGGAAATCGACCGCGATATCAGGACGGTGGTCGCGGACGCCGCCGAGTTCGCGCAAAACAGTCCCGAGCCCGATCCGGGCGAGCTCCTGACCGACGTGCTGATCGAGGCCTGACCGGCGCGGGTGTGCGAGATGCCGATCAACATTCTCATGCCGGCACTTTCACCGACGATGACCGAAGGCAATCTCGCCAGGTGGCGCAAGAACGAGGGCGACCCGGTGAGCTCCGGCGAGGTCATCGCGGAGATCGAGACCGACAAGGCGACGATGGAGGTCGAGGCGGTCGACGAGGGCGTGCTGGGCCGGATCGTCGTGCCGGAGGGCTCGGAAGGGGTGGCGGTCAATTCGATCATCGGCGTCCTGCTGGTGGACGGCGAAGACCCCGCGGCGCTCGCCAGGGCGGTGCCCTCGAACGGCAGCGCCGCCGCGCAACCTCCGGCCGCCGCGGCTGAGCCCGAGAAAGAGGCGCCGCAAGGCGAGACCGTTCGCCAGACCGTGCGCGAAGCGCTGCGCGACGCGATGGCCGAGGAGATGCGCCGCGACGAAACGGTTTTCCTGATGGGCGAGGAGGTCGCCGAGTACCAGGGCGCCTACAAGGTGAGCCAGGGCCTGCTGGAGGAGTTCGGCCCGCGCCGGGTGATCGACACCCCGATTACCGAGCACGGCTTCACCGGGCTCGGCGTCGGCGCCGCGTTCGCCGGGCTGCGGCCGATCGTCGAGTTCATGACCTTCAACTTCGCCATGCAGGCGATGGACCAGATCATCAATTCGGCGGCCAAGAGCCTTTACATGTCGGGCGGCCAGATCTCCGCGCCGATGGTGTTTCGCGGGCCCAACGGCGCCGCCGCCCGGGTGGCCGCCCAGCATTCGCAGAACTACGCCAGCTGGTTCGCCCATGTGCCCGGGCTCAAGGTGGTCGCGCCCTACAGCGCGGCGGACGCGAAGGGGTTGCTGAAATCGGCCATCCGCGACCCCAACCCGGTAATATTCCTGGAGAACGAGATCCTTTACGGCGCCTCTTTCGAGGTTCCGGCGGTCGACGATCACGTCGTGCCGATCGGCCGGGCGAGTGTCTGCCGCGCCGGGTCGGACGTCACCATCGCCGCGCTCTCGATCACCGTCGGCCACGCGCTCGACGCCGCCGAGGCGCTGGCGGGGGAGGGGATAGAGGCCGAGGTGATCGACCTCCGGACGATCCGGCCGCTGGATACCGCGACACTGGTCGAGTCGGTGAAGAAGACCGGCCGCCTGGTCTCGGTCGAGGAGGGCTGGCCGTTCGCCGGTATCGGCGCCGAACTCGCCGCGGCGACGATGGAGCATGCCTTCGACTGGCTCGACGCGCCGGTAGCCCGGGTGACCGCAGCCGACGTTCCGCTGCCCTACGCCGCCAATCTCGAACGCCTCGCGCTCCCCCAGGTCGAAGACGTCGTCCGCGCCGCCAAAGACGTGCTGTACCGAGACTGAACGCGCCCATTCCGCCGAGGCAGGATCCCCGATGCCGATCAATATCCTGATGCCGGCACTGTCGCCGACCATGACCGAGGGAAACCTCGCCAAATGGCTCAAGGTGGAGGGCGATGCCGTCGAAGCCGGCGACGTGATCGCGGAGATCGAGACCGACAAGGCGACGATGGAGGTCGAGGCGGTCGACGAGG
>JAPPGP010000173.1 GCA_028821395.1 Defluviicoccus sp.
CCCCCCCCCCCGAAGGGTCGCGCGCAGGCGTCCGCCCGCGGCGTCGCGGGCCTCATGCGTAGTCCCCGCTACGCATTTCGGGCCGCTCCTGGCGGATCGGACGCCTGCGCGCGACGCAGACCGTGACAGGGATGAGAAATGCGGGCTAGACCTTCGGGGACGGTCATGGAGATACCCGGCGCCGGGCGCCTGCCCGGCCTCGCCGCCGAGAGCTTCCACACCGGCCGCCATCTTGCCAACGCCAGGCGCCAGGCGGAGGCCGGGATCGACGACGTGCTGGTCATCGATGCCGATGCGCATGTCTACGAAAAGGAGTCGATCGCGGACATCATCGCGCTGATCGAGGACCCCATCGTCCGCCAGCTCGCACGGAGCGCCCAGGGCGCGGCCCGGCAGGCGGCGCGTTTCCCGCTCGACCGGGTCGCCTATCACGATCTCGGCGGCCGGATCACCCGCGACATCCTGCGCCGTCTCGAGACCACGCCCGGCGACGGCACCCACCGCGCGGCCGACCTCGCGCTGCGCGCGATGGACGCGATGGGGATCGACGTGGCCGCGCTGTCGCCCTTCGGCCTGCAGATCATGGGCCTCCACCCCCAGCCCGAGGTCGAGGCCGGCGTGCTCGGTGCCTACAACCGCTGGCTCACCGAACGCGTGCTGCCGGTCTCGCCGCGGCTGCTCGGCTGGATCATGCTGCCGTTCGGCGCGCCGCGCGCGGCGCTGGACATGGTCGACGCCTATGCCGGCCGTCCCGGGATCGCCGGCTTCCAGGTCACCGCGCTGCGCGAGAAATCGGTCCACGACAACGCCTATATGCCGGTCTACGCGGCGATCCAGGAGACCGGACTGCCGCTCGCCTTCCACGGCGGCACCGACTGGGAGGACCCGCTGTTCCGCGCGGTCGGCAAGTTCATGGCCGTCAAGGCGCTGTCGCAGCAGTGGTACAACATCGTCCACTGCACCAACTGGGTGGTGAACGGCATGCCGGAGCGGTTTCCCCGCATGCCCGTCATCTGGATGGATTCCGGTATCTCCTGGGTGCCGTGGCTGATGATGCGGATCGACAACGAGTACCGCATGCGGAGCTCGGAATGCCCCTCGCTCACGCGCCTGCCGAGCGCGTACATGCGGGAGATGTACTACACCTCCAACCCGGTCGAGATGCCCGACCGGGAGGATGCGCTGGCGGCCGCCTACCGGGCGATCGATGCGCCGAACAGCCTGATCTACGCCTCGAACTACCCGGCGTCGGACATGGATCTTCCGGGGGCGGTCGCCGGCCTTGCGATCCTCGGCGAGGCCGAAAAGCGCCGCATCCTGGGCGAGACCGCGCGCCGCCTGTTCCGCCTGCCCGAGACGGTCGCCGCCGGCTACATGCGGGACGGTTAGGCGCCGCGGGCCATTCGGCTTGCCGCCCTCCCTCTGCTACAAACCCGGTGGCACGGATCGAGCGGAGGCGGAACGGCACATGGCGGACGGCGGCAGCAGGGGTTACGGCGCTTACGACCGGCCTCACGAAGACCTGCGCGAATGGATCGGGCGGGCGGAAGACCTCGGCGAGCTGCTGCGCGTCGACGGGGTCGACTGGAACCTCGAGATGGGCTCGGTGGCGGAGATGATCTACCACGCCAAGCCCGACAACCCGCCGGCGATCCTGTTCGAGAACATCCCCGGCTTTTCTTCCGACTATCGGGTGCTGTCCGGCGCGACCAACTCGATGAACCGGCTGGCGATGACGCTCGGCTTCCCCAGGCCCGAGACGCCGATCGACGTGGTGCAGAGCTACCGCGACCGGCTGAAGGACTTTGCGCCGCTGCCGGCGCGCGAGCTCAATACCGGCCCGGTGATGGAGAACGTCGACCGCGACGGCGAGGTCGATCTCTACAAGTTTCCGGTGCCCCTGCTGCACGAGGAGGACGGTGGGCGGTATATAGGCACCGGCGATCTGGTGACCATCCGGGACCCCGAGGACGGCTGGGTCAATCTCGGCACCTACCGGGTTCAGGTGCATGACCGGAACACGGTCGGGCTGTGGATGTCGCCCGGCAAGCACGGCCGCCTGATCCGCGACAAGTACTTCGCCAAGGGCAGGCCCTGCCCGGTGGCGATCAGCGTCGGCCAGGACCCGCTGCTGTTCCTGTCGGCGGCCAACGAGGTGGCCTGGGGCACGCCGGAATTCGCCCACGCTGGCGGCCACCGGGGCGTGCCGTTCGACATCACCAATACCGAGCTCCACGGCCTGCCGATGGCGGCTGCCGCCGAGATCGTGCTCGAGGGCGAGATCATGCCCGACGAGAAGCGCATCGAGGGGCCGTTCGGCGAGTGGACCGGGTACTATGCCAGCGCCGAGCGCGAGGACTATGTCGTCAAAATCCGCCGGGTCTACCACCGGGACCGGCCGATCCACACCATGGCGCGCCCCGGCCGGCCGCCGTCGGACTATTCGTTCTCGAAGTGCACCGTCAAGGCGGCGATGATCTGGGACCAGGTCGAGCGCGCCGGGCTGCCCGGCGTCAAGGGCGTCTGGAGCATGGAGTTCGGCGGCGGGCGCATGTTCAACGTCGTCTCCATCGAGCAGAGATATCCCGGCCATGCGCGCCAGGCGCTGCTGTTGACGGCGGGCGCCCATGCGGCCAACTATCTCGGCCGCTTCGTGGTCGTGGTCGACGACGACATCGACCCCACCAGCGTCCACGACGTGATGTGGGCCATCGCCTCGCGCTGCGACCCGGAACAGGACATCGACACCATCCGCCGCACCTGGTCCGGGCCGCTCGACCCAATGAAGCGGCCCGGCGAGAACATGAACAGCCGCGCGCTGATCGACGCCTGCCGGCCCTTCGAGTGGATCGACGATTTCCCCCCGGTCGCCGAGGCGACTCCGGAGGAGAGAGCCCGGATCCGCGAGAAGTTCGGCCACCTCCTGGAGAAGCTGTAGGCGGCGATGGCTGCCGCGCCGCTCTCTCTCGGCGTCGACACCGGGGGCACGTTCACCGACATCGTGCAGATCGATGCCGCCGGCACGGTCACCGTCGACAAAACGTTCTCCACCCCGGCGAGCCCGGAGGAGGGCGCGATCGAGAGTCTCGCGAGCCTTGCCCGCAACACGCAACGCCCGGTGCGGGCGGTGCTGCGCCAGACCGCCCGGCTCGCCCACGGCACCACGGTATCGACCAACGCGCTGATCCAGCGGAGCGGCGCCCAGGTGGGGCTGATCGCGACAAGCGGTTTCGAGGACACGCTGGTCATCGGCCGCGGACCGGTGGGCCGCGTCGGCGGGTTGCCGCACGCGAGGGCGATGGACTTCCTGCACACCGAGCCGCCTCCGCCGCTGGTCTCGCGCCGGCTGGTGCGGGGCATCGCGGGGCGGGTGACGGCGGCCGGCGAGCTCCTCGCCCCGGTCGACCCGGACCAAGCCGGAAGGGCGGTCCAGGCGCTGGTCGAGGCGGGGGCGGAGAGCCTCGCCGTCTGCCTGCTCTGGTCCTTTCTCCGCCCCGACCAGGAGCAGGCCGTGCGGGCGGCGGCGGGCGAGGTCGCGCCCGGCCTGCCGGTCTTCCTGTCGTCCGAGATCGCGCCCCGGATGGGCGAGTACGAGCGCATGGTGACCACCGCCGTCGCCGCCCATGTCGGACCGGCGACGACGCGCTATATCGCGCGGCTGCAGGACCGGCTCGCCCGCGACGGGCTGCGCCACCCGATCCAGGTGATGACCGCGTCCGGCGGCACGGCGCTGCCCGACGGGGCGGCGCGGGCGGCGGTCGCCGTGGTGAACTCCGGTCCGGTCGGCGGTCTCGTCGCCGCGCGCCATCTCGGGCGCAGCCTCGGCATCGAGAACGCGATCACCGCCGACATGGGCGGCACCAGCTTCGACGTGGGCGTGATCGCCGGCGGGACGATCGAGCGGACCAGCACGCCCTATCTCGGCCAGGGGCTTCCGGTGCTCACCCGTTCGGTACGCATCGACACGCTCGGCGCGGGCGGCGGCAGCATCGCGGTCTCGGACGGCTTCCGGCTCAGGGTGGGGCCGGAGAGCGCGGGCGCCGATCCCGGCCCCGCCGCCTATGGACGGGGCGGCGAGTACCCGACCGTGACCGACGCCCTGGTCGTGCTCGGCATCGTCAACCCGGAGCGCTTCTTCGCCGGCCGCTACCCGCTCGATCCGGGCCTCGCCGCCGCCGCGATCGAGCGCCACGTCGCCCGCCCGATGGGGCTCGGCGTCGCCGACGCGGCCGCCGGGATCGTCGAGGTGGTCAACGGGCGGATGGCCGACCTGATCCGCAAGGTCACCATCGAGACCGGCAACGATCCCCGCCGCTTCGCGCTGATCGCCTATGGCGGGGCCTGCGGCGCGCATTGCGCGGACCTTGCCATGCGGCTCGGCATCGCGCGCGTGGTCGTTCCTTACGGCGCGGCGGTGTTCTCCGCGCTGGGGATCGCGCTCTCGGATATCGTCTACGCCCATACCCTGTCGGCCCCCGTCGCGCTCGAAGACGAGGATGCGGCCCGCCGTGTCGCGCGGCAGGCGATGGCGGCGCTAGACGCGCGCGCGGCGGCCGATCTGTCCGTGAGCGGCTTCGCGCCGGCCGACGCCGCGATCCGCTACAGCGTCGAAATGCGCTATCGCGGGCAGATGAACGAGGTCTCGCTCGACCTCCCCGACGGCGCGGCGGGGCCTGGCCTGGCCGAGCGTCTGCGCCACGCCTTCCAGACGCTCTACGCCGAGCGCTACGGCGCCAGCGCGGTGCGGGCCGCGGCGGGGCTCGAAGTGGTGAGCTTCGGCATCGAGGCCATGGTCGCCGCCGAGGCCCCGGCGCCGGGTGAGCGGGAAGGCGCGGCAATGGGCGGAAATTCGGTGGGCAGGCGCCGCGTCCATCGCCGCGGCGCCGAGCCGCTGGACGCCGGGGTCCACGACTTCGCCGCGCTCGCCGCCGGGGCCGAGATCAAGGGGCCGGCGGTGATAGAACGCGACATGACGACGATCTGGGTCCCGCCCTCGGCGACCGCGCGCCTCGACCGGCTCGGCAATGTGGACATCCGGCCGGAGACCGAAGGATGACCGGCATGCTCGACCCCATCGACTTCGAGGTGCTGAAGCACCGCCTGTGGCAGATCAACGACGAGCAATCGGCGGCGATCAAGACCATCTCGGCCTCGCCCATCGTGGTCGAGGGCAATGACTTCAACACCGGGCTGTTCACCGCCGCGGGCGAGGTGGTGATCGCCGGCATCGGATCGGTGGTCCATGTCACGACGATGGGCGACACGCTGCGCGAGATCATCCGCAAGGCGGGCCGCATCCGCGACGGCGATATCTATCTCACCAACGATCCCTTCATGGGGGCGCTGCACCAGAACGACGTGGTGATGGCGAGCCCGGTCTTCGTCGACGGCGACGTGTTCATGTGGATCGGCAACGTCCTTCACCACCCCGATGTCGGCGGCATCGACGAGGGCAGCTTCTGCATCAACGCGCGCTCGATCTACCAGGACCCGCCGCGCTACTTCCTCAAGATCGTCGATGCAGGCGTTCCCTCGCCCGAGGTGGAACACACCTTCGTCACCAATTCGCGCCTGCCGGACATGGTGCTGCTCGACCTCGGCGCGCAGATCGGCGCGATCAACCGCGCCAGGCAGCGCGTCGACGCCCTGATCGCCGAGCGCGGGCCCGACACCGTCCGGGCTGTGATGGAACGCTCGATCGACGTCGCCGAGGCGCAGATCCGCGCCGCCATCGCCGAGCTTCCCGAAGGGAGCTGGACCGGGAATGCCTGGATGGACGGCGACCGGGTGGGATCGGAGAGGATCCACCGCGTCGCGCTCCGCCTGAGCAGGGAGGGCGAGACGCTTCACTTCGACTACAGCGGCTCCTCGCCGCAGGTGGACGCCGCGGTCAACAGCACCTACCCCGCGACCGTGGGCGGCTCCGCGGTGCCGCTGTTCAGCTTCCTGTGCCAGGGCGATATCGACTGGAACGAGGGGCTCAGGCGCTGCATGCGGGTCACCGCGCCCGAGGGCAGCGTGGTCAATGCGAGCTTTCCGGCGCCGGTCTCGATATCGACGGTCGGGTTCCGCTGGCTGGTCACCGTCGCGGCGGCCGAGGCGATCGCGCGGATGTTCGCCTCGTCCGAGCGATATCGCGACCGCGTCTGCCCGTCCTGGAACTCGTCCAGCAACTGCAACAACGTGTTCGCGACCGCCGAGGACGGAACACGGGTGGGGGCGCTGCTGTCCGATCACCGGGGCTCGGGCGGCGGTGCGCGGTCCTTCGCCGACGGGTTCGACCATGCCGGCACCATCACCTCGTTCGCGTCCAGCATGGGCAATGTCGAAGGCACCGAGTGGAAGCTGCCGGTGCTCTACGTCTATCGCCGTTCGATCCCCGATTCCGGCGGCGCGGGGCGATATCGCGGCGGGCTGACCGCCGAGGTCGCGCTGATCCCCGAGGGCGCCGACGCGCTGGTCCTCAAGTCGACCAATACCGCGGGCACCGACCAGACCAACGCGCACGGCATATCGGGCGGCTATCCCGGCGCCGGATCGCAGACCAGCGTGGTCCGCCGAACCGGCATCCGCGAGCGGGTCCGGCGCGGCGAGCCACCCGCCTCCACCGAGGACTTCGCCGGGGAGGTCGAGCATCTTGCCTCCAAGGACGAAGCCGTGCTCGGACCCGACGACGCGCTGGTCTTCTACCCTGCCGGCGGGGGCGGCTACGGCGATCCCCTCGACCGCGACCCCGAGGCGGTCGCCGCCGACGTGGCCGAGGGCCGCGTGAGCGGCGAGGCGGCGCGCGCGCAGTACGGGGTCGTGCTGTCGCCCGGCGGCGTCGTCGATGCGGCGGCGACCTCAGAAGCGCGCGATGCGCTGCGGTCCGCGCGCCGGGAAGGCACGGCGGCGGCTTGGACCGCCGGAGCGGCGATCGCCGCGCCCGGGAAGCATCGTATCGGCGAGCATCTCGAATGCGCCGTCGACGCAGATGGCCAGACGTTCCGCTGCCTGCGCTGCGGCCACCTTCTTGCCGGCGGGGCGGGGAGCGCGATCCTGCGCCGCCGGCCGCTCGCGGCGGCCGGGCCGCTGCGCGCGTTGCGCTGGGACGGAGACAGCCCGAACTTCGCCCTCGAAGAGGCGATCTGCCCCGGCTGCGCGACCGTGCACGAAGTCCGCGAAATCCGCACCGAATCGAGCAAGGAGAGGGAGGCGATTGAATGAACGCCGCGGGGATCGAAACCGTCGGGGTGATCGGGCTCGGCAAGATGGGCGGGCAGCTCGCCCGTCACCTGGCTGCCGCCGGGTTCGAGACGCTGGGCTACGACGTGCGCGCCGAGGCGATGGTCCAGGCCGAGGCCGACGGCGCGGCGGCGACCGGGTCGCCGGCCGAGCTGGCGACGAAGAGCGATCTCGTCATTGTCGGGGTCGGGTTCGACTCCGAGGTCGAGGCCGCGCTGTTCGGCGAGAACGGCGCGATGGGCTCGCCCAGGCCCGGGTCGACGATGGCGGTGGCCTCGACGGTCGCGCCGGCGACCATGCTGAAGATCGCAGAGCGGATCGGCGGCGACGTCGCGGTCCTCGACATCCCGATGGCGCGCGGGGAGCAGGCGGCGATCGACGGCAATCTGCTGATTTTCGGCGGCGGCGACCGGGCGGCGTTCGATCGCTGCCGCCCGGCCTTCTCGACCTTCTCCGATGCCATCCACCATCTCGGCCCGGTCGGCGCCGGCCAGGTGGGCAAGCT
The DNA here is from genome assembly GCA_028821395.1 of Defluviicoccus sp. Lineage (GTDB taxonomy): Bacteria > Pseudomonadota > Alphaproteobacteria > MPNO01 > MPNO01 > MPNO01. The sequence continues at coordinate 7,730 of JAPPGP010000173.1, forward strand.
GGTCAACAATCTGATCCTCTGGGCCTGCATCTCGGCCAACGAGGAGGGTTTCCGTCTTGCCGAAGAGCTTGGCGTCGAAGCCGGAGCGTTGCGCGAGGCCCTGCTCCAGTCGAGCGCGCAGAACTGGGCGCTCGCCACCGAGGCCGTCGAACGGCCGATGCCGTGGGCGGAGAAGGACATGACTATCGTACTCAAGGAAGCCGACGCCGCACGCGTCTCTCTGCCGCTCTGCGGCACCGTCAAGGAGGTGATCAAGGGGGTGAAGATCGCGCGCGGCCAGGCGATGCCGGAGGAGCGCTAGGTTATGCTGCTGATCGACAACGACACCGTCGCCGCTCTGCTCGACATGCCGTCCTGCATCGAAGCCCAGGAGGCGGCGTTCCGCCAGATCCCCGACGGCGGCGCCGCCTTCCGCGGCCGCATCGACATGTACGCCCCCTGCGAACGGCCCGACGGTTATTACCGCTGGGGGACGATGGAGGGCTACAACGACGGCATCCTCGCGATCCGCGTGAAATCCGACGTGATGACCTGGCCGCGCGACGCGGACGGGCGCTGGACCGAAGACAAGTATTGCGTGGAGCCCGGCACCTATTGCGGGCTGATCTTCCTGTGGAGCGCGCTCAACGGCGAGCCGCTGGCCATCGTCAATGACGGGGTGCTGCAACACATGCGGGTCGGCGGCGGCGCCGGTATCGGGGTCAAGCATCTCTCGCGCCCCGACTCTTCCGTCGTCGGCATGCTGGGATCGGGCGGCATGGCGCGGACCTATCTGGAGGCGATCTGCGCGGTGCGCGGCATTTCCGAGGTCCGGGTCTACAGCCCCACGAGGGCCAACCGGGAGCGCTACGCGGAAGAGATGACCGGGCGCCTCTCGGTCCCCGTCCTGCCGGCGGACTCGCCGGAAGCCGCGATCGCCGATGCCGACATCGTCGCCAGCGCGACCGACAGCATGGAGCCCACCTTCGATCCGGCGTGGCTGGAGGCCGGCATGCATGTCACCAATCTCGGGCCCGACGAGATCGGCCCGGAAGCGCTGGAGCGCTTCGACGTGAAGATCCGCCAGGGGGTACCCGGCATCCGCATGGCGGAGAGCGCGCGCCTGCAGCCCGGCATCGGCCACTCCCCGATGGCGGTGCTCGCCGGCACCGAGGAGGAGCTGAAGCGCCTGCCGCCGAGGCGCGAGCGCGACATCTATCTGGCGGAATTCCCGACCTATTGCGACCTGGTGACCGGCAAGGCGGCCGGGCGCACGGCGGCCGACCAGATCACCTTCTACCAGAACACCGGCTTCCAGGGCCTCCAGTTCTCCTCGGTCGGCGGTCTGGTCTACCGCCGCGCGCGGGAGGCGGGGCTCGGACGGGAAATTCCCACCGAGTGGTTCCTCCAGGACATCCGTGACTGAGGCCCGGCTATGGAGCGGATACCGGTGTTGTGGCAGAGTGCCGCCGACCAAGCGGGAGACCGGCGATGAGCAGGGGGCTCGACTCCAAGCCCGAGATGACCAACGCGCGGGCCGACTATTACGGCCGGATCGACGAGTTCAACATGGCGCCGCTCTGGGAGGTGCTGCACAAGCTGCTGGCGCATGAGCCGGTCACCGAGGCGACGCCCTTTCTGTGGCACTACGACTCGCTCCGCCCCGCGCTGATGGAATCGGCCGACGTGATCTCGACAGAGGAGGCGGAACGCCGGGTGCTGGTGCTGGAGAACCCGAACATGCGCGGCAAGTCCTGCATCACCGAGGCGCTCTATGCCGGGCTTCAGCTCATCATGCCGGGCGAGATCGCCGCCACCCACCGGCACAGCCCGGCGGCGCTCCGCTTCATCGTCGAGGGCAGCCGCGCCTATACCGCGATCGACGGCGAAAGGGCCTATATGGAGCCCGGCGACCTGATCCTCACCCCGTCATGGGTGTGGCACGACCATGGGCATGAGGGCGAGGTCCCCGTGGTCTGGCTGGACGGGCTCGACATCCCGATGGTGCGCTTCATGGGCCCGGTCTTCGCCGAGCCCCACCCGGAGCAGACGCACGCCCCGGGCAATCCCGTCGGCGCCAATATGGCGCGCTACGGCGCCAACATGCTGCCCTACGGCGCGCGGCTGAGGGACGAGAAGAACTCGCCGGTGTTCCACTACCCCTTCGCCCGCACCCGCGAGACGCTGCTCGATCTGGCCGGGTCGCGGGACCTCGACCCCTATCACGGGGTCAAGATGGAGTTCGTCAACCCGGCCAATGGCGGGCCGACGATGCCGACGCTCGGCACCTACATGCAGCTCGTGCCCGAGGGGTTTGCGACCGAGAGCTACCGTTCGACCGCGGCCTGGGTCTACTCGGTGGCCGAGGGCACGGGGCGCACCTCCATCGGCGAGGAGACGTTCGAATGGGGGCCGCGCGATACCTTCGTCGTCCCCGCCTGGTATCCGCACAGCCACCAGGCCGACGACGACGCGTTCCTGTTCAGCTTCTCCGACAAGCCGGTGCACGACACGCTCGGCTGGTTCCGCGAGCAGCGCGGCAACGCCTAGCCCGCGCGGCCCTCGGGGCGCGGCGGGCCCGGCGTGTGCAGGCGTTCCAGCAGGGCGAGCAGGCTCTTGCGCTCGTCCTCGTTCAGCGTCTCGGCGACGATGCCCTCGTGCTCGTCCGACAGCGCCTTCAGCTCGTCGAGCAGCGCTGCGCCGTCCTCCGTCAGCCTGAGCGCGTGGGAGCGCCGGTCCTGCGCCGAGGGCTCGCGTTTGACCAGGCCGCGGTCCTCCAGCCGGTCGACGATCTGCACCAGCGTCGAACGGTCGAAGCGAAGCGCCTCGGCGATCGAGCTCTGGCTCACCCCGGGATTGGCCTCGATCAGCAGCAGCGTGCCGAATTGCGGGCCGGAGATGCCGTGCACGCCGAGCGTGCGGTTGAAGTGCTGGAACACCGCGACATGGGCGCAGCGCAGGTGATAGGCGAGCAGATCCGGCAGGATCCCCATGCGGAGCCCCGCCGTCTTGCCCCGGCCTTTCGCGGCCGCGCCGCCGTCCTTCATCCTCGCGACTTTCGAAACCCGAACCGCCGCAGTTAGACCATATCCGGGCGGTCGCGATCCACCCCGCCCGGCGGCTCAGACCAAAGGCTCGGTGTTGAACGCTTCGAGATCGGTCTCCAGCGGGGCGAAGGCGTCCCTGAGCTGCCGGTCCACCGCCGCGGCGAGCGCGTCCTCGTTCCAGCCGCCGGGCTCGGCGACGATGCGCGCGGCGGGGCGCGGCTGGGAGAACACGAACGCCTCGCGCCCGCGCACGCCGAAGATCTGGCCGGTCACGTCCGAGGCCGCAGGCGAGCAGAGATAGCCCACCATCGCGGCAACCGGTTCCGCTGGCACGCGAAGCGCGCGCTCCTTGTACTCCGCCTGCTGGTCATTGGCCGGCACGATGGACTCGGTCACCCGGGAATGCGCGAACGGGGCGACGGCGTTGCAGGTGACGCCCGAGCGCGCCATGTCGAGCGCGCAGATCCGCATCAGGCTGGTCAGCCCGCCCTTGGCGCTGGCATAGGAGGCCTGGCCGTAATTGCCGATATAGGCGGCCGACGAGACGATGTTGACGATCCGCCCCCAGTCGTAGCGCGCGCCGCCGCCCCGCCTTGCCTTCGCCTGGTCGCGCATCGCCGGCGTCGCCGCGGCGATCAGGTAGTAGGCGCCGGAGAGATTGTTGCGGATCACCGCGTCCCAGTCCGCCGTCGTACCGCGGAACACGAAGGCGTCGCGCAATATGGCCGCGTTGTTGACCAGGATGTCGATCCCGCCGAAGCGCTCGCGCGCGAGCGCCACCGCCTCCTGGGCTGCGGCAGGGATCGCCATGTCCTCGGCATAGGCGGCGGCGCGTTCGCCGAGCGAATCCGCGAGGGCCGGCGCGACCGACGGGTCGGGATCGCGCCCGTCGATCCCGCAGCCCATGTCGGCCACCACCACCGAAGCGTCGCGTTCGACCAGCAGGGCGGAGATCGCCGCCCCGATCCCGCGCGCGCCGCCGGTCACGATCGCCACCCGTCCGGCGAGCGAGCCTGCGCTCATCCCGCCGGGTCCGGCCAGACGCGCGCCGCGATGTCGACGACTAGAGCGAGCTTGGCGCGCTGGTCCTCCGGGCTCACCGGGTTGCCCACGACCGCGCTGGAGAACCCGCATTGCGGGCTCACGGCCAGGCGGTCGAGCGCGATATGGCGGCTCGCCTCGGCGATCCGTGCCTCGATCTCCGCCGGGTCTTCGAGTAGCGGCAGCTTCGAGCTGATCAGGCCGAGCACGACGCCCTTGTCGTCGGGCATCGCCGCCAGCGGCCCGAAGTCGCCGGCCCTCTCGGTGTCGTATTCGAGGCAGAAATGGTCCACGTCGAGCTGCCGGAACAGCTTCTGCGCCACGACGTCGTAGCCGCCGCTGGATAGCCACGTTCCCTTGAGATTGCCGCGGCAGATATGGAAGCCCAGCGTCATCCCCGCCGGGCGGTCGGCAAGCGCGTCGTTGGTGAGCTGGATATAGCCATCGACCAGCGCCTCGGGGTCCTCGCCCCGGGCCGCAAGCTGGCCGCGCAGGCTCTCGTCGCACAGCATGGCGAACGGCACGTCGTCGATCTGCACGTAGCGCGCGCCGCGCGAAGCCAGATCGGCGATGTCCTCGCGATAGGTTTGGGCGAGGTCGGCGAACAGCGCATCGCGGTCGGGATAGATGTCCGTCGGCGGGTCTTCCGCGCCGGCGAGGAAATGCATGGTCGCCGGCGAGGGCAGGGTCGACTTCACCGTCTTGCCGGTGACGGTCTTGAGGAAATCGAACTCCTCGCCCGAATTCGCCTTGACGCGCTTGAGCCGGGCCACCGTGCGCGGGGCGACGAACTCGTGCGACGTCCCGTCGTCCTCGTAGAAGCGGAAGGAGGACGGGGCGAATTCGAGCCCGTCGACCGAGTCCACGAAATGCGAGATATAGGTGGTGCGGCGGAACTCGCCGTCCGTCACCACCTCCAGCCCGGCCGCTTCCTGCATCGCCACCGCATCGCGGATGCAGCCGTCCTGGATGGCGCGGAACCCGTCCTCGTCGATCTCCCCCCGGTGCAGCCGGCGGAAGCCCTCGCGCAGGGTCCCGGGGCGCAGCAGGCTGCCGATATGCTCGGCCCGGAACGGCGGGGTCCGCTCAGGCTGCATCGCGCTCGGTCGCGATCAGCCGTTGCAGCAATGCGCGCGCCTGGATGGTCGGCTGGTCGGCGTTGACGTCCACCGAGGGCGCGTCGGGATAGGCGGCGATCGAGCGCTGCTGCGCCTCGACCATCTCGACATCCTCGAGGAACACCTCGCGGATCGACGCCATGGTGTCGGTCACCTCCGGATCGTCGAGCGCGAAATCCCGCGACGAGACCCAGAAATGGTGGCAGGTGGTCTCCGTCTCCGGGGTGATTCCGTGGGTGTTGAACACGTTGAACGCCTGGCTGCGGTCGCCCTCGAAGACGCCGCTGCCGAGCGGCGCGACCCCGGTGTCGAAGGTGATCAGCCCGCTGCGCGGCCGGTAGGTCCAGGTTACCCAGACATCGCCGTTGCCCTTCACCGGGGTCGCCTTGGCGAAGAGCGGCGGCGGATCCGAATCGCGCATGCGCCGCGCGTTATGCAGCAGCTCCCCGTCGCGTTCCACCTTCGGACTGTGGTGCAGCGAGCCGGCATTGCCCAGGCTGCCCGGGTGGACGAAGCTCGAATGGGTGTTGTCGAGCTGGATGTCGATCAGCGCCTGGAAATGGCACTTGACGTGGAAGCGGTCGCCGACCGCCGCCCAGTCGGGCGAGTCGTGCCAGTAGATGTCGGGGATCAGGTCGGGGTCGGCGTCTTCCTCGTCGCCCATCCAGATCCACACCCAGCGGTTCTTCTCGACCACCGGGTAGCGGCGCACCTCGGCCCCCGGCGGCACCCGTTTCTGGCTCGGCACGGCGACGCATTTCCCGGCCGCGTCGAATTCGAGCCCGTGATAGCCGCACTGGATGCGGTCGCCGATCACCTTGCCGGCGGAGAGCGGCGCGTGGCGGTGGCAGCAGCGGTCCTCCAGCGCGACCGCTCCGCCCGATCCGGTACGCCACAGCACGACCGGCCGGCCGAGAAAGACGCGCGACATCGGCTCGCGCCCGATCTCGTGATCCCACGCCGCGACATACCATGCGCGTTCCAGATACATCCCGCGGCTCCGCCCGATTGCCCGGCGCAATGGTGCCGTCGGCGCCGCCCCGAAGCAAGCCTTGATTGTCCCGGCAGGTATAGTCTAATTTGTTGATTCAACGACAAGAATCTACCGATGGGGGACACGATGGCGGAAGCGGACAGCGCGGGCACCGGACTCGCATACCGGCCGGTCGCGGCCGAGGGGGCGGTGGACGCCGCGGCGCTGAAGGCGGAGCTGATCGAGCGCGGCGTTCGCTTCCTGCTGCCGAGCTACGCCGACATGCACGGCGCATCCAAGGCCAAGATGGTGCCAATGTCGCATTTCGACCAGATGATGGGCGGCTCCGAGCTGTTCACCGGGGCGGCTCTCGACGGGGTGCCGCAGGAGGTCAACGAGGAGGAGGTCGCCGCCCATCCCGATCCCGCGTCCTGCCTGATCCTGCCCTGGCAGACCGACATCGCCTGGTTCGCCTCCGACCTGCAATGCCGGGGCGCGGCGTTCGAGGCGTGCAGCCGCAACATCCTCAACCGGGTCCGGGCGCGCGCCGCGGAGATGGGCTACGGCATGTATCTCGGCACCGAGATCGAGTTCTTCGTCTTCCGCGAGCCCGAGACGGACGGGTTGCTGACCATCAGCGGCAAGCCGCATCTCAACAAGCCGGCGTATGACGTCTCTCGCCTGCTGGACAATTTCCACTGGATCGGCGATCTGGTGGACGCGATGAACGGGCTCGGCTGGGACGTCTATTCCTTCGACCACGAGGATGCGATCGGCCAGTTCGAGATCGACTTCGCCTATGCCGACGCGCTCACCATGGCCGACCGCTTCGTGTTCTTTCGCCGGCTGGCCGACGAGATGGCGCGCCGCCACGGCTACTTCGCGAGCTTCATGCCGAAGCCGATGATGAACTACTCGGGCAGCGGCTCGCATTACAACATGTCGCTCTACGACATCGCCGACGGGCGCAACCTGTTCGGCGATCCCGCCGACCCGCGCGGCAACGGCATGGCCGAGATCGGCTACCGTTTCATCGCCGGGCTGCTGCGCCATCTGCCGGCCATCGTCGCGGTGACCGCGCCCAGCGTGAACAGCTACAAGCGTCTGATCATCCAGGGCAGCATGTCGGGCTACACCTGGGCGCCGGTGTTCCGCTGCTACGGCGGCAACAACCGGACCAACTCGCTGCGCATCCCGCTCGCCGGCGACCGAGTCGAGCTGCGCGCCACCGATCCGATGTGCAACCCCTATCTCGGCGCCGCGATGGTGCTCGCCGCCGGGCTCGAAGGAGTCGAGGAAGGGCTCGATCCCGGCGAGCCGCGGATGGGCAACCTCTATGCCAGAAGCGCGGGCGAGCTTGCCGCCGAGGGTATCGAGATGCTGCCCCGCAGCCTCGCCGAAGCGCTCGACGCCTTCGAGGCCGACCCGCTCTCCGAGGCGGTGTTCGGACCCGACATGTACCAGGCCTGGCTCTCCTACAAGCGCCAGGAATGGCTCGACTACATGAACCACGTCTCCGACTGGGAGACCGACCGCTACCTCCGGTTCTACTGAGCCTTCCCGCCGCATGACGGAGACCGACGGCGCGCCGATACCGGGAAGGGTGCAGGCGCCGGTCTACGCGCTCGCCTTCTGCTACGGCAACGTCATGCCGATGGCCGCGGTGGTGGTGCCGCTGTGGGCGCTCGAGCTCACCGCGTCGCCGCTGTCGATCGGGCTGGTGGTGGCGAGCCGGCAGTTCCTGGTGGTCACGCTGTCGATCTACGGCGGAGCGCTGCTCGACCGCGCCGCGCCCAAGCGGGTGATCCTCGCCCTTGCGGCGGTCGCCGCGGCGGGTTTCGCGCTGTTCCCGGCACTCCCCTTCGTCTGGGCGGCGGTGCTGCTCCAGATGGTTTCGGGTTTCGCCGAGACCACCAACTGGATCGGCGCCCAGGCGCTGTTCGGCAGGGTGCTCAAGGGCCGCCCGGTCTATGCCGGCAGGCTGACCGCGGCCGCGCGGATCGGCGGCTTCTTCGGCCCCTTGCTGGTCGGGTTCGCCTGGCAATATGCCGGGCCGACCGGTGCCTTCCTGTGCCTCGCCGCCTGGGTGATGGCGGGCGCCGTCGCCGCGCTGTTCCTGCCTTCGGTCGCGCCCGCCGGGACGCCCGCTCACGCGCCGCCGCGCCGCGCCCAGGCGATGCCCAGGGTCTCCGACTACGCCAGCGCCTTTCGCATGCTGGCCCTGCCGGCGGTGGCGCTGGTCATCCTCGCGACCCTCATCCGCCAGACCGGAACCGGCATCCAGTCGTCGTTCTACGGCATCTGGCTGACGGAGATCGGCTTCGAGGCCGGGACGATCGGTTTGCTGGTCGGCATATCGAGCCTGGCCGCCGCCTTCGCCGCGCTCGCGCTCGGCCGGCTGACCCGCCTGGTCGCCGATCGCTGGCTGCTGATCGGCGCGGTGCTGGCCGCGATCGTCGCCATCGCCATCACCCCGCTGCTCGACACACTGGCGCTGCTCGTCGTCGCCATCGCGGTGCGCGGCGCCGGCCAGGGCCTCAACCTGTCGCTGATGATGACCATCGCCGCGCGGGCGGTGGGCGCCGATCTGCAGGGCCGGGTCGCCGCGCTCAGGGTCACGTTCAACCGTCTCGGCGGCGTACTGGTGCCGCTTGCCATGGGCGCGGTCGCGGAGCTCGCCGGGCTAGAGAACGCCTTCTACGCGATCGGCGCGGCCGGGGTCATCGCGGTGGCGGCGCTTGCGGTCTGGATCGCCCGCTCGCCCGACCTCGCGCGAAGCGGGTGAGCCTCGGCCAGGCGATCTCGACCAGCACGGTGGAGCAGATGAAGACCGCCGCGGCGATCTGGAGCGCAGACAGCGACGTGCCGAGGAAGGCCACGGCGAGCGCCGCGGCGATCACCGGCTTGAGGAAGAAGAGATACGCGCCCCGGGTCATGTCGGGCAGCGCCGCGAGCCCGCCGATCCAGACGAACTGGGTGATCGTCGTGTTGAACAGCGCCATCGCGAGAATCGCCGCGACGCTGGCCCGGGGCAGCACGGCGATCGCCGCCGGGTCGACCCAGCGCCCCCAGAACGCGCCCACCGCGAGCCAGGCGCCGATCCCGCCGAGCGCCATGGTGATCGCGGTGACGCGGAGCGCGCCATAGGCCAGCGCGAGCGGCCGGATCGCAACCACATAGGCGGCGGCGCCGGCGGCCGAGACGGTGACCAGAAGGACGCCGAACAAATTGTGCCGCGCGCCCGCGAGCTCGGCCAGATAGCCGTCGGTGAGCAGCGCCGCGACGCCCGCCATCGCGAGCGCGCCGGTCGCCATCCTGGCCCGGGACACCCGTTCGCGGTCGACCGTCGCGGCGAGCAGGGCGACGAAGATCGGGATGCCGGTGATCAGGGTCGCCACCTGCGGCACGGTGGCGAAGTCGAGCGACCAGTGGAACGCGATATAGGGGAGGGTGACGCCGAGGAAGGCGATGGCCGAGAGCCGCCTGCCGTCGCGGCGCAGCGGCGTCAGGAGATCGCGGCTCGCCGGGAAGCAGAGCGCGAGTACGACCAGCCCGAGCCCGCCGAGCCCGAACCGCCAGACCGCCGCCTCGGGCCCGGGGAGCGCGGTCAGCACGGCGACGAACTCGCTCGAAGCATGGCCGAACACGCCGAGCAGCACGGCGGCGTAGGCGATGGCGGTCGAGCGGTGCCAGTTCGGCATTTGCGGCCCCGGCGAGCCCTCGTGCCGAGGGCGGGTTGGCGCGATGTTGCGCGGATCGGGGCGGGGCCGCAAACCGCCGGCCTCGGATTGAACCCCCGGTTCTCCTATGCGAGTGTGCCCGGGGCGCGTCGAGCGGCGCCGGAGACGGGGGAGAAGCGATGAAGTACTGCCGTTACAACGACAACAGGATCGGCGTCGTCCGCGGCGACGAGGTTTTCGACGTCACCGCGATCGCCCAGTCGCTGCCCGCCCATCGCTACCCGTTCCCCATCGGCGACGCGCTGGTCGCCAATCTGGACTCCCTGCGCGGCGAGATGGAACGCCTCGCCGATGCGGCCGAGGGCGTCCCCGCGTCCTCGGTGCGTTTCCTGAGCCCGGTCGCCAACCCGACCAAGGTGATCGGGGTTCCGGTCAACTACCAGGCGCATGCCGACGAGGCCAAGGCGGATGCCGAGGTGAGCGTCGCCGCCAGGCGAGGCGGAATCGAGGAGCAGGGGCTGTTCCTCAAGGCGAACAGCGCGCTGGTCGGCCCGTCCGAGGGCGTCGCGGTGCGCTTCCCCGACCGGCGCACCGACCACGAGGCGGAGCTCGGGCTGATCGTCGGCCGGACCGCCTGCGACGTGGGCTACGACGAGGCGCTCCACTACGTGGCGGGGTACGCCATCGCGCTCGACATGGTGGTGCGCGGGACCGAGGATCGCAGCATGCGCAAGTCGGTCGACACCTATGCCGTGCTCGGACCGTGGCTGACCACGGCGGACGAGATCGCCGACCCCGATTCCATCGCCTTCGAGCTCAGCGTCAACGGCGAGACGCGCCAGAAGTCCAACACCGAGCTGATGATCATGGACTGCCGGCGGCAGATCGAGTGGGCGTCGAGCTTCTACACCCTGCATCCCGGCGACATCATCATGACCGGCACCTGCGAGGGCGTGAGCCGCGTCCTGCCGGGCGACACGATGCATCTCGAATTCGCCGGCCTCGGCGCCATGGACGTCCCCATCCGCGCCCACGAATAGGCCGGCCGTCACCCTTGGGATGAGGGCCGCGCCCGCCCCGCCGGGTCAGGCGGCGGCGCGGTGGGGGGCGAGCTCGGCGTGCCGCGCGATGAACCCGGCCGCGTTGTCGTGCAGGATGGCGCGGTGCTCGCCGTCGTCGATGCGGGCCTCCGCCAGCGCCCTGTTGGTCCAGTCGCAGCCGAACCCGGTGCCGTCGGTGCCGTAGAAGATCTTCTCCGCCCCGTAGGCCGCGACCCCGATCTCGATCGCGCGGGCGCCCAGCGAGTTGCAGTCCACGAACACGTTGGGCTTGTTGAACAGGCTCGACGGGATCGGCTCGTCCGGGGTGTCGATCATGCTGCGATGGTCCAGCCGCTCGACCTCGAAGGGGATGTTGCCGCCGAGATTGTGGATCATGACCGCGGCATCCGGGTAGTCGTCCAGGATGTCGGTGCAGGAGAAGGTTACCATGTTGGCCGACAGGCTCGCCTGCATGTCGAGGGTGAAGAGCCGCGCGTTCATGTTGTCGGCATCTTCGGAAACCCGGGGCCACTTGTCCCCCGGCCGCGGCCCCCAATGGACGAACAGCATCGCGCGGTGCCGGTTGGCGGCGGCGAGCAGCGGCCGGTACTGCTCCGCCGACGCGTAGTCGAGGAAGCCGTTCCCCGGAATCTGCGCGCCGATCATGCCGGGAAGTCCCATGGCGCGGTCGAACTCCGCCACCGCGGCGTCGAGATCGGCCAGCGGCAGCGAGGCGAAGGCGACGAAGCGGCCCGGATGGGCGCCGCAGATCTCGCCGACGCTGTCGTTGTAGATCTGCACAAGGGGTAACGACTGCTCCGCCGGGAGCCGCTCGATCCACTGATACAGGCCGAACAGCGAGAGCGCGGCGGTCGAGACTCCGTGCTCGTCCATGTCGGCGAGACGCATGTCGAGGTCGTCGAACGCCTCGCCCATCGCCATGTCGCCGTGGCGCATGCGCAGCACCTCCGCGCCGCCCTCGGCGGTGACGATACGGGGCGTCTCGGCGCGCTCGCGCAGCGCCTCGATCAGCGCCGGCGGGCGCCAGTGGGAATGCATGTCTATGGTCATAACGGTCTCCCCGTTGCGGGCGGCAGGCTTACGCGGCGACGCCGGGCGGCAGCTCGTCCTTCTCGCCGAGCTGCTCGATCCGCCAGGTCGCCGTCGTGCAGGCCCAGCGCAGGCGACACATCTCCTCCGCCACCGACTCGGCGCGAGCTTCCAGCAGCGGCGTTTCGAGATACTTGGCGGCGAGGTCGAGCTGGCGCGAGGAATGCTCCAGATCCGCCATCTCGTGCTCGGCGAAGAACATCGCCTCGCGGTCGGTCCGCGCGATTCCGTAATGGGTTTCGAGCGCCGGCAGCACGATCTCGCTGTTGAGCGCCGGCATCTGGCCTTCCTGGGTGAAGGCCATCGCCAGCATCACGCCGACCGGCTCCGACCGCGCGGTGTTGAGGTAGTAGAGCGCGCGGCCCCACCAGGCGGCCGGCATGTTGACATCCAGCACCTCGTCCTGGGTCATGCCCGCGGCGGCGCAGAAGGTGTAGATCATCTCCATGTGGTCGTGCGCGCCGTGCTCGGTGTGGCCGCCGATCAGTCCTTCCTCCTCGGCCATGTTCTCGACCAGCATCTTGCGCACGTCGCCGGGCGCCTTGGCGTAGACCAGCCCGAAGGCCTCCAGGCCGTAGCGGACATATTTCGCATGCTGCGCCATGTAGACGCCGAGCACGCGCAAATCGAGCTCGCCCGCGGCCAGCGCCCGGAACATCGGATGGCGCTTGGTGTGCCACTTGTCGCGGATCGCAACGATCCTGTCGGCGATGCCGATCTCGGCGGCGCCTTCCGGTGCCATTCCCATCTCCTCGCTTTCGGACTGAGCCATCATGGTGGCAGCACTTGGACGGCCATGCAATTGGGCGGTTATTCTTGGGGCCGACACTTCGTGACGGGTTTTCGGCGATGGCGGAGGCTGCGGTCGAGGCCGGCGGGATCGGACAGCCGGTTCTCAGGAAGGAAGATCTGCGGCTGCTGCGCGGGCGCGGGCGCTATACCGACGACATCGCCCTCGCCGGGCAGGCCCATGCCGCGATGCTGCGCTCGCCGCACGCGCACGCGCGGATCGCCGGCATCGACACCGCGGCGGCGCGGGCGATGCCGGGCGCGATCGACGTGCTGACCGCCGCCGACCTCGCGGGCGATGCGGTCGGGACGATCCCGAGCTATTCGCAGATCGCCGGGCTGGTCGACCTCGTGCTGGAGAACGCCGACGGCTCGCCCCGGCGCGGGACGCCCTTGCCCGTGCTCGCGGGGGAACGGGTGCGTTTCGTCGGCGACATCGTCGCCGTCGCGATCGGCGAGACCCGCGCCGCCGCGGCCGATGCGGCGGAACGGATCGCGGTCGACTACGAGCCGCTCGGTGCGGTCGCCGAAGCCCCGGCGGCGCTGGCGCCGGGCGCGCCGATTCTGTGGGACGACATCCCCGGCAATACCTGCATCGACGGCTATTTCGGCGATCCCGAGGCGACCGAGAGGGCGTTCGCCGCCGCCGCGCACGCGGTCGAGCTGAAGACCCGGGTGCAGCGGGTGACCGGGGTGATGATGGAGCCGCGCGCGGCGGTGGCGGTCTACGACGCCGACGCGGAGCGCTACACCCTCTACTGCGGCGGCGACAACCCGGTCCGTGTCAAGCGCGACCTCGCCGCCGTGTTCGGGGTGGAGGAGGGCAGGGTGCGCGTCGTCGCCGGCGATGTCGGCGGCAATTACGGCACCAGGAACTGGACCTATCCGGAATACGCCATCGCGCTGTGGGCGGCGCGGCGGCTGGGCCGTCCCGTCAAATGGACCGCGAGCCGAAGCGAGTCCTTCCTCTCCGACTACCAGGGCCGCGACCTCGCGATCGACGCCGCGCTGGCGCTCGATGCGGAGGGCAATTTCCTGGCGTTGCGCTCGTCGCTGATCTCCAATGTCGGCGGCTACACGGTGAGCTTCGTGCCGATCACCAAGACCTCGGAGCTGGCGCCGACGGTCTACCGCTTCCCCGCCGCCCATGTCCGCGCCCGCGCGGCGATGTCGAACACCCCTTCCACCGCGCCCTATCGCAGCGCCGGCCGCCCCGAGGCGATGCTGGCGATGGAGCGGCTGGTCGACCTCGCCGCGCGCGCGCACGGCTTCGATCCGGTGGCGCTGCGTCGGCGCAACCTGGTCCCGCGATCGGCGATGCCCTACCGCACGGCGCTCGGCCTCACCTATGACAGCGGCGACTACGAGGAGGCGATGGACCGGGCGCTCCGCCTCGCCGACTGGGACGGGTTTCCGGCGCGGCGCGCCGAGGCGCGGGCGCGCGGCCGGCTGCGCGGCATCGGGCTCGCCAACTCGATCGAGATCACCTCGGGCTTTCCCGTCGAGCGCGCCGGGATCGCGGTGCGCTCCCCAAACCTGGTCGAGGTGGTGATCGGGACGCTGTCGAGCGGGCAGGGGCACGAGACCGCGTTCGCCCAATGCGTCGCCGACTGGCTCGGCGTTCCCTTCGACAGCATCAGGCTGGTGACCGGCGACACCGACATCGTCCCGGAGGGCGGCGGGTCGCACTCCGCGCGCTCGATGCGCATGGCCGGCATCGTCATGGGGCGCGCCTCCGAGCTGGTGATCGAGAAGGCGAAGACGATCGCTGCCGACATGCTGGAGGCGGCGGTCGAGGATGTCGCCTTCGACGCCGGCCGGTTCGCCATTCTCGGCACCGACCGCGGCGTCACCCTGTTCGACGTCGCCAGCGCGGCCGAGGCGCGCGGCGAGACGCTGGCGGCCGAGCATACCGAGAAGATGAGCCATCCCGGCTTCCCCTACGGCACGCAAGTCTGCGAGGTCGAGATCGACCCCGAGACCGGCGCCATCGATGTCGTGCGCTACGCCGCGGTCGACGATGTGGGCCGCGCGGTGAACCCGATGATCCTGCACGGCCAGGCGCATGGCGGCATCGTCCAGGGGGCCGGCCAGGCGCTGCTCGAGCACGCCCGCTACGATCCCGAGAGCGGCCAGATGCTGGCCGGGTCGCTGATGGACTACGCCATCGCGCGGGCCGACGACTTCCCCTTCTTCGACACCGAGATCATGGAGATCCCGTCCCCGACCAACCCGCTCGGCGTGCGCGGCGGCGGCGAGGGTGGAACCACGCCGGCGCTCGCCGTGGTGGTCAACGCGATCTGCGACGCGCTCGCCGAACACGGCGTCCGCCACGTCGAAATGCCTGCCACGCCGGAGAGCATCTGGCGTATGATCCAGGATGCGGAATGACGGTGTGTCCGGCGCCGGATCGGAGGCGAGAGTGGATGTAAAGAAGGCGGTACGTACCGCGGCTGCCTATGTCGCCGAACTGTTCGACGAAGAAGGCGTTCAGCATATCGGCCTTGAGGAAGTCACCTTCGACGATAAGAATGACGTGTGGAATGTGACCATCGGTTTTTTTCGCGAGCTAGATAGGCTCAGGGGCCTTGCAGCCGCCGTCGGGTCGGCTTCGGGCAACGACGTTCCCGGCTGGCGAAAACGAACTTTCAAGATCGTGAGCATCGATAACCGGACGGGAGCGGTGCTGTCCCTGACACATCGCAGTTTGCCCGCTGGCGAAAAGTTTCGTGAGTCCCACCTGCGCGTTCATAGATTCCAACCTGCTTGTGCTGCTCGTGGTGGGAAGCGTCGATCGGGGTTTGATTCCCCGGCATCGGCGATCGCGACGTTTCAGCCCCGATGACTACGACCGGCTGCTCGCGCTGCTCGAACCGCTGGACAAGGTTCTGGTCACGCCCAACACGCTGACCGAAGCCTCGAACCTGCTTCTGTCCTCCAGAGATCCCCGACCCATGGCCTGTCTCCGCGCCCTGATCGAGAACACCGATGAGGTCGTCGTTGCCAGCCGGACCGCTGCTCAGAGTCGCCTGTTTGACCGCCTCGGCTTGACGGATGCCGCTCTCTTGGAGGTGGTTTCGGCGGAAAGCCCCCTCATCACCGTGGACTTCGACCTCTACGGCGCCGCCCTGGCGAAGGGCGCAGGGGTCGCGGTCAATTTCGCCCACTTTCAGGACTGGTAGGCGGCGTTCCGAATTGCCTGCGACGCCCGAGCGCATCTGGCGTATGATCGGCGGAGCGGGCTGGTGAGGCGCCCGCCAATCGAAACGGGGACAGAGGGCGGAATGGCGACCCAGACACTTTCCGAGCGCGCCGATGCGTATGAAGAACAGCAGCTCCGGGAGCTCGGCGACCGGCTGATCGCCAAATCGCTGCTCTACAACCTCGCAGACGGGGTGCGCAGGCACGGCCATGACGGTCCCGACGGCGGGCCGGGCAGCGCCTCCCTGCTGATGGGCGAGGACCCCCGCCTGCCGCCGATGCCCGAGAAGCCGACGCTGTTCGACTTCTTCAAGTACCGCTTCTCGCCGGCCCGGGCGCATGTGCTGCAGAGCGCCAACCTCGCCCGGAAGAACGGCCTGCCGGAGAAGATGGTGCTGGCCTGCCTGCTGCACGATATCTCGGTGCTCGGCTTCATCCGCTCCGATCACGGCTATTGGGGCGCCCAGCTCGTCGAGCCCTATGTCGACGAGGACGTGTCCTGGGCGATCCGCATGCACCAGGCGCTCCGCTTCTTTCCCGACGAATCGGTGGGCTACGACTACCCCGAAGCCTATGTCCGCATGTTCGGCGAGGACTACCGGCCCGAGCCCTATATCGTCGCCGCCTACGACGAGGCCCGGAAGCACAAGTGGTACATGTCGGCGCGGATGATCGTGGTCAACGACCTCTATTCCTTCGATCCCGACGTGGTGGTCGAGCTCGAACAGTTCGAGGACATCGTCGGCCGCCACTTCAGGCAGCCGCCGGAGGGGCTTGGCAACGACAACACGCCGGCCTCGCACATGTGGCGCACCCTGCGGCGGCCCTGCAACGCGCTCTGACGCCCGTCAACCGGCGGGCACGAAGACCGGGATGAGACCGTCCTCGTATTCGCGGTAGGCGAGCTTGACCGCGATCCCGCTGCGCACCGCCTCGACCGGGCAGTCGACCAAATTGCCCATCATGCGCACCCCCTCTTCGAGTTCGACGAGGGCGACGACATAGGGGATGCGCGCCTTCCACCCCTGATGCGCGCCGTGGGCGAAGCGGACGATTGTGTAGCTCCAGACCGTGCCCCTGCCGGCGACCGGCTGCCAGGCGAGGTCGTCCGACCAGCATTCCGGGCACACCGGACGGGGGTAGAAGTGGAGGCGCCCGCAGTCGCCGCAGCGGGGGAGCGCCATCGCACGCGCATCGACCGAGCGCCAGAACGGCGAGTAGCGGTCGATTGTCATGCGAGCCCCTTGCCCAGCAGCATCGCGCCGCAGATCGAGAAGATGTTGCCGTTGCCCGAGACCGCCGCGATTTCCGCGTCGCGCACCTGGCGCGGGCCGGCGTCGCCGCGCAGCTGTCGCACCGCCTCCAGCACATGCAGCATGCCGCCGACATGGCCCTGCGAGAGCAGCCCGCCATGCGGGTTGACCGGCAGCGCGCCGTCGAAGCCGAGCCCGCCCTCCGCCGCCAGCCGGTCGCATTCGCCCGCGCCGCAAAAGCCGAGCGCCTCGACGGTGATCGAGATCGACGCGGTGAAGCCGTCATGCACGGTGAGCAGGTCGACATCGCCCGGCGTCAGCCCCGCCTCCGCGAAGGCGCGGCGTCCGGCGTCCGCCATGCCGAGCTCCGGGATATCGGGGGTCAGACTGACGATCTTGTGAGTCGCCTGCGATCCCGCGCCGAGATATGAGATCGGAAGCACTTCGAGCCCGCGCGCGACGCGGCGCGAGGCGACCACGAAGGCGCCGGCGCCGTCGACCACCGGCGAGCAGTCGAGCCTGCGGAACGGCTCGGCGATCCACGGCGAGGCGCGGTAGTCCCCGATGTCGATCGGCTTTCGGTAGGCGGCGTTGTCGTTGAGCATCGCGTGGCGGCGCATGGCAAGCGCGATCGGCGCGAACGCCGCCTCCGGCTCCAGCCCGTAGAGGTCGAGATAGCGCCGGGCGAGCAGCGCGTAGGAGACCACGATCGAGGAGCCGAAGATCTCCTCGAACTCCTCCGCCCCGGTGGTCATCTGCGCGACATAGCCATGAGTGCCGGGTGCGCGATGCGTCGCCGCGTTATCGCCATAGACGCACACGGCCACCTCCAGCCTTCCCGCGTCGATCGCCGCCATGGCGTTCTGGATCATGGTGATGAAGGCGACCGTGCCGCCGACATCGACCACCGAGGCGAGCCGCGGTCGAAGCCCGAGACATTCGATCACGCTGAGCCCGTGCAGCTGGGTCGGCTGGATGTAGGAGCCGAGCGCGTAGACGCCGTCGATGCGCGACCTGTCGATCCCGGCATCGGCAATCGCCCGGCGCACCGCCTCGCATTGCAGGTCGAGCGCGTTGCGGCCCGGATGCTTGCCCACTTTGGTCTCGCCGATGCCGACGATCGCAGCCCCTTCCCCCATCGGCGAACTATAGCCACGCCCGGCCGGCCGCTATAGTGCGCGGGCCAGCGCGAACCGTCAGGGCGAGGAGCGGATGTACATCAATGGAGACTGGGAGGCGGGAGCCGCCGCCGCGAGCTTTCCCGTGCTCAACCCGGCGGACGGATCGGTGATCGCCGAGGTGCCGGACGGCGGCGCAGAGCGGGCGCGGGCGGCGATCGACGCGGCGGCGGATGCCTTTCCCGCCTGGCGGGCGACCACGGCCTATGACCGCGCGGCGATCCTGATGCGCGCGCATGCGCTCATGCTCGAACGGCGCGAGGACATCGCCCGGGTGATGACCGAAGAGCAGGGAAAGCCGCTGCGCGCGGCCTTGACGGAAGTCCGCTACGCGGCCGATTTCCTGGTCTGGTTCGCCGAGGAGGCCAAGCGGGTCTATGGCGAGACGATCCCCTCGGCGCGGCCCGACCAGCGCTTCATGGTGCTGCACCAGCCGGTCGGCGTGGTGGCCGCGATCACGCCCTGGAACTACCCGATCTCGATGATCACAAGGAAGCTGGGACCGGCGCTCGCCGCCGGCTGCACGGTGGTCCTCAAGCCCGCCGAGGCGACGCCGCTCACCGCCATCGAGACCTTCAAGGTGTTCGAGGACGCGGGCTTCCCCAAGGGCGTGGTCAACCTGGTGACCGCCCTGGACCCGGCGCCGGTGGGCGATGAGTTCGTCGCCAACCCCAAGGTTCGCAAGCTCACCTTCACCGGCTCGACCGCGGTCGGCAAGATGCTGGCCGGGCGCGCGGCGGGCAACATGAAGCGGGTCTCCTGCGAGCTTGGCGGGCACGCCCCGTTCATCGTGCTCGGCGACGCCGATCCGGTGCATGCCGCGAAGGGGCTGCAGCTGGTAAAATTCCTCAACACCGGCCAGGCCTGCATCAGCCCCAATCGGGTATACGTCCACCGCGACTCGGCGGATGCGTTCCTCGAGACCCTGACCTCCCGGGTGGCCAGGATGAAGGCGGGCAGCGGGTTCGAGGACGGGGTGACCGTCGGCCCGCTGGTCAACGAGGCGGCGGTCGCCAAGGTCGAGGCGCAGGTCGATGACGCCGTGGCCAAGGGCGCGTCGGTGCTCTGCGGCGGCGGGCGGCTGACCGGGAACGGGCTGGAGAAGGGCCATTTCTACGCCCCCACCGTGCTCGACGGCGTGACGCCCGAGATGCGGATCTACCGCGAGGAGACCTTCGGCCCGGTCGCTCCGGTGGTCCGCTTCGGCGACGGGGACGACATACTGGAGATGGCGAACGACACCCATTACGGGCTCGCCGCCTATATCTACAGCCAGGACCTCGCCCGGACGATGCGCCTCCTGGAAGGGCTCGACTTCGGCATCGTCGGCATCAACGACATCAACCCCGCCTCCGCCGCCGCCCCGTTCGGCGGCATGAAGGATTCGGGCCTCGGCCGCGAGGGCAGCCGCGAGGGCATCGCCGAGTATCTCGAGACCAAGGTCGCCGGGTTCAGCATCTGAGGCGGATGTCTTGCGCCCGGACTGGGAAATCGCCGTCATCGGCGCCGGGCTCGGCGGGCTGGTCGCCGCGGCGCTTCTGGAACAACGCGGACAGCGCGTCCGCGTCTACGAGCAGGCGCCCGAATTCGCCAGGCTCGGCGCGGGGATCAATCTCAGCCCCAACGTGATGAAGGTGCTGCGCGCCGCCGGCGTCGAGGAACGGCTGCTCGAGATCGGGCTCCGGCCGGAATACTGGATCAGCCGCAAGTTCGATACCGGCGAGACCATGTTCCGCTACGACATGCGCGATGCCTGCGAGGCCGCGTTCGGCGCCTGCTACATGGTCATCCATCGCGGCGACTTCCACGAGATCCTGACCGGGAACGTCGCCCCCGGCACCATCGCGTTCGGCAAGAAGCTGGTCGCGCTGGAGCAGAAAGCCGGCGCCGTCGCGCTCGCCTTCGAGGACGGCAGCCGGGCGGAGGCGGATATCGTCATCGGCGCCGACGGCATCGATTCCATGGTGCGCGAGGCGCTGCTCGGGCCCGAGCGGCCGGTCTATTCGGGCTATGTCGGGCATCGCTGCATCATCCCGACCGAGAAGCTCGGCGACCTCGCCCCCGCCGACGTCAGCAAGTGGTGGTCCGACGACGCCCACCGGGACACCCATATGGTGGTCTACTATCTCGACAGGAACCATGACGAGATCTACTTCGTGACCGGCGTGCCCGAGCCCGAATGGGACTACGGCTACTCCCATGTCGATGCCGATTACGGCGAGCTGCGCCGGGCCTTCGCCGACTTCCATCCCGAGATCCACACCCTGATCGACATCTCGTCGGGGGCGACGAAGTGGCCGCTCTTCGACCGCACGCCGCTGCCGCTGTGGAGCGACGGGCGGCTGGTCCTGATCGGCGATGCCTGCCACCCGATGAAGCCCCATATGGGGCAGGGGGCGGCGATGGCGATCGAGGACGCGGCGGTCCTGGTGCGCTGCCTGGAGCGCTTCGGCGAGGACTACCGGAGCGCCTTCTCCCTTTACGAGAACGCCCGCAAGGGGCGTTGCGAGCGGGTCCAGCAGGGCTCGCGCGACAACCGGTGGCTCAGGAACCCGATGGACCCCGCCTGGGTGTTCTCCTACGACGCGATGACGGTGCCGCTGGAGGCGTGAGGGCGCGCGGAGGATCGCACGGCGTCATCGTCCTTCAAGGCCTGGGCGGCGTCGGAATTGTCGTCCGAGATGTAGTCCACGATGGCCATGAGATCGGCGACCGCCGTGGCCTTCCACTCAAGATCGAGCACGGCGCTTCCGGTCGATCAGCGCCTGCGCGTCGGTCATCACTCGGTCGTGCGGAGACGCCGGAATCGGATCGTCCAGGGCTTCGCGCACCTTCGCGCGGAACCACGCGTCGTGGGCTTCGGGGTCGACGGTCAGACCGGCGGGAAGCCCGCCCTCGGCGGCGACGCGGGTAAGGAGAATGCGTACGGCATCGGAGAGCGTCAGGCCGATTTCGGCGAGTGTCTCGGCTGCCTTCGCCTTGAGTCGCTCGTCCACCCGGACATGGAGCATCGAGGTTCGCGCTGCCATCGGACATCCTTCCGTCTCCCGCCAATATGTATCTCATTTGAGAGACGTCAAAAACGGTGGCGGTTCCCGGCCCGTGAACTCCAGGCTGAACGTGTTCGCCCGCCGCGCCGCCGTCGCCTGGCTCCGGTCGGGGGCTTCTGCTACCCGTAGAACCCCCAGAACTCCTTGTCGTAGCCCGGCGCGCGGGGTTCGGGCCATTCGCCGTAATAGGCGATGATGCGGTCCTTCGGCCGGCGCTTGCGCCAGTCGGCGACGAAGCGGTCGAAGGGCTTCGCCTTGCGCAGGCGCTCGCGCCTGATGCCGGCCCGCTTCTTCTCGGTCGCCGCGCGGTCGATGCGGCCGGTCTCGGCGTCGATGACCGCGCCGTAGACCCGCTCGGCGATATGCGGGTCGATCATCCCGTCGTCCACATCCCGCTGGATCGCCGCCGGGTCGCGCTCCAGCACGTCGCCGTACCCGCCGCCGCCGCCCATGGTGAAGATCATCAGGTCGCCTTCGGCGAACTTCTCGGTCGGCTGGCCGGAGGACTCGATGCGCCAGGTGCCGTCGACGCTCCGCTTGGCCATCAAATCGGCCATGTGGAGGTCCACGTCCCCGCCGGCGCGCGCCTTGTCGAGCAGGTCCGAGCCCTCGATGACGATGCGCGGGTTGGGCGGGCCCATATAGCCGCCCATGATGCCGGGGTTGTGGCTGATCTTGTCGGCGCTGCCCCAGGAGTTGAGGAAGCAGCCGGGGTCGCCGCAGGCGGTCGAGATCTCGACCAGCGAGGCGCCGCCGCGGAACTTGCCGTAGCCGTGGTTGTTGCGGTCGATGGCGCGGCTGAGGACGAAATGGGGCAGACGCGAATCCATGTCCTCGGTCTCGCCGGCATCGGTGAACGGCCCCCAGAAGAAGCCGATCGCGCTCTCCCCGTCGCCGTCGAAGCGCCCGCCCTGGCCGGCCGCGTTGCAGGTGCCGGTGATGTTGGCCGAGTTGTAGCCGCGCCGGTTCTCGCCGGCGAAGGTGAAGACGTTCTGGTTCCTGGAATGCGGCGCTTGGACGGCGATGCGGTAGGGGCTGGCGAACAGCGCCTTCGAGCCCAGCACGTGGCAGCCATTGGTCACGCAGGCGGCGATCGAGGTCCCCATGCCGTGCGCGAGCTCGTCCGTCGCGTTGGCGATCGAGGGTCCCTCGACCAGATAGCGGCAGGTCTCCAGCAGCCCGGCATTGGGCGGGAGGCCGCGGAAGAAGTAGGAGAACAGGTAGACCGCCGTCGCCGCGCGGACTAGGTGCCAGGTCCCGTGCATCGGCCCCAGCCGGTTCTCCGGCGAGACCCCCTGGACCAGCAGGGTGAGCGAATCGTCCTCCTTGAACAGGATGACCGGGATCCGGGTGAGCCCGAGGCTGCCGCCGATATCGTCGTCGTTGAACATCACCGCGCGGAACACGCCGTCATTGAGCTGGCGCAGCCGGCCGCGCGCCGCCTGCTCGGCCCGGGTCAGGATCGTCCGCATGCCGCCCACCACGTGCTCGACGCCGCGGCGCTCGATCTCGCGGACGATGCGGCGGTGCATCTGGAACAATGTGGCGACGCGCGAACGCAGATCGGCCGAGAACACGAACGGGTTCCTGACCTCGCCGGCCAGCATGTCGAGCATGTCCTGGTTGAGGCGGAAGCCGTCGCCGATCCGCATCATCGGGACGTGGAAGCCCTCCTCGTAGCGGGTGCGCGCCTTGGCGTTGAACCCGCCCGGCGTCGGCGAGCCCGAATCGCCCTGGTGCCCGCCGCAGGTCACCCAGGCGACATGGGTGCCCTCGAAGAACACCGGCATCGCGGTGAACATGTCGAACGGGTGCACCCCGCCGCCGAGCTCGTCGTTGAAGAAATAGATGTCGCCGTCCGACAGCCCGACCGTCGGGTCCGGCTCGTAGTACTTCTTGGCGTATTTGAGCTGGGCGTTGTTGAGCATGGTGTGGAAGTAGATGCCGGTCGCCACCACCGCCGGGTCGCCCGAGGCGGTGAAGATCCCGCAATTCATGTCGCCGGTCATGATGGCTTCCGAGATCGACAGCGACATGTAGACGTCGCGCGCCTCCTCGGCGATGGCGGTGAGCTTGTGGAACAAGAGCTCGACGTCGATCTCGGCAACCGCGTCCATGCCGCGCCGCTCGAGCTCGGTGACCGGCTCCAGCCCGTGGCCGATCAGCTCGGGATCGACGCCCGGGCGCCGCTCATAGGCGTCGCGCTCGTAGATCAGCCCTTCGCTCAGCCTCGCGTAGCGCTCGAACAGCTCGCCCATCGCCCCTCCCGTCGTGCGGGCGCAGGCTAGAGCAAGGCGTGCTTCTACGGAACCGCCTGTTCACAGGCGCCGTGGCTGGCCGCGCGCCGACCGTCGTTCCGCGCTACCATGCCGGCATGACGGCGTCCCGGCCCCTGTCCCTGATCGTTGCCGTCGATACCGGTGGCACCTTCACCGACATCGCCGCGTTCGACGCCGACCGGGGCGAAGTCGCCTATGCCAAGGCGCTGACCACCTATGGCGACCTGGTCGACGGCGTGATGGACTGCGTGCGGACGGCGGGCGTCGATCTCTCACGCGCGCTGCTCGCCAAGCACGGCACGACGCTGGTCATCAACACCCTGCTCCAGCGTTCCGGCGCCAGGGTGGCGCTGGTAACCACCAAGGGCTTCCGCGACACGCTCGAACTTGCCCGCGGCAACCGCACCAACCCGTTCGATATCGGGTTCCGCCGCGCCTCGCCGCTGGTTCCGCGCGAGCTCCGCTTCGAAATCGACGAGCGGGTGCACGGTCGCGGCGAGGTTCTGGCCGAACCCGATCCCGCCGAGGTCGACCGCCTCGCCGAGACCATCGCGGGTCTCGATGTGGAGGCGGTCGCGGTGTCGTTCCTCAACGCCTATCGCGATGATCGCAACGAGCGCGCCGTCGCCCGGCGACTGCGGGAGCGTCTGCCCGGGGTCTATGTGACCGCCGGCACCGAGATCACCCGCGAATGGTACGAGTACGAGCGCTGCTGCACGGCGGCGGCGAACGCCGCGGTCGGCCCGCGCATGGCGGACTATGCCGCGCGGCTGGAGAGGCGTCTCGGCGAGGGCGGGTTCGCGAGCACGCTCTACATGATGGGCTCGAATGGCGGGGTGCTGTCCGTCGACCGCTCGCTTCGGGAGCCCATCGCGCTGATCGAATCCGGGCCGGTGGGCGGCTGCATCGGCGCCGCCGCCTATGGCGAGGCGCTCGGCATCGCGAACCTGATCGCCTTCGACATGGGCGGAACGACCGCCAAATGCGCGGTCATCCAGGGCGGTGCGTTCGGGCTCAGCTCTCCCTACTTCGTCGGCGGCTACGACACCGGCTTTCCGATCCGCGGCTCGGTCGTCGATATCGTCGAGGTCGGCGCGGGAGGCGGGTCGATCGCCTGGGTGGACGAGGGGCGGCGGCTCCATGTCGGTCCGAGGAGCGCGGGCTCCGACCCCGGTCCGGTATGCTTCGGCCGCGGCGGCGGCGAACCCACCGTGACCGACGCCAACCTGGTGCTCGGGCGGATCGGCGCCGGGGAGTTCCTGGGCGGCGGGCTCGGGCTCGACCGGGACGCCGCGTCGCGCGCCATCGCCGGGCGCGTGGCGGCGCCGCTCGGCATGGGCGACCGGCCGATCGAGGCGACCGCGGAAGGGATGCTCTCGCTCGCGTCGGTGACGATGACCGGCGCCATCCGCCGGATCACCGTCGAGCGCGGCCACGACCCGCGCGACTTCGCGCTGTTCGCGTTCGGCGGCAGCGGGCCGATCCACGCATCGTCGCTGGCCCGCGAGCTCGATATCGGCACGGCGATCGTCCCGCCCGAGCCGGGGAATTTCTCGGCCATCGGCATGCTGCTCGCCGATGCGAGGCTCGATGTGGCGCGCACCGTGATCCGCGACTTGGGCGAGGACGCGCTCGGCGAGATCCGCGCCGCCTTCGCCGAGGCCGAACGCCACGGCGCGGACATCGTCGCCGCCGAGGTGCCCGGCGCGGCGGCCACGCTTGCCCGCTCGATCGAGCTGCGCTATCGCGGGCAGAAGCACAGCTTCGTGCTGCCGGTCGCCGCGCTTCGCGCCGACTTCGAAACCTATTACCGGGAGCGCTTCGGACATTCCGATCCCGACGCGCCGATCGAGATCGTCGGCATCAGGGTGAGCGCATACGCCAATACCGAAAAGCCCGACCTCGCCCGGCTACCGCGCTTCGCGGACCGGGTGGCGGCGGCGGGTTCGCGACCGGTCTGGTTCGCCGCCGCCGGGGGGTGGATCGAAACGCCGGTCAGGCGGCGGGCGACGCTGCTGCCGGGCTTCGCCGCAGAGGGCCCGCTGATCGTCGAGGAGTACGGCGCCACCACGGTGCTCGCTCCCGGCGACCGCTGCAGCGTCGGCGGTCTCGGCGAGATCCGCATCGAAATCGGAGATTGAGAATGGACGATGCCCGGCGCGCGGCGGAGATCGATCCGATCACGCTGGAAATCATCGGCCACGGGCTGGTCGCGATCCCCAACGAGATCGACGCGAACATCACCCGCACCGCCTTCAGCCCGCTGGTCTACGAGTACAAGGATTTCGCCTCGGGGCTGGTCGACGCCGAGGGCAGGCTGGTCGCGCAGGGCTCGGGCTCGATCCCCATCTTCGTCGCCAACGCGCTCGGCGTCGCGGTGCGCGACGGGATCGCGGTGCACGGGATCGACAACATCCATGACGGCGACGTGCTGATCTCCAACCACGCCGGCACGCTCGGCCAGCACCTCAACAACGTGGTGATGTACACCCCGGTCTTCGCCGCGCCCGGCGAGCTGTTCGGCTTCATGTGCGTGCTGGTCCACTGGATCGATGTCGGCGGCTCGACGGTGGGCTCGTGCAGCGCGACCGACGCCACCGAGATCTTTCAGGAGGGGATCCAGTTCCGCAGCGTGAAGCTGTGGTCGAAGGGCGTGCGCAATGACGACCTCTACCGCATCGTCGAGATCAACACCCGCTTCCCGACCATGGTGCTGGGCGACCTCGGGTCGCAGCTCGCCGGCACGCTGACCGGCAAGAGGATGTTCCTCGCCCTGATCGAACGTTACGGGGCGGCGACGATGCGTGCCGCCATAGACGCGATCTGGGATCGCAGCGAACGGGTGGCGCGCAACGGCGTGCGCGACCTGCCGGACGGGGTGTGGCGCGCCGAGTCCTTCCTCGACAATGACGGGATCGACGGCGACGTGCCGGTGCCGGTGGCGGTCGAGGTGCGGATCGCCGGCGAGACCATGACCGTCGACCTCTCCGGCGTCGGCGGCGTGCTGAGGGGACCGCTCAACTCGGGCACCTATGGCGGGGCCTGGCCGGCCGCCAGGATCGCCTTCAAGATCCTCACCGCCCCCGACGAGCCCGCCAACGAGGGGTGTTTCCGCCCGCTGGAGATCGTCGTCCCCGACGGCACCTTCCTCAGCGCGCCCGCCACCGCGCCGATGGGGATGTATTCGGCGACCCTGCCCACGGTCATCGATACCATCGTCAGGGCGGTCGGCGAGGCCGATCCGGCGCGCGCCGCGGGCGGGCATCACGGCACCTTCGCCGCGCACTGGTTCTTCGGTACCGACCCGGCCACCGGCGCGCTCTACCAGCAGCTCGACACCGGGCATGGCGGCTGGGGGGCGACGGCGGACGGCGACGGCAGCGGGCCCTACAAGACCATGGCGCATGGCGACACCCTCGACGTGCCGGTCGAGGTGCAGGAGGCGCTCTGCCCGCTGCTCGTCGAGACCATCGCGCTCCGCCCCGATTCTGCGGGCGACGGCACCCATCGGGGCGGGCTCGGTACCGAGAAGGTGGTCCGCGTCCTGTCCGAGTCCGGCTTCAGCATCCAGATCGACCGCACGCGCTGCCGGCCCTGGGAAATCGACGGCGGCACCGAGGGCGCCGGCGCCGACGGCACGATCGAGCCCGCCGAGGGCGAGCCGCGGCGCCTGCTAAAGGGGGTCACCGCGCTCGAGCCCGGCGACCGCTTCCGCCTGAGAACCGGCGGCGGCGGCGGGTTCGGCCCGCCCGAGGCGCGCGACCCGGAGCGCGTGGCGGCCGATGTCGCGGCGGGCTATGTGTCGCGCGGAAAGGCGGAAACGGTCTACCGCGTCGCGCTCGACCGGGACGGCGCGGTCGACCGGGCGGCGACCCGGCGCTTGCGCCGCGAGGGGCCGGGCGTCGCGCGATAGGTGAAGTCTGCCGGCGTCCCGCGAACGAGCAAGGAGGCAAAGATGGCCAAGGCGGTGCTCTACAACTGGAACGACCTGCCGCGCGAGGCGGTGCGCGAGGGCGTCGAGCGTTGCGGCTTCCGCGGCGAGGACGTGCTGCTGGTGATGAACTGGCTGGAGCCCGGCATGGCGGTCAACCCGCACAGCCACCCGTTCGAGCAGGTGGTCTGCATCGTCCAGGGCCGGGTGCGCTTCCATGTCGGCGACGAGGCGTTCGAGGCGGGCCCGGGCTCGTTCATCCGCATCCCGCCCGATGTCGAGCATTATGCGGAGCCGCTGGGCGACGAGCCCGCGCTCAACCTCGACGTGTTCGCCCCGATCCGCGAGGACTACCGCCACCTGGTCGCCTATCAGGACGCCGATTTCACGGACGGGTAGGGGGCGAGAGCCGCGCTACGAGACGCGGCGTCGCCGCTATCTGGGGCCGAAGGATAGTTCATCCCGTCCTCAACCCGACCCGACGCGCATGCGAAGCGATGCCGATTTCCCATATTCATTGCGTCGCAATCGTCGCATATGTTGAGCTTGCGTGCCGACGGAGGGCAGCTCCATGGCGAGCATCACGATCCGCAACCTGGACGACGGCGTGAAGACGCGCTTGCGCGTGCGGGCGGCGGGCAATGGCCGTTCCATGGAAGAGGAGGTGCGGCCGATCCTGCGCGATGCCGTCGGCTGGGACGACGTGCCCGCAAGCGGCCTGGGCTCGGCGATCCACGCATTGTTCAAGCCGTTTGGTGGCGTCGAGCTGGAGTCGCCGCCACGCGGGCCGATGCGCGAGCCGCCCCGCTTCGACTGAGGCGGCGGCGATGGTCGTACTCGACACCGACGTGGTGTCCGAGCTGACGCGCGCCGCCCCGGACCCCGGGGTTCTGTCCTGCCTGGACGACTTGCCTGCCCGGGGCCTGTTCCTGACTTCCGTGACGGAGGCGGAAATCCGCACCGGCATCGCCCACTTGCCCGAGGGCGCGCGCCGCCGGAGTCTCGCGGACGCCGCCGAGCGGACCCTCGGCGTTCCGTTCGCCGGTCGGGTCCTGCCGTTCGAAAGCGGCGCGGCCCGCGCCTACGCGGACATCGCCGCTTCCTGCCACGCCGCCGGGCGTCCGATCTCGCATGCCGACTGCCAGATCGCGGCGATCGCGGTCTCGCGCGGCATGGCAGTGGAGACGCGGAACGTCCGGGATTTCTCCCGAACAGGGGCTGAGGTTCTCGACCCGTGGGCAGCTGCATGAACTTCCCGCTGCGGCAGTCCGCGTCTCCGGGCGTGGCGCCGGTGCCGGAAAGCCGCCGCGCGATCCTCGCCCCGGTCGGGCAGCCGGCTCACCCGAACAAGCCGAGCAGCGACCACCAGGCCCAGGTCAGCGGCAGGATGGCGATCCAGGCGATGGCGGTCATCGCCAGCATGACGCGGACCAGGGCGGAGGGCGGGATGTCCGCCATATAGAGCGCGAGCAGCAGCGGCGGGAGCTGGTAGGGGAACAGCGCCATCGTCCAGGACACCACCTGGGCCTGCACCGCGGTGGCGAGCGGCCATCCCGTCGCGGCGGCGATCTCGGTGGCGAGCGTGGTCATGATCGCCGGCTGGCCCGGCACCCCGCTCAACAGGCTCATCACCATGCCGATGGCGCTGACGATGGCGAGGTTGAGGAAATCGGCGCCCTCGACGAAGGTCACCAAGGCGAACAGCCGCTCGGCGACGATCCCGCCCAACCCCGACTGGGAGACGATCGCGCCCACCGCCACCACCGCCGCGACATAGAACCAGAGCTCGAGATTGATCTTGCCGACCAGCGCGGATGGCGGCGCAACGCCCACGCGCGGCATCACGCAGAGCAGCCCGACGCCGAGCGCCACCCAGGCCGGCGAGATGCCGTGCGCGAAATCGGTCATCCACAGCGCCAGCGCCGTCGCCAGCAGAACGGCGACCGTGGCCTGGCCGCGGCTCCAGGGCGCCGGCGGTGCCATCGCCCCGGCCTCGCGCGGCCGGTCGGGGAACAGCGCGCACAGGATCGGCGGCAGCGCGACCAGGGTGACCAGGCCGAGCACCGGCAGGTGGACCAGGGCGTAGTCGGCATAGGTGAGCCCGATGCCGTGTATGCCCTCCGCCGCGCCCGCCATGATCAGGTTCGGCACCGCGGCGGGGAGGATGCCGAACCCGACATAGAGCGTTCCGCAGGCGGCGGCGAGCGCCAGCGCCGTGCGCCCGTTGCTGCCCGGCGCGAAGCCCATCCGGTCGGCCAGCGCCATCACGATGGGCACCAGGATCGCCACCCGGCCGGAATTGCCCGGCACCACCAGGGCCATCGCCGCCGCCATCGCGACGATGCCCGCCAGGATGAGCAGGTACCCCCCCGCCATGCGCGGCACCAGAACGCCCGCCATCCGCGCGCCGAGGCCGGTGATGTCCACCGCGTAGCCGATCACCAGCCCGCCGAAGATCAGCCACGTCGCCGTCGCGTGGAACCCGGAGAAGGCGAGGTCCGGCGCGATGCCGCCGACCGTCACCGCCAGCATGAGAAAGATCAGGGAGGTGAAATACTCCGGCAGCGCCGCCGTCGCCCAGAGGCCGATCGCCAGCACCACCACCGCGCCCGCGCGCCACACCCCCGCCGGCCCGCCCGCCGGATCCGGCAGGAACCAGATCGCCGCCCCGGCGACGACGACCAGGGCGGCGACGATGCTGCGCGGGCGCATGGCGCGGGCTATTGCATCTCCCGCGCCGGCAGCGATCCGATCTCGCCGAGCCAGGGCTGGGCCGAGCGGCGCCATATCTGGGAGCGCGGCGCCAGCCGGTCGCGCTGGTCGATGGTGCCGGTGCGCAGGTTGAAGATTTTGGGTCCGTCGCCGTCCGCCGCGGTGGCGTAGATCTGGCTGCCGCACTCGGCGCAGAACACCTGCGCCCGCCTGGCGCCGTTCTCGCCGGTCTTCACATAGGTCTTCGGGCTTCCCGAGCGGAGGCTGAACTGCGCTTCCGGCGTCCCGACCGAGACCCGGAACGCCGTCCCCGACAGGCGCTGGCAGTCCGTGCAGTGGCAAATGCGCACGTTTTCGGGGTCGATCTCGGCTTCATAGGTGATGCTGCCGCAATGGCAGCGCCCGTCGATCTTCATGCTCCGCTCCTTCGTCCAACCGGCATGCCGGCCTAAGATAGCCGCGCGGCGGGCATTGGCCACTATATCGGCGTCGGCGCCGAGCTCGGGATCGTGCCCGACCGGGTGCGCGGCGCGGCGGCGTAGCCCTGGAGGAGAACGGATGTCGGAACAGGCGAAGCGGGGCGACCGGCTGGCGGGCAAGGTCGCGCTGGTGACCGGGGCCGGCGCGGTCGGGCCCGGCTGGGGCAACGGCAAGGCGACCGCCGTGGTCTACGGGCGCGAGGGCGCGAAGGTCTTCGCGGTCGACATCAATATCGAGGCCGCGGAAGAGACTGCCGGCATCGTCGAGTCCGAGGGCGGCGAGGCGACCGCCTGGGCGGCCGACGTGACCGAGCCGGAGTCCGTGGCGGCGATGGTCGAGGCCTGCATGGCCGCCTACCGGCGCATCGACGTGCTGCACAACAATGTGGGCGGGGTCGGCGCGGGACGGGCGCTGCCCACGGTCACCGTCGAGGACTGGTACGAGACCTTCGACATCAACGTGACCTCGGCCTTTCTGACCTGCAAGGCGGTGATCCCGATCATGGAGGCGCAGGGCGGCGGGTCGATCGTCAACATCTCCTCGATCGGCGGCATCCGGCATCTCAACGTGCCGATGACGACCTACGCAACCGGCAAGGGCGCGCTCAACGAGTTCACCCGCAACATCGCCCTGCAATACGCGGCGAAGCAGATCCGCGCCAACTGCGTGCTGCCGGGCTACATGGACACCCCGTTCACAAGGCGCGACATCAAGGGCAAGCCGTCCTACGCCTACAAGGGCTACACCTCGGCCGAGGAGTACGGCAAGGCGCGCGATGCGATCGTGCCGCTCGGGCGGATGGGGACCGGCTGGGACGTGGCCTATGCCTCGCTCTACCTGGCGTCCGACGAGGCCTCCTACGTCACCGGCCAGACCCTGGTGGTCGACGGCGGCGTCACCTCGACCTGCCCGGGGGTGTAGCACCGAACGCCGGGATGCCGATCCCGAGCCTGGCGCAGGCGAGCAGGCTGTCGGCGGTGATCGCCGAGGTCTTGGGGTTGCTGGGCGAGGCCCTGGCGAGGCACTCGAAGCGGAAGCTTCCGAACCCGCCCGAGGCCTCGATGACGCCGAGCGGGTCGTCGACCTTTCTCGACGAGATCAGCCGCACCCGCGTCTCGTCGAGCCCGAGCCCGGCGATCGAGACCGCGGCCCCGACATTGGCGTTCTGCGGGTAGTGCAGCGCGGCTTCGCGCGCGCTGCCGGTGAAGAAGACAATCTCCTCCTCTTCGTGGTCGAGGTCGATGACCGCCTCCGCGCGTGTGCCGCGCCAGGCATGCGGCGGCTTGTAGGAGGAGTAGGTCACCGCCTCCAGCCCCGCCGAACGCGCGGCGACGAGCCCGTCGAGCCCGGCCACCGCGCCCGGCGGCACGATCACCCTGGCACCGTGGCGCGCCGCCGCGCGGAGCTCGGCGGCGAAGTCCTCGTCGGCGAGCGCGCCCACGGCGGCGACGATCAGATCCGCGCCCGAGGCGACCGCCGCGGGCCCGATCGCGCGCAACGCCTCGTGCCCCGCCGCCTCGATGACGATGTCGGGCCCGGCGGCGATCATCTCTTCCGCGTCGTACCACACGGGCACGCCCGGATCGTCCCCGGGCCGGGAGCGCACCAGGATGCCGTCGAGCCGGTCGATCTCGCCGAGCTCGCGCAGGCGGGCGACGATCGACCGGCCGATGGCGCCGTAGCCGATCAGCGCGAGCCGCATGCCCGTCATCCCGCGGCGTCCATGGCGTCGCCGAGATGGCAGATGCCGTTGAAATAGGTCTCCCACACGACGAGGTTGCGGCGGCAGGCCTCCACCACCTCGTCCTCCAGGCGCAATTCGGCGGCGTATTTCGCGACCGTGTTCCAGCCGAGGTCGGAATGTTCGCGGTCGGCCTCGGTGTGGAGGGTGAAGAAGCGCACGTCGTCCTCGTCGAGACCCCAGATCTCCTGCCAGCAGCGCCCGACCATCGCGTTCCAGCCGCGCTCGCGCGCCTCGCCGATGCCGTAGCCCGGCACGTTGACCCGCTCCGAGCAGGTATTGGCGATCAGCCCGAGCAGCCAGTGGCAGTTCGCCATCAGCCCCATCCAGGCGTCCCAGCAGAGCTGGGTGGTCGGCGTCGGTTTGGCCGCCTGGATCTCGTCGCGGTCCATGCCGATGCGCACGCCGAGATCCTCCAGGATCCGCCAGTGCGGCTCGCCGCCGCCGAACTCGTGGTCGGCGACGATCTCCTGGGAACAGGCGTGGATGATGTCGAGCTTGATCTCCCAGATCGGGCAGTTGGTCGCGGTCTTGAGCTTGAGCACCGAGTTGCGCTGGCGCGAGTTCAGCCGGTGCTGCAGCACCCAGGCGCGGCAGCGATTGGGCGTCCAGGCGTCGTCGGGGAAGATCAGGCAGCGTCCGACGAAATCTTCGAGCTCCGCATCCAGCCGCTCGATCACCGAGTTGGCGGTCATGTCGTTCCTCCCGTCCGCTCCGGCCCCAATGTGGCGCAACGCGGGGCCTGTGTGAATGCGGGCCGATCGGGCATCATCGGGCTTCCATCCCGGACGGAGCCCGCCCATGACCTTCCCCATCGATCCGCCGTTTCGCGCCGAGCACATCGGCAGCCTGGTGCGGCCCGAGGCGGTGCTCGCCGCGCGCGAGGAGCACGCGGCGAGGCGGATCGACGATGCCGGGCTGCGCGAAGTCGAGGACGCCGAGATCGCACGCGCGGTCGCCTTCCAGGTCGGGCTCGGGCTGCGCTCGCTGAGCGACGGCGAGTTCCGCCGGCACAGCTACACCGACAGCTTCGGCACCGCGGTCTTCGCGAGCCTCGGCACCGCCCGCACCGACGATCCCGACTGGCGCTACACCAACCAGGCGGGGGAGACGTCGGACGCCAACGTTTCCGTCGTCGCCGACCGGCTGGTGTGGGAAGGCCCGGCCAATGTCGCCGATTTCGCCTATCTCGCGTCGGTCGCGCCCGATGGCTGCGTGCCCAAGATGACCCTGCCCGGGCCGTGCCACATCCATTTCCGCGCCGGGCGCGGCAATATCGACCGCGCCGCCTATCCCGGTCTCGACGCCTTCTGGGCCGACGTGATCGAGGCTTACGAGAAGGAGATCGCCGCGCTCCACGACGCCGGCTGCCGCTATATCCAGCTCGACGAGACCTCGATCGCCAAGCTCGGCGACCCCAAGATCAGGCGCGGGCTGGAGGCACGGGGCGACGACTGGCGCGACCTCCTCGACCTCTATATCGAGGTCATCGCCGAGGTCGCCCGGCGCACCCCGCCCGGCATCGCGCTCGGCCTCCATCTCTGCCGCGGCAACAAGGCGGGCGCCTGGCAGGCCGAGGGCGGCTACGACGACGTGGCGGCGAGGTTGTTCCGCGACCTGCCGATCCGCTTCTACCTCCTCGAATACGATTCGCCGCGGGCCGGCACCTTCCAGCCGCTCGCCGAGCTCCCCGACGGCAAGTTGGTGGTGCTCGGCCTGGTGTCGACCAAGCTCCGCGCGCTCGAGGATGCCGGCGCGCTCGAACGCCGGATCGAGGAGGCGAGCCGCTACGTGCCCGTGGAACGCCTCTGCCTCTCGCCGCAATGCGGCTTCGCCGGCGACATCGGCGGCACCGGTCTCGATTCCGCCGACCAGGCGGCCAAGCTCGCTCTGGTGGTGGACGTCGCCCGACGGGTGTGGGGCTAGTCGTCCACCAGCACGTTGAGGATCGCGGTCTTGCCTTCGCGCGTGGCGGCCAGTGCCGCTTCGAGGGCGGAGGGGAGCTCGGCGGGGTCCGCGACGCGCCGGCCGAACCCGTCGAAGGGGCGGACCAGCTCGGCGTAGTCGAGGTCGGTGATCATGCGGCCGTAGAACAGGTCGTGCTCGGCCGCGACCCCGTCCGGGTAGAAGGCGCGGTGCTCCTTCGCCATCGCCGAGTAGCCGGTGTTGTTGACCACCACCACCAGGATCGGCAGCGCCTCATGCGCCGAGAGCGCGAGGCTCTGGACGACCGGATTGTACATGAACGAGCCGTCGCCGATCACCGACACCACGGTCCGCTCCTTCGCGGCCAGCTTGAGGCCGAGCGCGACGCCGAGCCCCTGGCCGAGTCCGCCGGCAACCCGGTAATAGCTCCGCGCCCCCTTGTAGGGCCGGTGGCGCATCAGGCGCTGGCGGTGGGTGATGGTCTCGTCGGCGTAGATCGCATCGTCCGGCATCGCCTCGCCCAGCGCGTCGAACAGGACAATCGGGTCGATGGTCTTCTTTCGCCGCGCCGCCTCGACGGTCTGGCGGTCGGCGGCGGCCAGCGCCTCGTGCGCCTTCGCCCAGTGCGCGGCGCGCTCCTCGACCGCGCCGTTCTTCGGCGCGTTCGCCGCCACCGCGTCCGCCAGCAGGCGGAGCGTCGCCGCGCAGTCGCCTTCGAGGAAGCGGTCGGCCTGGATGTTCTGGTAGACCATCTCGGTGCGGAACGGCGTCTCGCCGATGGCGACGATATGCGCTTTGCGCGGCCGGCGCGACGGCGGGTTCCACGGCGCCCGGGCGCTGAGCGTCAGCACCAGATCCGCCTCGTCGAGCCAGTCCGGCTGCCCCGCCCCCTGGAACAGCCTGTGGTCGCCCGGGAAGTTGCTGTAATCCGACCACGGCGCGTCGACCACCGGGATCGCCAGCATCTCGGCGAGCGCGACCAGCGCGTCGAACCCCTCCGGGTCGCGGCCCGAGCCCTCGGCGACGATGGCCGGCCGCTCGGCCGAGACCAGCAGATCGGCGACCGCCTCGATATCCGCCGCCGGAGGCTGCACCTTGGGCGCGGGCGGCACGTCGCGCATGCGGTCGGGCGGGGTCCAGTCGGCGAGCTGGGTCTCGATGGGCACGGTCATGAAGGTCGGGCCCGACGGCGTGCGCTGCGCCATCTCGCCGGCGCGGATGAGCTGTTCGAACAGCGTCGCCGGGCTGGAGGCCTGGTTCGACCACTTGACCAGCGGCGCGGCGAGGCTGTGCGGCCCGCCGACCACGCTCAGGCTCGACAGCCATTGCGGTCCGGGGTGGAAGCCCTCCTGCTCGCCATAGGTCAGCGCCTCGCCGGCGACCACCACCATGGGGATGCCCAGGCGCTGGGCTGCGTCGATCCCCATCGAGCCCTGCAGCAGCCCGACCCCGGTATGCAGCATCACCCCCTGCATGCGCCCCGTATAGCCGGTGTAGCCGATGGCGAGATCGACCGCGAGGGTCTCGTGAGCGCAGCTCAGGTAGACCGGGCCGGGCACGTTCGAGACCTTCTGGCGGGCGAACGCCTCCCACACCGCGCCCCATTCCGAGCCCGGCGAGGCCATCACGTAGTCCATGTCCAGGCAGCGGAACGCCTGCACCACCGCTTCGCCGCCGTCCAGCCTGTTCTTCATCCCGCCATTCCCTCCCGATTGCCGGGGCCGAGCATGACCACTGTGGGCAGGGGGCGTCAATCGCTACACTCCGCCGCCGGAAGGGGTTGGGCTGATGCCGCGCGCGAGGCTCGCCGCCGATGTCGGCGGCACTTAAATTGACTCCTATTTTCGGATATCTGGACATGCGTACCCTTGAGATGCCTTTAGAACGCAGGAGGCGACATTTCCATGATTATTCCCTATAGGACAATGGGTTGCACCCACGTCGACGCCTCTTGAAACCCTCGTTCTGCTACGGTACAAGACCCTGGAGAACGACTCCGGTCGCTTACGCCCATCTTACGCTTACGACGAATAGCGAATCGGCGGCCGACCGGGGACGGTGAGAACGATTCTCAACAAGGGGCATCGCATGGCCAAGCTGAAGTTTAGAACCATCTCCAAGCGCACCGTCGACGCGCTTGTCGTCGAGGACCGCGATGAGGTCTTCTGGGACGACCGCATTCCGGGCTTCGGGGTGAGGGTCTATCCGTCGGGGTCGAGGGTCTATGTCGTCCAGACCCGGCACAAGGGGAAGTCGCGCCGCGTGACGCTCGGGCGCCACGGGGTCATCACCGCCGA